>NZ_JBFTKM010000026.1:0-40162 GCF_056395945.1 Arthrobacter sp. 05T442 | reverse complement strand
CTCGGCGATCCCGGCATCGTTGGCGGCCAGGCTCTGCCTCAGGATCTCGCCGGTTTCACGGTCGATCGCGCAGCCCTTCACGCTCCGTGCATGGACATCCAAACCGACGTAAGTACGCTTATTCATGGCTGGAACCTCCAGACGTTCAAMTGTGGCTCTGCCAGTCCATACCCCCGCACCTAACGTGCGGAAGACCCGGAACGGCAACCCACGAACCTCTTTGAACCCGAGGTTCCAGTCCTCCGGACCGGGAACCGGCCACACTTCATATCGTCTAGACGCCCGGAGGGCTGGCCCAGCTAGACGCCCGGAGGGCTGGCCCAGCTGAACGGCCGGCCGGCCGGCCAACGCGGACAGAAGGAAGCGGGCCGGATACCTTTCCGGTATCCGGCCCGCTTCTTCACATCTGTTCCGCTGGCGCGGGTTCGGCTAGATGGCGGCCGATCCGCGCTCCCCGGTGCGCACCCTGACTGCCTCGAACACATCCATCGTCCATACCTTGCCGTCTCCGGCCCGGCCGGTGTTCGAGCTGGCAATGATGACATCCAGGATGTCGTCCGCCTGCTCGTCTGTGGCCAGTACCTCGACCCGGATCTTGGGCAGGAGGTCCACGTTGTACTCGGCCCCGCGGTACACCTCGGTGTAGCCGCGCTGCCGGCCGTAGCCGCTGGCCGCGCTGACCGTGAGGCCCTGCACGCCGTAGGCTTCCAGCCCTTCGCGGATGGACTCAAGCTTTTCCGGACGGACGATTGCTGTGATCAGTTTCATGCCCCCACACTTTCCTTACCTGCTGCGGTCTTCTTGCCGTTCGATGCGACGTCCACGGCGGCTACCCCGGCGGCGGATCCGAGGTCCTCGCCCTGCGGCTTGCCGGTGATGAGCTCGTGCAGCGGCTGGAAGCTTCCGCCGTGGCCGCCGACGCCGAACTCGTAGGCGGTCTCGGCGTGCAGGCTCAGGTCCACGCCGACGACTTCCTGTTCCTGGGATACCCGGAAGCCCATGAGCTTGTGGATCGGGAAGGCGATGATGAAGGTCATCACCGCGGTGAAGATGATGGAGCACAGTGCCGCGAGAACCTGGGCGACGAGCTGCGTGGTGCCGCCGCCGTAGAACAGGCCCGCGGTGCCCTGGGTGGGGGTAGCCAGGAAGCCGATCGCCACGGTGCCGACAACACCCGAAACAAGGTGCACGCCGACGACGTCGAGCGAGTCGTCATAGCCGAACTTGAACTTCAGGCCGACGGCGAGGGCCGAGGCCACACCGGCGACGACGCCAAGGGCGATCGCGCCGAGCGGGGAGACGTTGGCGCAGGCCGGGGTGATGGCGACAAGGCCGGCCACGACGCCGGAAGCGGCGCCGAGGGACGTCGGGTGACCGTCGCGGAAGCGTTCGACGGCGAGCCAGCCGAGCATGGCCGCTGCCGGAGCGGCGAGGGTGTTGATCCAGATCAGGCCGGCCTGCTCGACCGTGGCGGCGGCACCGGCGTTGAAGCCGAACCAGCCGAACCAGAGGATTGCAGCGCCCAGCATGACGAACGGGATGTTGTGCGGGCGGTGGTTCGGGTCCTTGCCGAAGCCCTTGCGGTTGCCGATGATCAGAACCAGGATGAGGCCGGCCACGCCGGCGTTGATGTGGACCACGGTACCGCCGGCGAAGTCGATCACCGGGGCAAACGTCTGGCCGAACCAGCCGTCCTTGGAGAAGAGGCCCCCGCCCCAGACCATGAAGGCCAGCGGCGCGTAGACAAGGGTGGCCCAGATAGGCGTGAAGATGACCCACGCCGAGAACTTGGCCCGGTCGGCGACGGCACCGGAAATCAGGGCCACCGTGATGATGGCGAAGGTGGCCGCGTAGCCTACCTTGAGCAGATCCGCCGGGTCGGTGAAGTTGTGCAGCCCGAAGTGGCTGAAGGGGTTCGCGAAGATCTGGAAGAAGTTGTCTTCGTTGCTCGTAGCCATCGAGGCGCCCCACAGGACCCACATGATGCCCACGGTTCCAATGGCGACGAAGCTCATCATCATCATGTTCAAAGCCGACTTGGCGCGGGTCATGCCGCCGTAGAAGAATGCGAGGCCCGGGGTCATGAACAGCACGAGGGCTGATGCGACCAGGAGCCAAACGAGACCTGCGGTGAGTTCCATGGTCTACGTCCTCTCTTGCTTTTAGGTGCGGACTTGTCCGCCGGTCCCAACGCATGTTTGCGTTCTAAGAAAAGTTTCGCCGGGTCGTGTTTCGCCGGCGGAGGATTTAGATTGCCGGAGTGTTACAAGAACCTCCCGGACGTAAATGGTGCGTCTCGCGCTTGTTACGGTTATGTTTCACGCGATTAATCACTCCCGCCGCCATCCGGCACCCGGGACTTCCCCAAGGACGACAGCACCTATGAGCAAAACCACCCGTTTCCGCGGCGGCGCGCTGCCTGAGGCAGGCGACGGTCAGCCGGGCCGCGGCCGCCTGCCCCGGGACATCAAGGTGATGCTGGTTGCGGCGTTCCTCATTGCGATCGGCTTCGGCCTTGTCGCGCCGGTGCTCCCGCAGTTCGCCACGACTTTTGATGTGGGTGCGACGGCGGCTGCCGTGATCGTGAGCATCTTCGCGTTCATGCGGCTCGTCTTTGCCCCGGCGGGCGGTGCCCTGATCGTGCGGCTCGGCGAACGGCCGGTCTATGTCGCCGGACTGCTGATTGTGGCCGCGTCCACGGCGGCGTGCGCATTCGCCCAGAACTACTGGCAGTTGCTCGTCTTCCGGGGACTCGGCGGCGCCGGTTCGGTGATGTTCACGGTGGCGTCGATGGCCCTGGTGGTCCGGCTGGCGCCGCCGAAGAGCCGCGGCCGTGTCTCCGGGGCCTACGCCTCGGCGTTCCTGATCGGAAATGTCTGCGGGCCGATCGTCGGCGGGCTGCTCGCGAACTTCGGGCTGAGGGTTCCGTTCCTTGCCTACGCGGCGGCGCTGGTGCTGGCGGCGCTCGTCGTCCAGACCCAGCTCAGCCATGCTCCGGCGGGCTCGCGGCTGCCGGGCTCAACTCCTCCGGCCATGGAGCTGCGCGAAGCGCTGCGGGACAGCGCCTACCGGGCCGGGCTGTTTTCCAGCTTCGCCAACGGCTGGGCCACGTTCGGGGTGCGGATGGCGACGGTGCCGCTCTTCGCCGTCGTCGCCCTGGGCGCCGGGCCGACGTCCGCCGGCTGGGCGCTGGCGGTGTTCGCGGGCGGCAACGCGGTGGCACTGACGTTCTCGGGCCGGCTCGCGGACAGCGCGGGCCGGAAGCCGATGATGCTGGCGGGCCTAATGGTCACGGGAACGGCCACGGCAGCCATCGGTTTCACGCACGAGCTGCCCTGGTTCCTGCTCGCGTCAGCAATCGCCGGGATCGGCTCCGGGCTGCTCGGCCCGGCCCAGCAGGCGGCAATAGCCGACGTGATCGGCAACGAACGCTCCGGCGGCCGGGTCCTGGCCGTCTTCCAGATGACCCAGGACAGCGGTGCGATCATCGGCCCGGTGGTCGCCGGCCTGCTGGCGGACCGGCTGGGCTACGGCTGGGCCTTCGGCGTCACCGGCAGCGTGCTGATAGCCGCGGCCGCGGTCTGGCTGCTGGCACGCGAGACGTTCCAGCGGCCAGCCGCATAATCCAAGGCGGTGGCGGACGCCGCCCCAGGCCTGGTTCAGCCGCGCGGCTCAGTTCAGCTGCACGGCCCGGCCGGGCTTCGCGGCCTAGTTCAGCAGCGCGTCGACGAAGCTTTCGGCGTCGAACGGCGCCAGGTCATCGGCGCCCTCGCCGAGGCCGATGAGCTTGACCGGAACGCCGAGTGACTTCTGGATGGCGACGACGATCCCTCCCTTGGCGGTGCCGTCGAGTTTCGTTAGGACAATGCCCGTAATGTTGACGACTTCGGCGAAGACACGGGCCTGGTTCAGTCCGTTCTGGCCCGTCGTGGCATCCAGGACCAGGAGCACCTCGTCGACCTCGGCCAGCTTCTCGATGACGCGCTTGACCTTGCCGAGCTCGTCCATCAGGCCGACCTTATTCTGCAGGCGCCCGGCGGTGTCGATCATGACGACGTCGACTTCCTGCTCGATGCCTGCCTTGACAGCCTCGTAGGCGACCGACGCCGGGTCTGCGCCGTGGACGTCGGATCGTACCGTGGGGACCCCGACACGCTGTCCCCACGTGGCCAGCTGCTCGGCGGCGGCGGCGCGGAAAGTGTCAGCGGCGCCCAGCAGGACGTCCTTGTCTTCGGCTACGAGCACGCGGGCGAGCTTGCCGACGGTCGTGGTCTTGCCCACGCCGTTGACCCCTACCACCATCATGACTGCGGGTTTGTCGGCATGGCGTTCGACGTTGAGGCTGCGGTCCATGGTGGGGTCCACGAGCTTGATGAGTTCCTCGCGCAGGAGTGCCTTGACGTGCTCGGGCGAGCGCGTGCCGATCACTTTGACGCGCTCCCGGAGGGCGTCCACGAGCTGCATCGTCGGCTCGGTGCCAAGGTCGGCCAGCAGGAGGGTCTCCTCCACCTCGTCCCAGACGTCCTCATCGATCTTGTCCGCGGAGAGCAGTGCCAGCAGGCCCTTGCCGAAGATGTTGTTGGACTTGACCAGGCGTTCCCGCAGGCGGGTCAGGCGCCCGGCCACGGGCAACGGGGTCTCCACCGGCACGGTTTCCAGCCCCGCGACGTTGTCCGGCACCTCGACCGTTTCGAGGCCTTCAAGGTCGACGGCGTCGGGAGCCTTGCGTTCGCGGACTGGCCCCGGACCGTCCTCCACGAGGGTTCCGGCGGCGCCGGTGCCTGTCGCCGCGGGATCGTTCGCATCACGCGTTCCGGGGTAGTTCGTGATGTTCTTCCGCGTCTTCATGAGAACCGGAATCAGCACGCCAAGGACCACCAGGGCAGCGAGAATGGGCAGGAGAATGGGGAGGATGTCGTTCACTCCCCTAGCTTCTCATAAACCCCGAACACGCCGCGGGCGTAGACCCCGCGGCAGTGCCGCCCGGGTCAGACCCCGGCGCCGAGCCGCTGGCTGATCACGGTGGAGACGCCGTCCCCGCGCATTGTCACGCCGTACAGGGCGTCGGCAACCTCCATGGTGCGCTTCTGGTGGGTGATGATGATCAGCTGGCTGGACTCGCGCAGCTCCTCGAAGATGGTGATGAGGCGGCCCAGGTTGGTGTCGTCCAGGGCGGCCTCCACCTCGTCCATGACGTAGAAGGGCGAGGGCCGGGCTTTGAAGATGGCCACGAGCAGTGCCACCGCAGTGAGCGAACGCTCCCCGCCGGAGAGCAGGGACAGCCGCTTGATTTTCTTCCCGGCCGGGCGGGCTTCCACTTCGATGCCCGTGGTGAGCATGTCGGAAGGGTCGGTCAGGATCAGCCGGCCTTCGCCTCCGGGGAACAGCCGCGCGAAGACGCGGACGAACTGGGCGGACGTGTCCTCGAATGCTTCGGCAAAGACCTTCTGCACGCGCTCATCGACTTCCTTGATGATGTCCAGCAGGTCCTTGCGGCTGGATTTGAGGTCCTCGAGCTGGGTACTGAGGAACTGATGGCGTTCCTCGAGCGCGGCAAATTCCTCCAGCGCCAACGGGTTGACCTTGCCCAGGGCCGAGAGATCCCGTTCGGCCCTCTTGAGCCGTTTTTCCTGCTCTGCGCGGACGAAGGGCCCGCCCTCGGGAATCTCGCGGCCTTCTTCGTCCACGGGGGCGCGCAACGCAGCCCATTTGTCGCCGGATCCACCCGCGGGCAGGGGCACGGGTTGATCGGGGCCGTAGTCGGCCACGAGCTGGTCCGCGGTGAGCCCCAGCTCCTCCACGCTCCTGAGCTCCAGCGCCTCGATCCGGAGCCGCTGCTGCGCGCGGGCGAGCTCGTCGCGGTGAACGGAGTCCGTAAGGTCCGCCAGTTCACGGGCCAGGGCGCCGTTGCCGGTCCTCACCTCCGCGAGCTCGCGGTCCATCCGTTCCCGGTGTTCCTCGGCGCTGTCCCGTTCCTGGCGGGCGAGTTCCACGGACGCGTCGATGAACCCGAGCACATGGTGCACGGCGGTCGAAACGGCGGCTGCCCGCCGGGCCTGGAGCCGGCGCCGGCGCGCGCGTTCGGCGGCCTCCTCCCGGGCGCGGCGCTCGGTGGCGGCAGCGCGTTCGAGCGAGGCCGCCCGGTTGCGGGTGGAGCCCAACTGCTCCTCAGCACTCCGCAGGGCGAGCCTCGCGTCCATTTCGCTGCTCCGGGCCAGCGAGGCGGCCAGGGCCAGGGCGTCGCGGTGCTCCGGGGAAGGCTCCTCCTCGGCGGGCGCACCCTGGGCCGCGGCCAGCCGCGCCGACACCGCTTCCAGGGATTCCTGCTCGCTGAGGATGTTGCCCTCGGCCTTGGCCAGGGACGCGGCCAGGCGGTCACTTTCCCCGACGGCGCTGCGCAGCACCGAGTTGAGGTGCCCCAGGCGCTCGGCGACGGCCGCCAGCTTCGCATCGGAGTCGTGGAGCCTGCCCAGGGCGGCATCCGCACGGTCCTCGGCCTCGGCCCGCCGGGCCTGCGCGGCCGAGAGGGCGAAGCGGTTGCGTTCCAGCCCGGCCGTGACCGAGGCCAGCTTCGCCGCGGCGTCGTCGACGGCCGCCTGGACTTCGAGCAGGGAAGGTGCCTTGGCGGAGCCGCCATCCACCGTCAGCGCCGTGAATACGTCCCCGGCCGTGGTGGCGGCAGCGAGTTCGGGGCGGGCAGCAATCAGCCGCGCCGCGGCGTCCAGGTCGCCGACGACGGCGATCCCCGCCAGGAGCCGGTCCACCGGCCGGCGGAGATTTGCCGCCTCGGCGGCACCCGAGGCCGTGACCAGTCCGGCCGCCCAGCGGGCCCCGTCCGGAAGCGGCGGGACATCGGGCACGGGACGAGCCGCGCCGGCCGGAACATCCGCCAGCAGCAGCGAGGCCCGGCCGGCGTCGTCGTCCTTCAATAACCTCACAACAGCAGCGGCGGCGTCGCCGTCCCGCACCACGACGGCATCCGAGGAACTGCCGAGGGCAGCGGCTATCGCGGACTCGAACCCGGGCTCCACGGTAATCATGGCCGCCAGTGCTCCCAGCACGCCGGACTCACCGGAGCCGAGGACATGCCCGGAGCCGTCCTTCCGGTTCAAGCCCAGCTGGAGGGCGTCGCGTCGCGCCACGAGGGCGCCGCGTTCCCGCTCGCCCTCGCGTTCGGCCGCTTGCAGGGCATCGATCTCGGCGACGACGGCGTCCAGGGCCGCGCTGGCGTCCTCGTACTCGGCGTCAAGGCCCTCCTCGCCGTCCTCCACGCCGGCCACCTGCGACTCCAGTGCCGTGAACTCGCTTTGGGCATGCCTGCGGCGCTCCTCGCCGGCCTTCTGTGACTCCCGCAGCCGGCCGAGTTCGGCCTGGGCCGACTCCACCCGGGACCTGGCCGCGCCGACCTGCCCGGCGAGTTTGGCCAGGCCTTCGCGCCGGTCTGCGGCGGCGCGGAGCAGGGCCGCGAGCCGTTTGTTCTCCGCCTCGGCAGCGTTCTCGGCGTCCTGTTTGGCCGCGGTCGCGGCCTCCAGGGCGAGGCGCCGTGCCAGGATCGCTTGCTCCAGCCCGGCTTGTTCTTCACGGACGCGGGCCGCCTGCTGATCGAGCTGGTCGGGGTCCCGGCCGGAGTCAGGGACCCCATCCGCGGCGCCGAGCAGGCGGCGGCGCTCCCCGGCGAGCGAGCCAAGGGAACGCAAGCGTTCGCGTGCGGCGGAGAGCTGGTACCAGTTCTCCCGCGCGGCGTTGAGCTTCGGCGTCGCCTCGGCGGCAAGCTGCTCGAGGGCTGCCTGGCGCTGGCGGCCGGCCTCGAGGTCCCGGTCGACGACTGCACGGCGGCCCTTGAGTGCCGCTTCATCCGCGGCGTCCTGTGCCAGCGCGGACTGCAGCTGGACGAGGTCGTCGGCCAGGAGGCGTGAGCGTGCATCGCGGACCTCGAACTGGACGGTCTGGGCGCGCCGGGCCACCTCGGCCTGTTTCCCCAACGGGGTCAGTTGGCGCCGGAGTTCGCCGGTGAGGTCGCTGAGGCGCTGCAGGTTCGCCTGCATGGCTTCGAGTTTGCGGACCGTCTTTTCCTTGCGGCGGCGGTGTTTGAGGATGCCCGCGGCCTCCTCGATGAAGCCGCGCCGGTCTTCCGGGGTGGCGTGAAGGACCTTGTCCAGCTGGCCCTGGCCGACGATCACATGCATTTCCCGGCCCAGACCGGTATCCGAGAGCAGCTCCTGGATGTCCAGCAGCCGGCAGCTGGCGCCGTTGATGGCGTACTCGGAACCGCCGGTGCGGAACAGGGTGCGCGAGATGGTCACTTCGCTGTACTCGATGGGGAGGGCGCCGTCGCTGTTGTCGATGGTCAGCGAGACGTGGGCCCTGCCCAGGGGCGGCCGGCCGGACGTGCCGGCGAAAATGACGTCTTCCATCTTTCCGCCGCGGAGTGTCTTGGCCCCCTGCTCGCCCATGACCCAGGCGAGGGCGTCCACCACATTGGATTTGCCCGAGCCGTTCGGGCCGACCACCGCGGTGACGCCTGGTTCGAACTCAAACGTGGTCGCTGAGGCGAACGACTTGAATCCCCGAACGGTCAGGCTCTTCAGATGCAAGGTGCTTCGGCTCTCTTTCGGTGGCGGCAGCAGCAACCGCTGCCGGGGGTGCTTTCCTGCCCCAAATCTACCGGTTCAAGCGCGGAAAGCCGGGGATTTCGGGGGTTAGACGGGCTGGACACCGGCCGCCGGGCGGACCCGGCCCAGCGTGAGGGTGCCGGGTTCACCAGCGGCCGTTCCGGGGCCGGGGCTGGCACACGGGGCAGGTGTAGGAGGAGCGGTTCATGAACTGTTCCCGCTTGAGCAGGCTCACGGTGCCAGCCGCTGCACAGCGTTTGCATTCCTGGCCCTCGCGGCCGTAGGCGTTGAGGGCGCGGTCGAAGTAGCCGGAGGCTCCGTTGACGTTGACGTAAAGCGAGTCGAAGCTTGTCCCGCCGGCGGCGAGGGCTTCGGTCATGACTTCGCGGGCGGCCTCGAGCACCCGGAGGGCGTCCGGGCGGCGAAGGGTGTCCGTGGGCCGGGCATAGTGCAGCTTCGCCTTCCACAGGGCCTCGTCAGCATAGATGTTGCCGATACCGGACACCAGGCCCTGATCCAGCAGGGCGCGCTTGAGCCCGGTCTTGCGGGTGCGGAGGCGCCGGTAGAACCCGTCGAAGGAGAAGTGCGGGTCCAGCGGGTCCCGGGCAATGTGGGCGGCCTCCGCGGCGATCAGCGGCAGGGGCGTTTCGGCGAGCCCACCGGGTCCGCCGTCCGGGGTCGGGATGAGCGAGGTCAGGAACAAGCCGCCGAAGATACGCTGGTCCACGAACCGGAGCTGGTCCGGCATTCCCTCGGCAGCGCTCAGGCGCAGCCGCACTTTCAAGTGTTTCTCGTCCGGCACGCCCCCGTCCTGCATGAGGAGCTGCCCGGACATGCCAAGGTGGGCCATGAGTGCCACGGCGGGAAGCGCCATCGAATCCCCCGAGGCCACGGCATCCGGCCCCGAAGGGAACGGTCCGGCCGGCGCGGGCGTGTCCGCCAGCGGCATCCACAGGAATTTACCGCGCCGTACTACGTCCAGGACGCGGGCGCCTTCCAGGTTTCCGGCGAAGTCCTCGGGTCCGAGCGCGTGCCGGCGCAGGGAACGGGGGTCCACCACGTCAACAGAAGTGATGGTCCGTCCCCGCACCCAGCTCACCAGGCCGCGCCGGACAACTTCGACCTCTGGCAGTTCAGGCAAGGCTGCTGCCTAGCTGCCGGTCTGCGTCGACGGCGTGTCCGGCGGGGATGCCGGGACCGCTCCCGACACATCCGGCACGGAACCGGCCGGGGCCGTCAGCCGGCGCCAGGCGTCGGCGGCGGCTTCCTGTTCGGCTTCCTTCTTGGAATTGCCGCTGCCGGTGCCGTAGTCAGTGCCGCCGATCCGCAGCACGGCCTCAAAGGTCCGCGCGTGGTCCGGCCCGGAGCCGTCCACTGCGTAGTTGATGGTTCCGAGCTGCCGGCTGGCGGCTAGCTCCTGGATGGACGTCTTCCAGTCGGTTCCGGCGCCGAGGGCTGCCGCGTCCTGGAGCAGCGGCCCGATCAACCGCATCACCAGCTGCCGGGCCGTCTCGATGTCATTGGAGATATAGGTGGCACCGATCAGCGCCTCCATGGTGTCCGCCAGGATGGACGCCTTGTTCTTGCCTTCGGTGAGCTTTTCGCCCTGCCCAAGGTAGATGTAGTCACCCAGCCCGATGCTGCGGCCGATGCCTGCCAGCGCCCGGGTGCTGACGACGGCGGAGCGGCGTTTGGCCAGGTCGCCTTCGGGCAGCGTGGGGTTGTCGCGGTACAGCGCGTCGGTTACAGAGAACCCCAGAATGGAGTCGCCCAGGAACTCGAGCCGTTCGTTGGTGGGGATGCCGCCGTTTTCGTAGGCGTAGGAACGGTGTGTCAGAGCAAGACGAAGCGTCCCGGCGTCAATAGAGACACCGAGACGCTTCAGAAGCTCTTCAGTTGAAGACATCTTATTCAGCCAGTTGGCGGATTAGACGTCTGCGACCTTGCGGCCCTTGTATTCAAGGAACAGCGCGGTGCCAGCCGAGTCGGTAACGACCTTTGCCTGGTGCGGCAGGCTGTAGGTAACCTGGCCGTTTTCGACAGTCTTCACCAGGTGGGGGGCAGTTGCCTTCCACTGGGAGCGGCGGGCGCGGGTATTCGAGCGAGACATTTTCCGCTTCGGGACAGCCACGGCTAACTCATTTCTCTCTAGTCCAACACTTACAAATCAGTTTTGCCGGTCAGGCTTAGCCAAGTCAGCTAGGGCGGCCCAACGAGGATCTACGATCTCGTGGTGATGCCCCGGCTCGTCTTCCAGGCGAACTCCGCATTCGGAGCAAAGGCCCTGGCAGTCTTCCCGGCACACCGGCTGGAACGGCAGCATGGTGACAACTGCGTCCCGCAACACCGGCTCAAGATCGATCAGATCGTGCTCGACTCGACGTTGCTCTTCTTCGTCTTCTTCGTCGGAGAACTCAGCGTCCTCGTAGAAGAAAAGTTCTTGCACATTGACCTCCAGGTCATACGCAAGGGGATCCAGGCATCGGCCGCATTCGCCAGTAACTTCGACGTTTGCAGTTCCTGATACCAGAATTCCTTCGTGTACGGCCTCAAGCCGCAGGTCCAGCCCGACATCCGAGCCTTCCTGCACGCCAATGAGTGCCACACCAAGATCACTTGGCGCGGGTACATGTTCCTTCAGCGTCCGCATGCTTCCCGGACTGCGTCCGAGGTCCTTGACGTCGAACGCCAGGGGCGAACTAGCATCTCGTTTAATGAGAACTCCTGTTGAACATATGACCGACGTACTATCTTAGCCTGAACTTCCGGACGGACTCAAACCGGGCGGCAGGCCTGCGGTCAGGGACCGCGGTCCAGCCACGATTCGGGCCGCGCAACCGGCGGCAGGCCGCCGAGTACCGGTCAAGCTTACCCTCTACGCGACTGGTCCTGGACCGGGCTCGCCCGGGACGAGCCGTTTCAGCACGGACCGGGGAACGAAGTCAGAGACATTCCCGCCCAGCGTGAACACTTCCTTGATGAGGGTGGAGGACAAGTGGAGGTAGTGGCTCTCCGCGGGAAGGAACACCGTTTCGACCCCGGTCAGCTGCCGGTTCATGGTGGCCATCGGCAACTCGTAGTCGAAGTCGGAGGACGAGCGCAGGCCCTTGACGATTGCGGACACCCCGCGCCTGCGGCAGTACTCCGCGAGGAGCCCCTCCCCCACCGGTTCCACCACGATGCCGCGCAGCGACGCGAAGGTTTCCCGGGCCATGTCGATCCGTTCCTCAAGGCTGAAGCGGTATTTCTTGGCGTAGTTGGTCGAGACTCCCACGATGACCTCGTCGAAGAGTCCGGCGGCCCGGGCGATGACTTCCAGGTGGCCATTATGGATGGGGTCAAAGGACCCAGGGCATACGGCGCGTCTCATGCTCCGAACCTACCGTATCCGCGCCACAGCCCGGGTTACCATGACTAAATGTCAGCATCAAGCAAACCCATCAGCGTGCCTTTCACCGTGGATGGCGGCGTCGTTCTCATCACGGGTGCCGCTATGGGCATGGGCCGGCTCTACGCCCTCCGCGCCGCCCGCGAGGGCGCCGCCGTCGTGATTCTCTGGGACCTGGACGCCGATGGCCTGGCATGCACGGCCGCCGACGTGGGCGCCCTCGGGGCGCGCGCCGTCGTCCGGGAGGTGGATCTCGCCGACCCCGCCGCCATCGCCCAGGCCGCGGAGGAAAGCCGGGCCGAAGGGCCGCTGGCGCTGCTGGTCAACAACGCCGGAATCGTCCGCGGCGCATACTTCTGGGACCACCGCCCGGAGCAGGACATCGCCTTGACCATGGACATCAACGCGCTGGCCCCGATGTACGTCACCCTCGCGTTCCTTCCGGAGATGATGGCCGACGCCGGCCGGCCCCGCCGGATCCTGAACGTCGCCTCCGCCGCCGGCACCGTCTCCAACCCGAGGATGAGCGTCTACGCGGCCTCCAAATGGGCGGTCATCGGCTGGAGCGACTCGCTGCGGCTTGAACTCGAGCAGCAGGGCTACGACCACCTGAAGGTGACCACCTTCTGCCCCAGCTACATCTCCACCGGCATGTTCGAGGGCGCGCGTGGTCCGCTGCTGACCCCGCTGATGACACCGGAGGACGCCGTGGACCGGGCCTGGCGGGCGACCGCGGCCGGGCAGCCGCAACTGATAGCTCCCGCGATGGCGAAACTGGGCAAGGTCCTCAAAGGCATCCTGCCGTTGCGGGCCTGGGACTTCGTCGGCGGCAGGATTTTCGGGATCTATTCCACCATGGACAAGTTCACCGGCCGGGCCGCCACAGGTGCCGACGCAAAGACCGGCGGCAATGCCGGCAAGGCAGGGTCGCTGTGAACGGGTCCGGCGCGTCAGCCAGCTTCCCGTGGCAGCGTGCCGCGTCGGGCGCCAATCTTCTCTCCGCCGACGGGTCGCTGGGCGTGACCATCTTCGAGGAAATGACCACGCTCGCCCTCACCACGGGCGCCATCAACCTCGGCCAGGGCTTCCCGGACGAGGACGGCCCGGTGGAAATCAAGGAGGCCGCCCAGGCAGCCATCGCCGCAGGAGCCAACCAGTATGCCCCGGGGAAGGGCATCCTCGGCCTGCGGGAGGCGATTTCCGTCCACCAGCAGCGGTTCTACGGGCTATCCCCGGACCCGCAGACGGAAATCATCGTCACGACCGGCGCCACCGAGGCCATCGCGGCCTCACTGCTCGCCCTCGTCGGCCCCGGCGACGAGGTGCTCACGTTTGAGCCGTTCTACGACTCCTACGGGGCCATCATTGGGCTCTCCGGAGCGACGCACGTCACGGCCCCGCTGCTCGCCCCGGACTTCATGCCCGATCTGGAGGCCCTCGAGACAGCCTTCAGCGACCGCACCAAGGTCGTACTGGTCAACAACCCGCACAACCCCACCGGTGCGGTGTTCCCGCGTGACGTGCTGCAGCGCGTCGTTGACCTCGCCGGAGCGCACGACGCCGTCATCATCACCGACGAAGTCTACGAACACCTCACGTTCGGCGTCCGGCACATCCCGGTGGCCACCCTCCCCGGGGCAGCCGAACGCACGCTGACGATTTCCTCCGCCGGGAAGACCTTTTCGTTCACCGGCTGGAAGATCGGCTGGCTCAGCGGCCCGGAACACCTCGTGTCCGCCGCCCGGACGGTCAAGCAGTTCCTGAGCTACAGCTCCGGCACCCCGTTCCAGGCCGCCATCGCCGTGGGCCTGGGCCTGCCGGAGGAGTTCTACACGGGCATTGCCGATACGCTCCAGTACAAGCGCGACATCCTCAGCGAGGGGCTTCGGGCGGCCGGACTGGACGTTTACACGCCGCAGGGAACGTACTTTGTGAATGTCGACACCGCCCCGCTCGGGATCACCGATTCCGTGGAGCTGGCCCGCCGGCTCCCGGCACTCGTGGGCGTTGCCGCGATCCCGGTGCCCGTCTTCTGCCACCCCGAGGGCGCCGAACGGACCCGCAGCCTGCTGCGGTTCGCCTTCTGCAAGAAGACGCATGTCCTCGAAGAAGCTGCCGAGCGGCTCGCGACCCTTCGCGACAGGCTTTGAGCGTGGCCGGACACCAGGGCGGCGCCTCGCGGTTCCTGCGGACAGCGGGCCAGCACGCCGCTATCGAACCGGATCCCTTTACCGACGGCAGCTTCGTGCTCAGCATCGGCGGGGCCGAGCAGTCCCACGTCAATCTGGCGGACCCGGACGAGATCTTCTATGAATACCTGCGCAGGATCGGCCATGTGGTCGATCTCGCGGCCCCGTGGGGGGAACCGATCAGCGCGCTGCACCTCGGCGCCGGCGCCCTGACCCTGGCGCGTTATATCCAGGCCACCCGGCCGGGGTCGGTGCAATACGCCGTGGAGCTGGAGCGTGAACTGCTGGACTTTGTGCTGCAGGAGCTGCCCCTCCCGGAGGGAACCCGGCTGCATACCGTGGTCGGGGACGCCCGGGCCGCCCTTGCCGAGCTTCCGGCGGAGCTGCGCTTCGACGTCGTGATCCTCGACATCTTCTCCGGGCCCGACGCGCCTGAGCACATAGCCTGCACGGAGTTCTACCTCGAGGCCGCGGCGAGGCTTACGCCGCGCGGGGTGCTGGTGGTCAACGTGGGCGACGAGCCCGGACTGACCCTGGTCCGCAGCCAGGTGGCCGCGCTGCGCCGGGCCATGGCCGATGTCTCGGCCTTCGCCGAGGCCGCCATGTTCACCGGCCGCTACCCCGGGAACATCATCCTGACCGGAACGCAAACGCCGTGGCCGGCGGCGTGGACCGCGGCGCTGACCGCGCGCGGGCCACACCCGGCCAAGGTGCTTTCCGGCGTCGAGCTGGACGCGCTGTCCGTCTAGGCTTCCGGCCCGGCGCTTGGCTCCGCGCTCGGCTCCGCGAACCACAGCCGGGTTTCCCCATACTTCTTCTCGGCAAACCGCTCCAGGCCCTCGGGCCACGCCGGCTCGGGGGTCCGGGACGAGCGTTCCGCTACGACGACGGCGCCTGCCGCGAGGTGCGGGGCAAGCTTGGCCAGCACGGCGGCCAGCGCCGGCTCGTCCAGGGGGTAGGGCGGGTCCAGGAATACCAGATCCCACAGGACGCCCTCCGCCGCGCGGTCGAGGAACGATTCGACCTTGGAGCGGTGCACGGTAACCACCTTGCGGCGCGCGACCGTGTTGACGAGGTCCGCATTCCGCTGGCACACGGCGCTGGCCTTGGCATCGAATTCCACGAGATCCACTAAGTCCGCGCCGCGGCTGGCGCTTTCAACCCCCAGCGAGCCCGATCCGGCGTAGAGATCCAGCACACGGGAGCCTGAGATCACGTCGAAGGCGTCCAGCCGCGAAAACAATGCTTCCTTGACCCGGTCCGTCGTGGGCCGGGTCAAGGTGCCGGGCACGCTGACCAGCGGGCTTCCTCCTGCCGCGCCGGAGATGATGCGGCTCATGCGCAGCCACCCGTGGATGTGCTTGCCTGGCTCGTGGTCCTAGCCGCGTTCAAGGAACGCCTCCTTCTCGGGGTTCAAGTATCCGTCAATCGCGGCCGCAAGGCCGGGCTGGCCTGCGAGGGAGGGATCGGCCGCCACGATCCCCTGGGCGTCCTGGCGCGCCCGGGCGATCACGTCCTCGTGTTCGAGCACGCGAAGCAGCTTCAGCGTGGAGCGGCCGCCGGACTGTGATGCACCCAGGATGTCCCCTTCGCGGCGCAGCTTGAGGTCCTCCTGCGAGAGCTCGAAGCCGTCCGTGGTGGCGGCCACCGCGTCGAGGCGGCGGCGGCTTGGATGGCCCGGTTCCAGCGTGGTCACGAGCAGGCACGTGCCGGGGAGCCCGCCGCGGCCCACCCGTCCGCGGAGCTGGTGGAGTTGGGAGATGCCGAACCGGTCGGCGTCGAGGATCACCATGAGCGTGGCGTTGTGGACGTCCACGCCGACTTCGATCACGGTGGTGGAGACCAGCAGCTTGGTCTCATTGGCGGTGAACGCGGCCATGGCCGCGGACTTGAGGGCCGGGTCCTGCCGTCCGTGGAGGGGTGCCACGGTGACGCCGGCCAGGGCCGGTTCGTCCAGGAGGTGTTCCACCACGCCGGTGACGGAGGCGAGCTCGCGCGCGCCGTTGTCGCCTTCCAGGTCCGCAGCGGAGGGTTCGGCCTCGCCGGGGGTGAAGTCGCCGTCGTCGTCCGTGCCGATCTTGGGGCACACCACATAGACCTGGTGGCCGGCGTCAATCTCTTCGCGTGAACGGGACCAGATGCGCGTGGCCCACGCCGGGTGTTCCGCCAGGCCCACCACGTGGGTGGAAATCGGGGCGCGGCCGGCGGGGAGCTCGTCGAGCACGGAGGTTTCGAGATCGCCGAACACGGTCATGGCCACGGTCCTGGGGATGGGGGTGGCGGTCATGACCAGCAGGTGCGGCGGTTTGCTGGCCTTGGCCCGGAGGGCGTCGCGCTGTTCCACACCGAAGCGGTGCTGTTCGTCCACCACGATCAGCCCGAGGTCATAGAAGGAGACGTTCTCGCTGAGCAGGGCGTGGGTTCCGATCACGATCCCGGCCGTCCCGGAGGCTGCATCCAGCATGGCCTGCTTCCGGGCCGCGGTGGGCATGGAACCGGTCAAGAGGGTGACCTGGACGGCGTCCGGGCCAAAGCCGCCGAGCATCCCGTCACGGGAGAGCGGGCCGAGCGTCCGGCGGATCGATTCGAAGTGCTGGGCGGCGAGCACTTCGGTGGGCGCCAACAACGCCGCCTGTCCACCGGCGTCGACCACCTGAAGCATGGCGCGCAGGGCCACGATCGTCTTGCCGGAGCCAACCTCGCCCTGCAGGAGACGGTTCATCGGCGAATCCTGGGCGAGCTCTTCGGACAAGGTCTTGCCGACGGCGGCCTGGCCGGCCGTCAAGGTGAACGGCAACTGGCGGTCGAAGGCGGTCAGCAGCCCGTCGGCGACCGGCCGGCGGCCCGTGGCTTCCTCGGCGGCGAGCTGGGCGCGGCGCCGGGCGAGGGCGGACTGGAGCACCAGGGCTTCCTGGTAGCGGAAGCGGTCGCGGGCGCGCTGCCAGTCCCCCGGCGTCTGCGGGGCGTGGATCAGGCGGTAGGCCTCCGCGACGGGCAGGAATTTCTCTCGGGCGGCGATTTCCGCGGGCAGTGGGTCGCCGATGGTTTCCAGGTCAACGGTGTCCAGAAGCGTCGTGATCACCTTCTGGATGGACCAGCTGGTGAGTTTGGCCGTGGCGGGATACACGGGGATGGGCATGGCGGCAAGCTTTTCCGGATCCATCCCCGGCAGGTCCGGATCCTCATCCAGCAGCTGGAAGTCCGGGTTGGTCAGGCCCAGCGAGCCCGCGTAGCGGGTCACCCTCCCGGAGAACATGGCACGGCGGCCCGGCTGAAGCTCGGCCTTGGCCCGGAAGCCGTTGAAGAAGCTGACTTTCAGGGTGCCCGGCAGGCCGGCCCCCGCGGGCCGGACGGTGGTGCCGGCTCCGACGTCGTCGGAGATCACGACGTCGGTGAGGGATCCCCGACGGGCGCGCATGGGCCGGGTGCTGCTGGAGATTACCCGCGCAATCAGGGTCACTTCCTCATCCAGCGGGACCTCGCTGATGGGGGTCAGTTCGCCGCGGCTGAGGTAGCGGCGCGGGAAGTAATCCAGCAAGCCGCCGACGGTGCTGATGCCGAGGTGTTTTTCAATGACGGCCGCGGAACGCTTGCCGATCCGGCGTTCCAGGCCGAGCTCAAGTTCAGCGGACATGTCCGTCGGGGGTCCGCACGTGGGCATCGGGCGCGCCAAGAGCGGGCACCTCAAAAGCACGGGGCGCATCAGAGACACGCGGAACGGCGAGCTCGCTCACGGACATGTCCGTGGGTTGACCGAGGGACCGGATCATGGCCACGGCGGGGTCCGGGTCCGTCACGTGGACGTGGACGCGCCAGCGGTAGTGGCCGGCGGCGTCCGCCGCGCCGCCCACCTGGCTCATGATGACGGAGTCGCCCATTTCGTCGAGCCGCTGGCGCATCATGGCGGCGTCCAGCGGCGAGAGCGCGATCGTGCACATGACTTCCACGCCGTCGTCGCGGGGCATGTCGGCGTGGATGTGGGGATCCTGCACGTCGTAGCCGTGCAGTCCGTCCAGGAGCTCGCCCTGGAGTTCTTCACCGAGCACGGCGGACCGCAGGCAGTCGAGGATGAGCAGCATCCCGACCCCGCCCGCGTCCACCACGTGGGCTGCATGCAGGGCGGCAAGCTGGTCTTCGGTGCGCACGACGGCGTCGAGGGCGGCCTCGACGGCGGCGTCCAGGGCCAGGGCCAGCGTGTGGTTGCTGTCGTCACCGTCGTGCGCCGAGTCCACGGCCGCGGCGGCGCGGGCGGCCGCTTCCATGACGGAGAGCATGGTGCCGGGCACGGGATCGCTCAGCGCGGACCAGGCGCGGATCTGGGCGCGGTTCAAGGCGGCGGCCAGCAGCGGGGCGCTCAGCCGGGTGTGGCCGGCCAGCGGTTCGGCGGCGGCGCAGAGGAACACGGCGAACAGGGTTCCGGAGTTGCCGCGGGCCTGTTCCATGGCGGCCTGGCCGGCCTGGGCGAGGACGGCTCCGACGTCGTTTTGGGCCGGATCAGGGGCCGCGACCACGTGCCGGGACTTCTCGCCGGCGCCGTGGACCTCTGTGGCGGCCCCCGTACCGTGGAAGGCGTGGGCCGCGGCGCGGACCGTCAGGTAGAGGTTGGTGCCGGTGTCGCCGTCGGCGACGGGAAAGATGTTGATGGCGTTCAGCCGGTCGCTGTGGTTGCCGAGCGTAGTTTCCGCCTTGCCCAACCACCGCTTCATCGCTTGCGCGTTGGCGGCAATTTTAGTCTGCAAAGTGATCCCATCCCACAGCGTCAGCGGGCCTGCCCGCGATGTTTACGCCCGTGCTTCCTGTTGGTGCAGGGGCCTCTACCGAGCCTATCGCAGTGAAACCGGGAGGCAGCTGAAGGCCTGCAGGGAATGTGGCGAGCAGTCCGTGGTCTTCGCCTCCGCCGAGGACCCAGGACATCGGGTCTGCTCCCAGCAGCCCGGATGCCGGCAGCAGCGGCACCGTCAGTTCCTTCAGCGCGGCCGCGTCGAGGTTGAGCACGGCGCGGCTGGCCGCGGCGAGGCGGTTCCCGTCCCGCACCAGGCCGTCGGAGATGTCCATCATGGCCGTGGCTCCTGACTCCCGGGCCAGGGGCCCGGCCGCGAGCGGCGGATGCGGCCTGCACTGGGTGTCCATCAGGGCCCGCTGGTCTGCGCTCAGGGTATGCACGCCGGCGCTCGATTCCAGCAGGGCAAGTCCGGCAGCGGCGCGGCCGACGGTGCCCGCCAGGGCCACCGTGTCCCCCGGGCGGGCCCCGGACCGGAGGACGGGGTCCTTGCCGTCGAGGGTCCCCAGGATGGCGATGCTGACGGACAGTTCCCGGCCCCGGCCGAGGTCGCCGCCGGCCACCGCGCAGTCAGGGGCGCCGAGCTCCCGGATGCCGGCGGTGATGCCGTCCGCGAAGTCCTCCACCCAGGAGACAAGGGTCTCCGGCGGCATCGTCAGGCTGACCACGAGGGAGGTGGCGCGCGCGCCCATGGCGTTGATGTCGCTGAGGTTCTGTGCGGCGGCTTTCCAGCCGACGTCATAGCCGGAGGTCCGGTAGCCGTTGTTCCACTCGAGCCGGAAGTCCTGGTCCACCACCTGGGTGTCGATGCTCAGCACGGTCCGCCCGTCAGGGGCCGCGACGATCGCGGCGTCGTCGCCGGGCCCGAGGAGCACGGACGTCGTCGCGGCGGACCCGCGGTGCAGGCGCGGGAAGATGCGGTCCAGGAGAGCGGACTCGGTGAGTCCGGCAACGGTCAGCGGCTGCTCGGGAACGCGGGGACCGGGACCGGCGGATTCGGGCAGTGGAGAGGCGGGCATTGGGGAGTCGGGCATTGGGGAGTCGGGCGCAGCAGATTCGGGCACAGCCCTACGCTACCGCGACGGTGCGACAACGCGGGTTGCCGGCGGGGTCCGGGCACCCTGGTGGGCCGGGATAGGCTTGAAGGATGCACCAGTTCCGCGCCCAGGATTCCATTCGTCCGCTCCGAATCCTGGCGGGCGCGGCCCTCGCGGGCCTGGCGTTGGGCGGTTGCTCGCCGGTAGTCGACGTCGCCCCGGCGAAGGATGCGGCGAACGCCGCCTGCGCGCCCATGATGCTGGCGCTGCCGGACGCCCTGGGCGACGCCAAGCTGCGCAAGACCAACGCCCAGGCGACAGCCGCGTGGGGCGACCCGTCCCTCGTGGTCCTGCGCTGCGGCGTCAATGTCCCGGGGCCCACCACGGACCGCTGCGTCAGCGTGAACGGCGTCGACTGGGTCATCAAGGAAGGCAACCCGGTGTGGACGCTGACCACTTTCGGGCGAGAACCGGCCACGGAGATCCTGATGGATCCGGACAAGATCAGCTCGGCCACCGTGCTGGCAGACCTCTCGTCCTCCGCCCTGAAAATCAAGGCGACGAGGAACTGCGTCGGGCAGGCGGATCTTCAGAACCTGCCGCCCGGCAAGTAGCCGCTACCGCAGGCCGGTCTTGCGGTGCAGTGCCAGGTAGATGAGCTCGTCGATCAGATCCGCGTAACCCAGCCCCGAGGCCTTCCACATCTGCGGGTACATGCTCTTCGGCGTGAACCCGGGCATGGTGTTGATTTCGTTGATGATGAGTTCGCCGTCGGGGGTGTAGAAGAAGTCGACCCGGCTCAGTCCCTCGGCGCCGACGGCGTCGAAGGCAACGGCGGCGAGCTCCCGGACCCGGCCGATCGCCTCCTCGGGGATGTCGGCCGGGCAGCTGAGCGCGGCGGCGTCGTCCTCCACGTATTTGGCGTTGAAGTCGTAGAACTCGTGGCCGCCGCCCGCCACGGAAATCTCGCCGGGCATGGATGTCCGGGGAGCCTCAGTTCCGCGGCCTTCCAGTACGGCGCATTCAATTTCGCGTCCAACGATGCCGGCCTCGATGACGAGTTTGGGGTCGTGCTCGCGGGCCGTCTCGATCGCCGCGTCCAGGTGCTCCAGCGAGTCCACTTTGGAAATGCCCATGGACGATCCCGCCCGGGCCGGCTTGACGAACACCGGGAAACCGAGCTGGTCCACGCGTTTGCGGACCGTCTCCGGGTCATTGAGCCACTGCCGGTCCGTTACGGCGATGTAGGGCCCCACATGGAGTCCGGCCGATTCAAAGACGACCTTCATGAAGTGCTTGTCCATGCCGACGGCGGAGGCAAGCACGCCCGCGCCGACGTAGCGTGTGTCGGAGAGCTCCAGGAACCCCTGGATGGTGCCGTCCTCGCCGAACGGACCGTGCAGCAGCGGGAACACGACGTCCACGGAGCCGAGCTCCTGAGGAACCTGGTTCGGGGACGCGACGATCAGCTGGTGCTCGCCGCCGATCTCTGCCAGCGCGACGGTCTGCGCCGAGGGCGCTACTTCCGGCAGCGCGGACGCGGAAAGCGACCACTCCGTGGTGTCGCCGGAGGCCAGCACCCACTGGCCGGTCTTGGCGATGCCGATGGGGATGACCTCGTACTTGTCCTTGTCGATCGCACCGAGCACGCCGGCGGCGGTCACGCAGCTGACCGCGTGTTCGCTGGAGCGACCGCCGAACAGCACGGCCACCCTGGGCCTGGGCTGGCTGGAGCGGGTCTCTGTGGTCACGGTCGTGGGCACGTTGTTTTCAGCCACTCTCAGTAATCGCCTTCGGATTTAAGGTCCCGGGCCAGCAGCAGCGGGCCCAGTTCGTCTACGGACAATTTTCCGGCCAGTACGGCAACCACGGCGGCCGTGATCGGCATTTCCACGCCAAGTTTGCCCGCCAGTTCGTGGACGGCCTGGCTGGACTTTATCCCCTCGGCCGTTTGGTTCATTTCGGCGGTGACCTGCTCAAGGGTCAGTCCCTTTCCCAGCAGCCGCCCGGCGGTGTGGTTCCGGGAGAGCGGCGAGGAGCATGTTGCCACGAGGTCACCCAGGCCGGCGAGCCCTGCCATGGTCCGTGCCTGCCCGCCCAGGGCGAGCGTAAGCCGGGACGTCTCGGCGAGGCCGCGCGTGATGACCGAGGCTTTGGTGTTGTCCCCCATCTGCTTGCCTTCACAGATGCCGACGGCCAGGGCAATGACGTTCTTGACGATGCCGCCGATTTCGACGCCGATCACGTCGGTGGTGGTATACGGGCGGAAGTAGGGCGCTGTGCAGCTGCGGGCGACCCAGGCCGCCGCTGCGGCGTCGGAGCAGGCCACTACGGAGGCGGTGGGCTCTTCCCTGGCGATTTCCATGGCCAGGTTGGGTCCTGAAACGACGGCGACCCGGGCGGCCGGAATGTCGAGCTCCTCACAGATCACTTCGCTCATCCGGGCGTCGGTGTGCAGCTCGAGGCCCTTCATCAGGGACACCACGAAGGCACCGGCCGGGACGAGGTGTTTCCATTCGCGCAGCTGCGGCCGCAGGGTCTGCGCCGGGACGGCGAGGATGACGAGCTCGGCGCCGGCCAGGACCTCGGCGACATCAGTCGAGGCCGTGATGCCGGGTGGAAGCTCGATGTCCTTGAGGTACTGCTCGTTCCGGTGCGCCGTGTTGATTTGGTCCACGACCTCCGCCCGGCGGCCCCACAGGCGGATGCGGCGCTCAACCCCCGAGGCCGTGGCCGCGTCGGCGACGATCTTCGCGAACGTGGTTCCCCAGGATCCTGCCCCGAGGACGGCCACGGTGGTGGCGGCGCCGGAACCGTGGACGTCCGCCGTCATGCGGCGCCGTCCGCGTCGGTGCCCTGGGTGTCCCGGCGCTCGACGAAACGGCCGTGAGTGGACTGGTTGTGCGCGGAGGGGTCCCACCGCTGCGCCGGCGGCTCTTCGCCTCGCAGGCCTGCGAGCAGGCCCGTGATGGCGTCCATGATCACGGTTGTGGCCTCGGTGAGGGTCGCCCGGTCCAGCGGCCGGTCAGCGAAAGCGCTCAGATCGACCGGATCGCCGACGACGAGCCGGGACGTCTTGCGCGGGAAGATATGGAACCGCTTGGCGTAACGTGGCAGGACCTCGTGGGCTCCCCAGTGGGCCATGGGCACCACAGGGATTCCGCTTTCGAGGGCCATCCGGGCAGCGCCGGTGTGGCCTTTCATCGGCCACAGCCCAGGATCACGGGTGAGGGTGCCTTCCGGGTAAATGATGATGGCGCCGCCCTCGCTCACGATTTCCTTGGCGAGCTGCAACGAACGGTTGGCCCCCGCAGAAGAGCGTTCCACGGGAATTTGCTTGGCGGCGCGCAGCACGGCGCCGAGGACCGGCACCTTGAAGAGTCCGGCTTTGGCCAGGAAGTGCGGCATCCGTTTCTGGTTGTAGAGCATGTGCCCCACCACCAGCGGATCGATCTCGGTGCAGTGGTTGGGGGCGGCAATGAAGCCCCCAGCCGGGAGCTTGTCGAGTCCCTCCCACTTCTTGTTCATCAGCAGATTCATCACGGGCCGGACAATCCCGGCGACCGCGACAAAGGTGATGTGGCTTTTGGCCGATTCCTTCACAGGTCCCCCGCTACTTGGCCGCGGTGATGTCGAAATCGGCGCCGAGGCCCGCGAGCTTTTCGGTAAAGCGCTCGTAGCCGCGGTTGATGATGTCGATTCCGGTGACGCGTGAGGTGCCGGTGGCGGCCAGGGCAGCGATGAGGTGGCTGAACCCCCCGCGCAGGTCGGGCACGTCGATGTCGGTGCCCTTGAGCTGCGTCGGTCCGGAAATCACGGCCGAGTGCAGGAAATTGCGCTGGCCGAAGCGGCACGGGACGCTGCCGAGGCACTCGCGGTGGACCTGGATATTGGCACCCATCCGGATCAGGGCATCAGTGAATCCGAAGCGGTTCTCATACACGGTCTCGTGGACGATCGACACGCCCTCGGCCTGGGTCAGGGCGACGATCAACGGCTGCTGCCAGTCGGTCATGAAGCCGGGGTGCACGTCGGTTTCAAGGACCAGCGGGTTGAGCTTGCCGCCACGGTGGTAGAAGCGGATGCCGTCGTCGCCGATGTCCATGCCGCCGCCGACCTTGCGGAAGGTATTCAGGAACGTCATCATGTCGCGCTGGGTGGCGCCTTCGACGAAAATGTCGCCGCGGGTGACCAGCGCCGCGGAGGCCCAGGAGGCGGATTCGTTGCGGTCGGAGAGGGCGCGGTGGTTGTAGCCGCCGAGGTCCCGGACGCCTTCAATCCGAATAGTGCGGTCGGTCTGGACGCTGATGATCGCGCCCATCTTCTGCAGCACAGCAATAAGGTCCACGATTTCAGGCTCGGTGGCCGCACCCGAGAGCTCGGTGATGCCGTCCGCCCTTGTGGCGCTCAGCAACACCTGCTCCGTGGCTCCGACGGACGGGTACGGCAGGGCGATCTTGGCCCCCTTGAGTCCGTTGGGGGCGGAGATGTGGATGCCGCCGGGGCGCTTTTCCACCACGGCACCGAACTGGCGCAGGACATTGAGGTGGTAATCGATCGGCCGGTCACCGATCTTGCAGCCGCCCAGATCCGGGATGAACGCCTCGCCGATCGCGTGGATCAGCGGCCCGCACAGCAGGATCGGGATCCTGGAGTCCCCGGCGTGCGCATCGATGGCGGTGCTGGAGGCGGTCTTTGCGCCCTTCGGGTCAAGGGTCAGGTCCCCGGAGACGGGATCCTTCTCCACCGTGACGCCGTGGAGCTGGAGCAGGCTGGTGACAACCTCGACGTCCTTGATCTCAGGGACGTTGCGCAGCACGGACGGCTCATTGCCCAGCAAGGCAGCCACCATCGCCTTCGGGACCAAATTCTTGGCCCCGCGAACGGTGACGCGGCCTGTTAGCGGGACGCCTCCGCGGATTGTCAGAACACTACTCATATACCGGTTTCCTCACGACTACTCGCCCCCAAATCCTTACAAAGGCTCCAACCAAGCATAGGAGCTTCCGTTACCGATCCGAAATACGGGATGTTTGCCGCTGGTGCAGGACAGCGTCAGGACAGCCGGGCGGGCAACGTCCTGGGCATGAACGCGGGCCTGGTGGCCTCGAAGGCAGTGATGTCTTCCTCGTGCTGGAGGGTCTGTCCGATGTCGTCCAGGCCCTCAAGCAGGCGCCAGCGCGTGTAGTCGTCGATTTCGAACGGCGCGACGATGTTGGCGCACTGCACCGTCTTGGAGACGAGGTCCACCGTGACCTCGGTGCCGGGGGCGTTCTCGAGCTCCTTCCAGATGAGCTCGATGTCGTCCTGGGCAAGCTCAGCGGCAAGCAGGCCCTGCTTGCCGGAGTTGCCCCGGAAGATGTCGGCGAACCGGGAGGACAGCACGGTCTTGAAGCCATAGTCCTTCAACGCCCAGACGGCGTGTTCCCGTGAGGACCCGGTGCCGAAGTCCGGCCCGGCCACCAGCACGGAGCCGGCGCTGAAGGGCGACTGGTTCAGGATGAAGGCCGGATCCTTGCGCCAGGCCGCGAAGAGGGCATCTTCGAAGCCCGTGCGGGTGATGCGTTTGAGGTAGACGGCAGGGATGATCTGGTCCGTGTCCACGTTGCTCTGGCGCAGCGGGACACCGATTCCGGTGTGGGTCGTGAACTTTTCCATGATGGGTCCTTTTGAGCTCTGCAGATCTAAGCGGCAAGAATCGGGGCGGCGGGAACTAGGCTGCGCCGACGCGCAGCGCCTCGGACTCAGGAGCGGGTGCCAGGTCCGACGGCGAGCTCAGCGTGCCGCGCACGGCGGTGGCCGCGGCCACTACCGGCGAGACCAGGTGGGTGCGGCCGCCCTTGCCCTGGCGTCCCTCGAAGTTGCGGTTGGAGGTCGACGCGCACCGCTCCCCCACCTCGAGCTGGTCCGGGTTCATGCCCAGGCACATCGAGCAGCCGGCGAACCGCCATTCAGCTCCAAATTCCTTGAAAACCTTATCCAGCCCCTCGGCCTCGGCTTCGAGGCGGACACGGGCGGAGCCGGGGACCACAAGCATCCGGATATTCGGATCCTTCGTGCGGCCGCGGATGATGTCCGCGGCGGCCCGGAGGTCCTCCATCCTTGAGTTCGTGCAGGACCCCAGGAAGACGGTGTCCACCCGGATGTCCTTCATCGGCGTCCCGGCTTCGAGTCCCATGTACTGCAGCGCACGTTCGGCGGCGGCCTTGGCGTTCTCGTCGCCGAAGTCCTCGGGCGACGGCACCCTGGCGGAAAGGGAGACGCCCTGGGCCGGGTTGGTCCCCCACGTCACAAACGGTTCCAGGGTGTCGGCGTCGAGGTCCACCTCGACGTCGAACGCGGCGCCGTCATCGGTGCGCAGCGTATTCCAGTACTCGACGGCGGCATCCCAGCCGGCGCCCTGGGGCGCGTGCGGGCGGCCGTACATGTAGTCATAGGTGGTCTGGTCCGGGGCGACCATGCCGGCGCGGGCCCCCGCTTCGATGGACATGTTGCAGATGGTCATCCGGGCTTCCATGGACAGCGCACGGATCGCTGAACCGCGGTACTCCAGCACGTATCCCTGGCCTCCGCCGGTGCCGATTTTGGCGATGACAGCCAGGATGATGTCCTTGGCGGACACTCCGGGCCGCAGCGTGCCCTCCACGTTGATGGCCATGGTCTTAAAGGGCTTCAGCGACAGTGTCTGGGTGGCCATGACGTGCTCCACCTCGGAGGTGCCGATGCCCATGGCGAGAGCCCCGAAGGCGCCGTGCGTGGAGGTGTGCGAGTCGCCGCAGACCACGGTCATGCCGGGCTGGGTGAGGCCCAGTTGCGGTCCAACGACGTGAACGATCCCCTGCTCGGCGTCGCCAAGGGAGTGCAGGCGGACCCCGAACTCCTTGCAGTTGTTGCGCAGGGTCTGGATCTGGGTCCGGCTGGTCAGATCTGCAATTGGCTTGTCGATGTCCAGCGTGGGAGTGTTGTGGTCTTCGGTGGCGATGGTGAGGTCCGGCCGGCGGAGCTTGCGACCGGCCAGGCGCAAGCCTTCAAACGCCTGCGGGGAAGTCACCTCGTGGACAAGGTGGAGGTCGATGAAGAGAAGATCGGGCTGGGCGTTTGCTCCTTCGCCGTCCCCCTTGCGCACCACATGTGCGTCCCAGACCTTCTCGGCCAGTGTCTTTGCCACGGCCTTCTCCCTTCACTGCAATTGGTTGGATGTCTCCACTGAATCAGCCCTGCTATGGAACACGCCAGCGAAATGACTTGCATCTCAGATATTGAGACGGCAATATCATTACATGGACAATTCTAGTGGCGTCGGAGTCATCGATAAAGCGGCCCATGTGCTTGACGCACTTGAGGCCGGCCCCACCACCCTCGCGCAGCTTGTCGCGGCCACCAGCCTCGCCCGGCCCACCGTGCACCGCCTGGCCCTCGCACTGGTCCACCACCGCCTGGTGAGCCGGGACATCCAGGGCCGTTTTGTGCTCGGCAGCCGCCTCGTTGAGCTGGCCTCGGCCGCAGGCGAAGACCGGCTGATCGCCTCCGCCGGGCCCGTGCTCATGCAGTTGCGCGACGCCACCGGCGAAAGTGCGCAGATCTTCCGGCGCCAGGGCGACTGGCGGGTTTGCGTCGCCTCCGCCGAACGTCCCATCGGCCTGCGCGACACCATCCCGGTGGGCACCCAGCTCTCCATGAAGGCCGGCTCCGCCGCCCAGGTGCTGCTGGCGTGGGAAGACCATGACCGGCTCCTGGAAGGACTCCAGTCCGCCCGCTTCACCCCGACCGTCCTCGCCGGGGTCCGACGGCGGGGCTGGGGCCAGAGCCTCGGCGAACGTGAGCCCGGGGTTGCCTCTGTTTCGGCCCCGGTCCGTGGCCCGTCCGGCCGGGTGATCGCTGCCGTCTCGATTTCAGGCCCGATCGAGCGCCTGACCCGCCAGCCGGGGCGCCTGCATGCCGAGGTGGTCTGCAATGCAGGCCGCGTCCTGACGGAAGCGCTCCGCAAAACGAACGACTAAGTTCCTTGCCGCATCTTCGGCGCGCGGAAAGCTAGGCTGTGCCCATGAATAGCTATGCGGTCTTCCTGCGGGGCATCAACGTGGGCGGCATCAACATCAAGATGGCCGATCTGCAGGAGTCGCTGAAGTCCCGGCCGTTCACGGGCGTGAAGACCCTCCTGGCCAGCGGCAACGTCGTTCTGGCCAGCGCGCTGGATCCTGCCGGGGTCAAGACCGAATTCGAGGCCTGCCTGCGGGAAGGGTTCGGCTATGACGCCTGGGTGGTGGTTCTGGCCGCCGCCCGCGTGGCCGAGCTCGTCGGGGCGTGCCCGTACCCGGCCGACGACGCGTCCACCCACACGTACTTGACCCTGGCCTCGGACCCGGATGTGCTTTCCGAGCTCTACGCGGCTGGAAGGGCGCTGGATGGAACGGAGATGATCCGGCTCGGCCCCGAAGCCCTGGCCTGGCTGGCGCCCACCGGCGGCACCCTGGACAGCCCGTTCAGCAAACTCTCCTCGAAGCCGAAGTACAAGGCTTCCACCACCACCCGGAACCTCCGGACCATGATCAAGGTCCGCGACGCGGCAGCGGCACTGGAGCCGGGGGGCTAGGCCGCCTGCAGCAGGGCAACGAAAAACGGCCCCGGGCTGTTGCCCGGGACCGTCTTGTTGGTGACCCCAGCGGGATTCGAACCCGCGTTACCGCCGTGAGAGGGCAGCGTACTAGGCCGCTATACGATGGGGCCGCGTACTCTCCAGAACCGCATTCCTGCAGTTCACGCCAGGCGATTCTTTCACACACCCGGCAAATGTTTCAAATCTAACGTACCGACTCGAAACTTCTGATCCACCGCAGAAATCCGCGGATTTTCATAGCTGGGATACCAGGACTCGAACCTAGAATGACGGTACCAGAAACCGTAGTGTTGCCAATTACACCATATCCCAATGGAACTTTCGGACCGGATCCGCAGGCCTAAACCCGCGCTCCCGGCGCCTCAGCACGAGTAATTACTTTACCCGAGACTTTTCGCCTGCACAAATCGAGCCGCGACTGGGCTTCAGGGTGCCGCCGCACGACCAGGATGCGTCCATGACGGTCCCGAAAACCCTGAAACCCTTGCCAACGGGGGCGCGGCAAGTTTACGCTCGGTAAGTTACCAATGAGTAACCACCCCTCCCCCGCCTGGCTGCGGGCAGCTTTGCGATCATTTTCCGGTGTTAGCTGCATCACAGCCGCCAGGGGTGGCCGGCAGCGGAACTGCTGCCGGCGAGACCGTTGAGAGGAACCATCTGTGTCACAGAGTCGTGCCGCCGCTGCCAGCAAGACCCGAACCCGGGCCCAACAGCTCGCCATAGCCGTCCTTGCCCTGTTGCTCATCGCACTGTTCGGGTTCTACACGCTCGTTACCGGGCGCATCACCGACGGTTCCGCCAGGCTCAAGGACGGCGCCGGCCAAGCCTCCGCCGGTGCGGAGCAGCTGAAGGAAGGCGCCGGAAAACTGGCCAACGGCGCCAGCCAGGCCGATACCGGTGCCGGCAAGCTTTCCGCCGGTGCGTACAAGATCCACGCGGGCATCGCCGACAAGCTCGCCCCTGGCGCGGACAAACTCCAGGACGGCGCCAGCCAGCTCTCCACCGGAGCGGTGAAGATTGAAACCGACGTCAACCAAAAGCTGGTTCCCGGCGTCTACAAAGTCGATGACGGCGCCCACAAGCTCGCAGCCGGAGCCGTCCAGCTATCGGCTGCCCTGACGCCCACCGCAGCGGGCAACGCCGAAAACAACCTGGCCGACGGCGCGACGCAGCTCAACGCTGGCGCCGGCCAGCTCGCCGGCGGCGCCGGGGAGCTGGCCGCCGGCACGGTACAGCTCAAGGGCTACCGCGGCGCCAACAACGACCCCGCGGCAGGCACGGGGACGGCTGCCCTGGCACAAGCCCTTGAGCTCCTGCAGGCCGCCGCCTCGGACCCCGTCCAGGGACTCGTTCCGCTGTCCGTGGTCAAGGACAAGATCGTCAAGATCACCGCCGGGGCCCACAAGCTGGACGCCGGGGCAACCCAGCTCCAGGCAGGCGGGGCCCGGCTCCAGGCAGGAGCGGACCAGCTCCACGCCGGAACCGGAAAACTGGCTGCCGGTTTCGCCACACTTGCCGGCAAGCTCAACAGCCAGGACCCCACCAGCCCCGGTGTCGTCCTGGGCACCCGGCTGCTTGCCGACGGCACCTCCAAGATCCGCGTTGGAATGGATGGAGTTCCCGGGGATCCCGAGCACCCCGGCCTGATCAAGGCCGCAGCGAAGATGACGGACGGAAGCTCGCGCCTGGCCGACGGCACCGTGGCCCTGAATGCCGGCATCAAGGGGAACCCCGGTGATACCGACAACCCGGGCCTGCTCACCGGCACCCAGGCCCTTGCTTCAGGGGCATCCGAGCTCTCGACCGGCAACACCAAGCTGGCATCCGGATCCTCCCAGCTCGCCACCGGTGCGGACAAGCTCGCCGACGGCAATGCCCGGATAGCAGACGGCACCGGCACGCTGTATTCGAGCGCCGCCGCAGTCTCGCCCACCAGCATGATCGGGCAGTCCGACGCGGCCACGGCCCTCGGGCTCGTGGGAGTGCTGGGACTGGGATCCGTTGCAGCATTCCTGGTCCTGAGGAACAGGCGCCCCACGCTGGAACGCGCCTAGGCAGCCCGCCGGCCGGGCGCTTCGCGCGCCGGGCATCGTGGACGGGGCATCGTGGGCAGGACCTTTGACACTGTCGGGCCCGGCCGCCGTCCGCAAGGCTGAAGATGCGCGTTCCACCGCCGTGGGCCGGGGCGCTTTCCCGTCCCGGCCCGTGGCTGTGGGAGCCGCGTTCGCGCCTTTCGGAAAGTGTGCTGAGGTGAATGACGTCGCCGCAGTCCGGTGCAAAAGCATAAGGTACAGCTTCGGCAGCACGGTGGCCGTCGCCGGGGTGGACCTCGACGAGGGGGCGGGGACGATCTTCGGGTTGCTCGGACCTAACGGGGCCGGGAAGACCACAGTCATCCGCATGATCACGACCCTCTTGAATACCAAGATCGGATCCATCGAGGTGTTCGGCGTGGACGTGGCCCGGCACAGGCTCCAAGTGCGCCGCTTGATCGGATACGTGCCCCAGCAGCCCTCGGCCGACGCCGACCTCACGGCAACGGAAAACGTCGCGCTCTTCGCACGGCTCTTCGACGTCCCCCGGAGGGACCGGCGTCGCGTGGTGGCGGCAGCGCTGGCCGCCGTCGGCCTGGCAGAGGTCGGTGGGCAGCGGGCGAAAACCCTTTCCGGCGGAATGGTCCGGCGGCTGGAACTGGCCCAGGCCCTGGTTAGCGCCCCGCGGCTGCTTGTGCTTGACGAGCCGACCATTGGCCTGGACCCGATCGGGCGGGCCGCGGTGTGGGCCCGGATCCAGGAGGTACGGGCCAGTACCGGCATGACTGTCCTGGTGACCACGCATTACATGGACGAGGCGGATCAGCACTGCGACCGGATCGCAATGATGCACCACGGCCGGATTCATGGTCTCGGCACACCGGCCGAACTCAAGAAGGGCCTCGGCCCCGATGCCACGTTGGACGACGTCTTCCTGGCCTCCACCGGGGCCGGCCTCGGCACGGTAGCCTCAGATAGAAGCCGGGATGGCACGCCCCCGCAGTGACACCAGGGCCGATCCCGTCCACGTCCGGGGCGGCTCCCGGCCCACCGGCGGCCTGGCCAAACTGTTGGTCACGCCCACCCCCAGGGTGGCCCTGGTGGCAGGAAAAGCCTTTGCCTCAGGGATGCGGGCGCTGGTCCAGGCCGTGGTGGTGCTCCTGCTTGCCGCCGTGCTGGGCGTCGCACTGACCGGGGACCCCCTCAAGCTGCTCGCAGTAGCCGGTTTCGTTGTCCTCGGCTCGGCCTTCTTCTGTTGCCTGTCCATTACTGTCGCGGGTCTGGTGCTGAGCCGGGAGCGGGTCATGGGAATCGGGCAGGCAATCACCATGCCCCTGTTCTTCGCCTCGAATGCCCTGTACCCGGTCAGCCTCATGCCCGGCTGGCTGCAGGCGCTCAACCAGGCGAATCCGCTCGGTTACGAGGTCGACGCCCTCCGGGGGCTGCTCATCGGCACCCCGGCCAGCCTCTTCCTCGATTTCGCCGTGCTGCTCTTGTCCGCGATCGCAATGATCAGCATTGCTGCCGCTCTTCTTGGCCGGTTGGCGCGCTGACCAGCTGGACCGGGGCTAAGGGTTGATGCCGCCGCCCGGAGTGCTCGGGGCCGACGGCTGGACCTGGCCCTGACCGGGGCCACGGCGGCCCTGACCGTTAGCGCCGTTCGGTCGTCCGTTCTGGAATCTCTGTCCGACCTGGCGCGTGGCATCGGTCTTTCCCAAGGAGTACCCGATCACTCCCCCGCCTCCGCCTGCGAGAAGGACTGCAATTCCTGCAGCCACCAGGACTTTCGGCAGGCTCCACCACTTCTTCCTGACCGGGAATCCCGCCGCATAGCCGGGCTGGGGTCCGGCGAAGGGCCCGGCTGCGGGACCGGTCTGGGGCACAGGCACGGTCGGAGGTGCCTGCGTGCTCTGGTGCGGGGCGACCGGCGGCCCTGCAACGCCTTCGGGGTATGGGGGCTGTTCCACGTAGTATCTCCTCAAAACGAAAGTTTCAGCCCCAAGTAAAAGGGACAAAACTGGACGAATCCTGAGTGCCGGCCGATCAATCCGCTGCGGGCGCCTGCTCCACCGCGGGCGGCAGCCGCGACGGGTGGCTGGCATTGAGGAGCTTGAGGGCGAGGGCACCGGAGAGGACAGCGAAGGGAAGCTCGACGAGCACGGCCTCAAGGACGGCCGTGGTCAGGGGCACTCCGGGGGCGGCCGTGGTGACGTCGAATAAGGCGTCGATGCACAGACTCGTGCAGAACGACGCGGTGGTCAGCACCGCGTAGGGGCTGCGCCGGAGCAGGAACAGCAATGTCAACAGGGCGCTCAGGCCTTCGAACGCATCCAGTCCCAGCCATGCAATGTTCCAGTTGCGCGCAACCGTCTCCGAGGGCATGACGCCGCCGAGGTAGACGATCCAGACAACGTAAAAAAGGACTGCACCGGCGCCGCAGCCTATGGCCGCGCGGCGCCACCCCATCCCCCAGACACGCTTGAGGATCTTACTGCGGACAGCCAGCGCCAGGAGCACAGCCAGGAGCACCAGCCCGATCCGGAGGACCACAAAGTGCGGCCCCACAGGCAAGCCCTCCCAATCGGAGAGCTTGGCCGGGAGAATTAAGGCCCCGGTCCCCGGAACGGCAGCGCCGCCCCGGGCCAGGAGGCTATGCACCGTCCTCCAGCAGTTCCAGCAGCGAGCTGATCTCCCGCCCGAGGAATCCCGGGGCGGGCTCCCCGCCGCGGTTCAGCCACACGCCCGTGAGGCCGGCCGCCGTCGAGCCTTCAGCATCGAGGAGCCTGTTGTCGCCGACGTACAGCGTTTCGCCGGCACCGGTGCCGAGGCGCCGGACCCCCTCAAGGTAGATGGCGGGATCCGGTTTCGGGACACCGACGGTGTCGGTGCCTACAAGCACGCTGATGCGTTCCAGTCCCGCAGCGTCGAGCTTCACCCGCTGGTAGTCGTGGACGTTGTTGCTCACAGCACCGTAGGGTATGCCGGCGGCGTCGAGGGCATCCAGGAGCGGGGTGACGTCGTCGAACGCCCGGATGTAGCCGTGCTGGCGGCTCGCGTAGGAACTCACCCAGTGGTGGGCCTGCTCGCCTTCCTCCAGCTCGACGCCGAAGTGCCCCAGGGCCGCCCGGCCGCGGAGCAGCCGTTGTTCGTTGAAGCTCAGCTCGCCGGCCAGATAGCGGTCGTAGAAGTGGGTGGTCTCCCGGGTGAAGATCCGCCCGAACTTCTCCCACCCTGCCTGGTCCAGGCCGGGGAGGAGGTGCTCGCTGACGTCCCGCAGCGCAGCCGTCATGGCGAACTCGAGGTCCACCAGTGTGTCGTCGATATCGAACAGGACACCGCGGATGGCGCCCAGGCCGGTGGCCAGCGCGGCGTTTCCAGGCCCGGGAGCTGTCGTCATCAGCCGCGGAAGGCGCGCAGCCGGGCCAGGGACGAGTCCTTGCCCAGGATGACCATGGATTCGAAGAGGGGCGGGGAGATCCGGCGCCCTGAGATCGCCGTGCGGACCGGGCCGAAGGCCAGGCGCGGCTTCACGCCGAGGCCCTCGACGAGGGCCTCCTTGAGGGCAGCCTGGATGTTCTCCGCCGTCCACTCGCCGAGGGGTTCCAGCGCGGCGAGGGCGGCGTCGAGCACCTCGGTGAGGTTCTCCGGCAGGCCCTTGCGGGCATCATCCGCGACGTCGATGGCGTTGTCGGCCTTGAACAGGAACGCGAGCATCTCCGGAGCTTCGCCCAGCAGCGAGATCCGCTCCTGGATCAGCGGCGCGGCCTCGGCGAGGATCTCCTCCTCACGGGCAGTGAGGCTCTCCCCCACGAACCCGGCAGCCTGCAGGTAGGGTACGAGGCGGCTGCGGAAATCCCCGGCGTCGAGCATCCGGATGTGCGTGCCGTTGATGGCCTCGGCCTTCTTGATGTCGAAGCGGGCCGGGTTGGCGAGGACGTCGTTGACGTCGAAATTCTCGATCAGCTGGTCCACGGTGAAGATGTCCTCATCGGCGGAGAGGCTCCAGCCAAGCAGGGACAGGTAGTTGAGCAGGCCTTCGGGGATGAAGCCGCGGTCCCGGAGCAGGAACAGGTTGGACTGCGGATCACGCTTGGAGAGCTTCTTATTGCCCTCGCCCATGACGTACGGCAGGTGCCCGAAGGCCGGCATGTAGCTGGCGACACCGATCTCCATGAGCGCCCGGATGAGGACCACCTGGCGCGGTGTCGACGAGAGCAGGTCCTCGCCGCGGAGGACGTGCGTGATGCCCATGAGGGCGTCGTCGACGGGGTTGACCAGGGTGTACAGCGGGGATCCGTCGGCACGGACAATGACGTAGTCCGGGATGCTGCCGGCCTTAAAGGTGATGTCGCCGCGGACCATGTCGGTGAAGGTGACGTCCTCGTCCGGCATCCGCACGCGCAGCACGGGCTGGCGGCCCTCGGCCTTGAACGCGGCCAGCTGCTCCGCGGAGAGCTCACGGTCGAAGTTGTCATAGCCGAGCTTGGGGTCGCGGCCGGCGGCCCGGTGCCGTGCCTCGACTTCCTCGGGCGAGGAGTAGCACTCGTAGGCGTAGCCGGCATCCATCAGCTTGGCGACGACGTCCTTGTACAGGTCCAGGCGCTGCGACTGGCGGTAGGGCTCGTGCGGGCCGCCGACTTCCACGCCCTCTTCCCAGCTGATGCCCAGCCATTTGAGCGCTTCAAGCAGCTGCTGGTAGCTCTCTTCCGAGTCGCGCGCGGCGTCCGTGTCCTCGATGCGGAACACGAATGTGCCCTTGGTGTGCCGGGCGTGGGCCCAGTTGAAGAGGGCCGTGCGGATCAGGCCGACGTGCGGGGTGCCCGTGGGCGACGGGCAGAACCGGACCCGGACCGGCGTTTCGGCGGTGACGTCACGGGTCACTTCACGGGTGGCTGAGCTGGGGACGGCGGCGGGCGCAGAAGGAGTAGTCATAGTGACTCCAACTTTACCGCGTGCACTGTATTGATCCCGGTTGCGAAATCCGCTGTCGAATCCGCTGCGAAAACGGACAGCCGCCACGTGGATCCACGTAGCGGCTGTCCGGAATCGGCGCGGAAACCGAGGGTCGCCGCCGTCGAGGTGCCTAGCGGCGCACGACCGGGTTGGAGAGCCGGCCGATGCCCTCGATCTCGACCTCGAAGCGGTCACCGGCCTGGACCAGGCCGACGCCGGCCGGGGTGCCTGTCATGATGACGTCGCCTGGCAGGAGGGTGAACGCCCGCGAGACGATGGAGACGAGTTCACGGACGCCGCGGATCATCTGGCTGGTGCTGCCGTCCTGGCGCAGTTCGCCGTTGAGCCGGCCCTGGATCTGCAGGTCCTCGGTGTCGAGGTCGGTCTCGATCCACGGCCCCAGCGGAGCCGAGGTGTCGAAGCCCTTGGCCCGGGCCCACTGGAGGTCGGTCTTCTGGACGTCGCGGGCGGTGAGGTCGTTGCCGCAGGTGTAGCCGAAGACGACATCGTCGACGCGTTCTTCGGGCACGTCCTTGCAGATCCGGCCGATCACAACGCACAACTCGGCTTCGAAGGACACTTCCTCGGAGAACTCCGGCAGGATGATCGGATCGTTGGGGCCGATCACGGAGGTGTTCGGCTTCAGGAACAGCAGGGGCTGCTGGGGAACCTCGTTGCCGAGCTCGTGCGCGTGCTCCGCGAAGTTGCGGCCGACGCCGATCACCTTGCTGCGGGGAATGATGGGCGCAAGGAGGCGGACGTCCTCGAGCTTGTGCTTCATGAGGGTTCGTTCCACGCCGTGGAAGAAGGGGTCACCCTTGATGACAGTGACTTCCTCACTGCCGGGGTCACCTTCAACAATGCCGTAGAGGGGATCAGAATCGACTACAAACCGGGCGATACGCATGGCTCCAAGCGTACCGTCTCCGGCCGCGCCCCTCAGGCAGCGCCAGGGCCGGAGCGCAGATACTCGAGCTGGGCGGCCACGGAGAGTTCCGCCGCGGGCCGAACGGCGGGATCGACGGCGGCGTACACGGCGTCGGCGACGTCGGCGACGCCGGCGTCCGCGCCGAGGTCGGCCAGGGCGGCCCGGACCTGTGCCAGCCGGCCCTGCCGGTGGTCACGGTACGCGCGGGCGATGGTGTCCAGGGCCGGGAGCATGGGACCGTGGGCGGGCAGGACGGTCGCGGGGCCGAGGCGTTCGAGCCGGTCCAGCGAGTCGAGGTAGTGCCCGAGGGTGCCATCGGGGTAGTCCAGGACGGTGGTGCCGAGGCCCAGAATGGTGTCTCCGGTCAGCACGGAACCGTGGGCGCCGTCCTGCGGCAGGTGGAAGCAGACCGAATCCGAGGTGTGGCCCGGGGTCGCCAGGACCCGGATTTCCACCCCCGCGGCGTGGATGAGCTCCCCGTCCGCCAGCGGGGTGCCCCCGTGGCAGTGCTGGGGGTCCGCGGCCCTGACCGGGGCGCCGGTGAGTTCGGCGAAGCGTTCGGCCCCGGCGCTGTGGTCCGCATGCCGGTGCGTGATGAGGATGAGTTCGACGGCGCCTGCCCCGGCCAGCTCCTGCAGATGCTGCTCGTCAGCGGGTCCGGGATCCACGACGACGGTGCTGGCGGCACCGGGGGCCGCGATCACGTAGGAGTTGGTGCCGTGCAGGCTCATCGGGCCCGGATTCGGGGCAAGGCGGAAGCGCGTCAGGTGGGTGCTGCGCGCAACGGTGCGCTCTTCGTCCGGGGTCACAGTTCCATCTTCGCACCGAATGCGGTCCCCACACGAGGAGCAATACAGCAATGGCGGCCGGCAGCGGTGTCCCCGCCCGCACAACGACGGCGGCCCCTCACCAAAGATTCACCAGTGGTGGGGAGGGGTCCCCGCCCGCACAACGACGGCGGCCCCTTACCAAAGATTCACCAGTGGTGGGGAGCCGCCGTCGAACGCTCCGGCAATCCGGAGGCTGGGCTATGGGTCAGACCAGGCGGGTCAACCAGCCGTGGGTGTCCTCGACGGTTCCGGTCTGGATCCCGAGCAGCTGTGCGCGGATGGCCATGGTGGTCTCCCCCGCCTTCGCGTCCTCGGAGCCGATGAACTCGGTGTTGTCCTTGAGCACGCCGATCGGGGTGATGACGGCGGCGGTACCGCAGGCGAAGACCTCGACGATCTCACCGGAGGCGACGCCGTCGCGCCATTCGTCCAGGGTGATCTTGCGTTCGGTGACTTCGCGGCCCATGTCCTTGGCAACCTGGATCACGGAGGAGCGGGTGACGCCCTCGAGGATGGTGCCGCTCAGCGCGGGGGTGACCAGCGAGCCGTCCTTCATCACGAAGAAGACGTTCATGCCGCCGAGTTCCTCGACCGCGTTGTCGTTGAACTGGTCCAGGAAGAGGACCTGCTTGCAGCCGTGCGCCTCGGCCTCCTGCTGGGCGATGAGCGAGGCCGCGTAGTTGCCGCCGCACTTGGCGGCGCCGGTGCCGCCACGGCCGGCGCGGGCGTATTCGCGGGAGATCCAGATGGAGACCGGCTTGAGCTCGCCGCCGAAGTAGTTGCCGGCCGGGGAGGCGATGACGCGGAAGGAAACTTCACGTGCGGCGCGGACGCCAAGGAAGGCCTCGGTGGCGATCATGAACGGACGCAGGTAGAGGGCCTCGCCGTCACCGTAGGGCACCCACCCCTTGTCAACGGACACCAGTTCGCGGATGGCGCCCAGGAAGTACTCTTCCGGAAGCTCGGGCAGGGCCAGTCGGCGGGCGGACTTGTTCAGGCGCGCGGCGTTGGCCTCCGGACGGAACGTCCAGATGGACCCGTCGGCGTGGCGGTAGGCCTTGAGTCCCTCGAAGATCTCCTGGCCGTAATGCAGCACCGCCGCGGAAGGATCCAGGGAAATGGGACCGTAGGGCTCCACCCGCGCATCGTGCCAGCCACCGTTGCCCTCGACGTCAACGCTGTAGTCGACAATCGCGGTGTGGTCGGTGAAATAGTCGCCGAAACCCGGGTTGGCCAGGATGGCTGCACGCTCTTCAGCAGACTTCGGGGTCGCCGAGAGCTGCTGGGTGAATTCGACGCCATGGGCAGTCTGAGTCATGGTTCCTCCACGATCGGCTGCCTGGTGTGTGAACGTGGTTCATCCTCGGACCACGGCAGCATGTTGGTGATTCGAAACAAGCTTACGCCCGAAGCCGGGACCCGCAGGGCCCTAGAGGGCGCCGGCGATGGCATCGCCGATCGCGCTGGTGCTCCGGGACCCGCCCCCGCGGCTTTCGACGTCAGCGACGACTGCCGCCTCGATCTTCCGGGCTGCCGACGCGTGCCCGAGGTGGTCCAGCAGGAGCGCTGCGGAGAGGATGGCGGCGGTGGGATCAGCCTTCTGCTGGCCGGCGATGTCCGGGGCGGAACCGTGGACGGGTTCGAACATGGAGGGCGCCGTGCGGTCCATGTTGATGTTGCCCGACGCCGCCAGGCCGATCCCGCCGGTGACGGCCGCGGCGAGGTCGGTGATGATGTCGCCGAAGAGGTTGTCCGTGACAATCACGTCGAAGCGTGCCGGCTCGGTGACCATGAAGATCGTGGCCGCGTCGACGTGGAGGTAGTCGTGGGTGACGTCGGGGAATTCCTGGGCCACGGCCTCAACGGTGCGCTTCCAGAGGTGCCCGGCGAAGACGAGGACGTTGTGCTTGTGCACGAGGGTCAGCTTCTTGCGGGGCCGCTCGTTGGCCCGGCGGAAAGCGTCCCGGACCACGCGCTCCACACCGTAGGCCGTGTTCAGCGAGACCTCGGTGGCGACCTCGTGCCGGGTCCCGGCCCGCAGCGTGCCGCCGTTGCCCACATAGGGACCTTCGGTGCCCTCGCGGACCACGATGAAGTCGATTTCGCCGGGCTCGGCGAGCGGGCTGCGGACGCCCGTGTACAGGCGGGAGGGCCGCAGGTTGACGAAGTGGTCCAGGCTGAAGCGCAGCTTCAGCAGCAGCTCGCGCTCGATGATGCCGGAGGGGATCCGGGTGTCGCCGGGGGCCGCCCCGACGGCGCCGAAGAGGATGGCGTCGCGGGTGCGGAGATCCGCGAGGGTTTCCGCGGGCAGGGTCTCCCCCGTTTCGAGCCAGTGCTGCGCGCCCAGCTTGTAGTGGGTCTGCTGCAGCACGATGCCCTCGGCGGCGGCCGCTTTTTCCAGGACTTTCAGGGCTTCGGCCGTGACCTCCGGGCCGATGCCGTCGCCGGGGATGACAGCTAGGTCAATCGTGGATGCGCTCATAGTTTCAGGTTAGCCAAGCGATCCACATTCTGGTCAAGTCGTCTCATTATCCGAACACGGAGTCGACGCTCCCTCACGTCTTGCAGGAAAAGACGAAACGTTCCCGCACTTCCTGCAAGAAAAAGGGACACGCTCCCGCTCCTCCAAAGCGGAGGTGCGGGAGCCGAAAGTTGTCAAGCTGTGTGGAGTCACTGGGCTGGTTTTTGGGGTGTTTTGGTCTGGGGGAGGTTGATCCCGGCGTGTGTGGCGGGGGCCGGTGTGCTGGGTCGTTGGCGGAATCTTCCTGGGTGTAGTTCGTAGTAGTCCTGGTGGA
>NZ_JBFTKM010000025.1:0-48932 GCF_056395945.1 Arthrobacter sp. 05T442 | reverse complement strand
TCCAGACCCCTTCGCCCTCGACGACGAAGCGGAACGCGTTCTGGGAGTGCCGGTGTTCCGGGGCGGTTTCCCGGGCACCAAGGTACTGGATGGCCGCCCACAGCGTCGGGGTGGCGTACGGCGTCCCGGCCAGGCCCGGGTTCGCCAGGTCAATGGCACGGCGTTCCCCGCCGCGGCCCACAGGAACCAGATCCCCGGCCCGGGCCGCCAGCGGATACAAATCGCTCCACCGCCAGACATGCGGCACTGCCCTGGGCGTCGGGACCATCGGCATCAGGTCCGCGATCTCGGTCCAGAGCGGGATCAGGTTCTCCCGGTCAAAATCGCGGTACAGCTCCTTGAGCTGGGCAGCCTCCTTCGGAGTCGGTTCCGGTTGAGCATGGCCGGCAGCTACTGACTCATGGGTTGGGTTATCAAGCATTGTTTTCCTTCCGTCTATTAAGACCCAGGGCCCGCGGTACTGCGCTGGCCCTTGTCTTGTTGAGGTGCTGACGAGGACCGCCATCTCCGCACTGGGCTCGAACTTGAGCCTGAACGCACCGATCCACACACTTCTGGGCCGGAAGGAACGGGCACTGGCCTGAGTGCAGATGCCACTGGCGCCGATCGAGGCGCGGATCATCAACGACCTCATCCAAGTGGGCCGCCGGCATCACATCAGGTTGATGTCGTGCAGCGACGTCCCGGCGATGGTCGGCGGATTGGCGGTGCATCCCTGCCTCCCCTGATGTCTGTCCGGCCTGCTCATGCTTCCGTCAGGCGCCTCAGTACTCGCGGGAGCATTTACAGCCCCAATCCGTACCCGCATTCGTAAAGCGCACTTTCTGTATCGCCGGGCACATCCGGCCGCGACGCAACCACGGCGGCTTCCGAACGGGGGAGTTGGAACGGCAGGCGGCCCTCGGGATTGACTGACCCGGTAAGGGCCTGGAGGACTGCCGTATCCGAAGCCCCGTACACAGCGGCGATGGCAGCACAATGCGGTTCCAACGGCGTCAGCACTGCGGGGCGGTCCAGGTGCGGCACCAGGATCACGGGAACTGCGGCTGCCAGCCGCTGAACCCGGTCGATTGTTTCGTGGTCGAATTCCAGGCTTCCGGCGTGGAAGCTGGACTCCAGCATGTAGTGGTCGCGAAACTCGAAGGGCGCTGCTACCCGGACGATTGCCACGTCTGCCATGGCGGGGTCACCGGCCACGGTGAAGCCGGCTTCCGCGAGCGACTCATGAGTCATTTCGTCGGAATAGACGCGGAGGCCAGACTTCAGGGGCAGGACGGGTGCCCCGTTGCGGGCGGCGTTTTTCAACACGGTCACGGACCGGGCCTGGGCCCGCTGGCCGGCTTCCACGTACTCGGCAAGCCCTGTACGTTCTTCGGCCTGGGCCTCGTCGACGTAGGGGTCGTCGAAAAGTCCCAGTTCAAACTTGACCTTCAGCAGCCTGCGGACCGACGCGTCGATGCGCTCTTCGGTGATCCGTCCGGACCGGACCAGGTCCACCACGATCTCGGGACATTCCTCACCGCCGAACTGGTCGCAGCCCGCTTCGATGACCTTGAGCACCCGCTCCTCCTCGGAGAGGTGCTCGACACCCCAGGCCCGGGGAGGCAGCTGCTTACCATGCAGGCGGGATTCAGTGACGAGGCTCCAGTCGGTGCACACGACGCCGTCGAACCCCAGTTTTTCGCGCAGGAGTCCGGTGATGATCTGGCGGTTGAAGCCGAAGCCCACCTCTTCGACCGGCTCCCCGTCCAACTCCAGGCCAACGGGCATGCCGTAGTACGGCATGATGGCCGTCACGCCGTTGGCGATGACGCGCCTGAATGGCTCAAGGTGGTGCTCGAACATGCCGCCGGGATATACCTGCTCGCGTCCGTAGGGGAAGTGCGGGTCTTCGCCGTCGCGCTGGGGCCCTCCGCCGGGGAAGTGCTTGGCCATGCAGGCAACGCTGCGGTCGCTGAGTTGTTGGTCTTCGAAACCTTCCAGGTAGGCCAGGGCCAGGCGGGCCACCAGGTCAGCGTCCTGGCCGAACGTGCTGTATTGGCGTGCCCAGCGGGGTTCAGTGGCAAGGTCGATGGTGGGGTGGAGGGCGGCGCGGATGCCGATGGCGGTGTATTCAGCCCGGGCGATGGCTGCGAACTCGCGGACCAGTTGCTCGTCCCGGACGGCAGCGAGGCCGAGCGGCTCTGGCCACGCCGAGAAGTATTCGGCGGTGAAGGAAGCCCCCCAGTTCTCGATGAAGGAGTGCCGTGGGTCGGTTGAGAGTGTCACGGGGATACCGTGCGGGCTTGAGTTCATCGCCAGCCGCTGCAATTCGTTCACCCACCGGGCCGCGAGCCGTGGTTCGGGCACGAAGTGGAAGTTGAGGTGGTTGACGAGTTTGTCGGCGACAACTTCCTGAAGTCCCGCACGGCCGGCGCGCGGGCTCTCATCCCCGAGTTTTCCGCTTTCGGCGGCGCTGACCATGGTCTGGAACATCAGGCCGGCCTTCTCCTCGAGGGAGAGGCGGCCGAGGAGGTCTTCGACCCTTTCGGTTGCGGGCAGTGTGGGGTTCTCATACGGGTCCATGATGCCGTTGCCGTTGAGGTCCCTGAAGACCGTTCCGTCCGGCGCGCGCAGGAATTCTGGCGCAAGGTCCACGCTCATGCTGCCTGCTCCGAGCTTGTGGCGATGAGTTGGCGACGGGCTTCGCGCCGCTGGGCGGGGTTGGGTACGGGGGCAGACATGAAGAACCTTTGCGTGTAGGGGTGGATTGGTTGGGACGTCACTGGGCCAGTCCCGTCATCTTTGCCTCGGTGCGTTCCGGTCGGAGCCCTTGGGTGCTTTACAGCGTGGTCGGGATCAGCGAGGTCAGCTGGGCGACCTTTCCTAGAGGGCCATGTGTGACAGGGATCTGCTGCACGGTGTTCGGGGCTCATCATTTCGGCTCTTTCTGGCAGTCATACGCCGAGACAGTCGTGTCCCCGGAGGGGCGGGCGTGCTGCTAGCCGGCGAGGGCCCCGGCCTGTATCTGCTGCTCGGCCTGTTCTGCGAGTAGTCGCTGCCGGTTCGCGCGGTTCTGCGCCTGGCGACGAGGGTCGGGGATCGGAGACGCTAAGAGTAGTCGCTGGGTGTACGGGTGCTCGGGATGGCTCGTCACCGCCTCGCCGTCTCCGGTCTCCACGATCTCGCCGCGGTGCATGACCGCGACCCGGTGGCTGATGTAACGCACAACGCCCAGATCGTGCGACACGAAAAGGTACGCAACACCTAGCGACTCCTGCAACTCGATGAGCAGGTCAAGTACCGTCGACTGGGTCGAGAGGTCGAGCGCCGAGACCGGTTCATCGCAGACTACCAGCTTGGGTTTAAGTGCGAGGGCTCTCGCTATCGCCACCCGTTGGCGCTGCCCGCCGCTGAACTCGCGAGCAAACCGGGCGGATGCGTCCTGGGGCAGGCGGACACGATCCAGGAGCTCATGCACCCGCCGCTCGGCCGAGCTTCGATCAACGCCGGCCGCTCGTAATGGCTCGGTCAGGATGTCACCGACCGACATGCTCGGGTTGAGAGATGTATATGGGTCCTGAAACACCACCTGAAGGTGCCGGGCGATGTCGCGGCGCTCCGTCCGGGAAGCGTGTCCGATCTCCTGCCCCTCAAAGCGGACCGAGCCACGGCTGACGGGTGCGAGGCCGAGGATGGCGCGACCCAGAGTAGTCTTCCCGGAACCGGATTCTCCCACCAGCCCAACCGTTTCGCCCTCCTTCACGTCGATGGACACGCTGTGCAGAGCGCGGAACGGCTTCGCCCGGAATCCCTTTGCGGGGTATTCGACGATCAGATCGCGGACGGCGAGAAGTGGCTCAGGCATTGGTTTCCTCCAGATTTGCGGTGGTACGGGCCGCCCGTGACGGTCGGCCATCAAGCATCGAGCCGAGCAGGGTCTTGGTGTAGTTGTGCTTCGGAGCCTCGAAGATCGTTGTGGCATCCCCGGCTTCAACAATTTCGCCCTGAGACATCACGAGTACCCGATCACAGATGTCGGCGACGACGCCAAAGTTGTGGGTCACCAGAAGCACGCCAAGGTCCTTCTCCTGCTGGAGCCCACGCAGCAGGTCAAGGATGTCGGCCTGAACAGTGACGTCAAGCGCTGTGGTGGGCTCATCGGCGATGAGCAGCTCCGGATCGCAGGAGACGGCGCCGGCGATGAGCACGCGCTGGGCCATGCCGCCGGATATCTCGTGCGGGTAGGAGTTGTAGGTCCTGACGGGATCGGGGATCCCCACGTGAGCCAGCAGGTCGAGTACGCGCTGTCGGGCCTCACGGCGGCTCATGCCGAGGTGGACGCGGACTACTTCGCTCAGCTGGAAACCGACCTTGAACGAGGGATCCAGGTTACTCATCGGTTCCTGCGGAATGTACCCGATCCGCTTGCCGCGCACGGTGCGGAGGAAGGACAACGGACGGCCGACGAGAGGTTCGCCGTCGAGCAGTATGGTGCCCGAGGAGATCTCTCCGCCTTGCGGAAGCAGTCCGAGGATGGACAGGGCGACCTGCGTCTTGCCCGATCCTGATTCGCCCACGAGGCCCAGCACCTCGCCGCGGGCGATCTCGATGGATACGCCGTGAACAACCTCGGTGGCACCGCCGCCGTACGCCACCCGGAGGTCACGGACAGTGAGCAGGTCGTACGCAGAGGTGGCATCCTCGGCTGAACCAGGGCGCGCCGGTGGGATTGGATGCGCTCTGCGCGCCCGGCGCTTGTGCGCCGGTTTGGGAGCTCCCGGCTGGAGAGCGTCCCGGAGGCTGCCTGCGAAGAGCGCGAGCGATCCGGAGGTGAGGGCAAGGGCCAGACCGGGCCAGAAAAGCATCTGAGGTGCCTGGAAAATGTTGAGGAAGCCCTCGTTCAGCATCGAACCCCAACTGGCGGTGGCGGTGTCGCCGAATCCCAGGAACTCCAGACCGGCTTGGATGTCGATGGAGATGGCGAGGACGATAGCGCTGTGCAGGATCAAAGGTCCCTTGACCACCGGGAGTACGTGACGCGTGATGATTGTAATGTCGCTGAGGCCAGAGACCCGGGCGGCATCTACGTAGAGTTCGTTGCGTACGCCGCTCACCGTGGCGCGGACCAGCCTGTATGCGCCCGGCGAAAGCATCACTCCGAACACGATCATTGACACCCAGATCGAAGGACCGACCACGGTCCGCAATGCGAGCAGCACAACGATCGCGGGTAGCGCCTGGATGAGGTTCGACGCCCACGAGGCGGCTGAGTCGAAGGCGCGCCCGTAGTAGCCGGCGATCAATCCGGTGGGCAGTCCGATGACGAGCGAGGTGACGAGGGCTATCGTGGCACCGAGGAGGCTCACTTGGGCGCCGTATAGCAGTCGGGACAGCAGGTCCCGCCCCGCGCTGTCGCCACCCAGCGGGTGACCCACGGAGGCCGGCGCGAAGATGTCCGAGAGCGAGGACCGGGTCGGGTCCTGCGGTGCGAGGAGGGGGGCGAACGCGGTGATCAGCAGGATGAGCAGCAGCGTGGCAAGCGAAATGATGCCGACAGGACTGCTGAGTACTTTGCGCACGACTCCGCGACGAGGGGCCATTTTAACAACGGCAACTGGCGGAGTGGGAATGATTTGGCTCACGCGAGACGCACCTTCGGGTTGAGCAGACCGATCGCTAGGTCGATCAAAAGGTTCACAAGGACGACGATGACCGTCATGACGATAACCACGCCCATGATCACCGGCACGTCTCCGTTCACCGTCGCCTGGGTCGCCGCCAGGCCAAGTCCGGGCAGTGCGAAGATGCGCTCGATGAACACCGCGCCGCTCAACGTTCCAATGAAGGTCAGCGCAACAACGGTGAGTGCGGGAGCGCTGGCATTGCGCAAGACGTGGCCGAGCAGTCGGCGGAGCGGCAGGCCCCGGGCGTTCAGGGTGCGCACGTAATCCTGCTCGAGCACGTCGATAACCGCACCGCGTACCTGCTGCGCAACTCCGGCCACTGCCCCGACCGTCAGCGCCGCGATGGGGAGTGTGATCGACGTCGCCCACCCGCCCGGGGAGGTGGCGAATGGGACGAAGCCGGTCGCCGGGAAGAGCCGGAGGTTCAGGGCGAAAGTGGAGACGAGCAGAAGCGCGAGCCAGAACCCGGGCACGGCGAAGCCGACGATGGCTAGAACCTGCAAGGCGTTGTCCAGGATGCCGCGGCGCATCGCCGCCGTGACGCCGAGGGCGAAGGCGAGGGTCGCCGAGATGATGATCGCGCCAATAACCACGGTCAGCGTGATAGTTAAGCGGCTGGTCAGCAGGGAACCGACAGGCTCGGCCGTGAACCACGAGCGACCAAGGTTACCGGTGACCAGGCGGCCGACGTAGTCGAAGAACTGGTTGAGGAGCGGGCGGTCAACGCCGAGCTCGGCGGCTTTCGCGGCAATTTGTTCCGCGGTCGCGTTCTCGCCGAGGATCTGCCGTGCAGCGTTACCGGCGTTCCCGTACATGAGAAAGAATGTGAGGGAGGGGATCAGGGTTGGTGGGGGGGGCCGGCCGGCCCGCCCCACGACGAATGGTTCTACGAGCCCGCGGGCGCGTAGTTGTAGATCGCAGGAACGTTGAGTCCGGTTTGCAGTGTCACGTTGACGTCGGTGGCGACGAAGTACTGCTCCTCGACCCACAGCCACGGGTCGAACCAGGCGTTGTCAACGAGGAACTTGTTCATTTGCCGGACGAGCTCGCCGCGCTTGTCTTCCGGCGTGGACGGGTACTGCTCGATCAGGGCGGTGAGTTTAGGGTCGCTGGTGTGCAGCGGGTTCCAGACCGCGCCCTTGACGAGGTAGTTGTTCATCACGACCCAGTCAGTGGGGGTAGAACCGAGGACAGCGGGCGAAACCGCATACTTGCCGCTCTGGACGCCGGCGAAATACTGCGGGATTGTCCCGAGGTTATCGAAAGTCACGCGGATGTTGAGCTGGCCGAGGCTGTTTTTGATGTTTTCCTGAGCAGCCGGGGTTGTGTTGGCGTTAATCGGGATCGTCAAGGCGAAGCCGTCCGCGTACCCGGCATCCTTCATCAGCTTCTTGGCCTTGTCAACGTCGTAGGAGGAGGCCTGATTAAGGGATTTATCGTAGCCGGGCGAGGCCTGGTTGAAGACTTGGGTGTTCTGCACTCCTGTGCCGTTGAAGAGCGCCTTCTGAATCGCGTTCACGTCGAAGGACATCGCCATGGCCTGCCGGACCCGCACGTCGCCGAGCGCGGGGATGATCGAGCCAGTGCGGTCGTAGAAGATCATGCCGCTCCAGGCCAGGTTGGCATCCGGAGTCAAATGCTTAATTCCGGCCGCGTCGGCTGCCTTGCGGTTGTTGGTGGCGGTGAGGTTGGCTGCGTCGACCTGCTTGCTCTGCAGGGCGTTCAGGAGCGAGACTTCGTCCGGGAAGATTTTGAAGACAACCTTGGCGAACTTCTGCAGCTCAGGTTTCCAATAGTCCTTGCGTGCGGTGAAGGTGTAAGTGGAGCCCTGAACGGTGGCGGCGGGGTCCATCACGTACGGGCCTGACCCGACGGGCGTCGTCGCGAGGCCCTTTGGGTCCCCCAGTGCGTTCGGGCTCGCCATGCGTCCCGCCGCATCTGAGAGGCTGTAGATGATGTCGGGGTCCGGTGCCGAGTACTTCAGCGTGATGGTGTCCTTGTCGACCGCCTCCACAGAGTCGAGGCGGGCCAATTCGCGTGCGAGGGGGCCGGTGCCCGCCTTGAAGCGCTCGAGGTTCGCCTTGGCCGCCTCGGCGTCGAACGCTTTGCCGTCGCTGAACGTCACGTCTGTCCGTAGGTTCAGCGTGATCGAGGTATTGTCAGCAGCCAGTTTCCAATCGGTTGCGAGCATCGGAGAGTAGCTGCCGTCGGGCTGGCGCAGAATGAGCGAGTCATAGGGTGCCTGCGCGTAGGGCACGAAGTTGCTTTCGCCGACACCTGCCGGATCGAAGGTCTGCGGACCCACGATGCTGCCGAGAGTCAGGGTCTTGGTAGGGGCGCCTGCGGCACCGCCATTGCCGGCAGGTGCCGATTCTCCACCGCTGCAGGCGGTGGCGCCTACTGCTAGGCCGACGGCAAGTGCCGCGGACGTAAGGATGCGACTGCGCATCGAGTACTCCTTCGTATTCCAGTTCAAGTGCGGTACGTTGGCGACGGCGTCGCCGGACCCCTGAGGACCTGTGTGAGTCAGGCCTTGAGGACGATTGAGCGCATCGCCTGGGCGATGCGGAGGGCGCGTGCGTCGGCGCCGCCGGGCGGCGGCGTGCGGCGCACGGTGTAGCCGAAGCTGATCTGCGTTTCCGGGTCGTGGTAGCCGAGGGCTCCCCCTGCCCCGTCGTGACCGAACGCACGGAACCCGCCAAAGACGAGGTTCGGGGCCGGCTTTTGAAAGACGATCCCGTACCGCCGCTGGATGCCGATGACCTCATCGGTACCCACTACCTGGGTCTGGGCCATCTGCTCCACCGTGTCGGACGATAGCAGCGGTGTTTTGGAGATTCCGACGACCGCCTCTGCGAACAGCCCCGCTATTCCGCGCGCGCTTACGCTCGCGCCGATTGCTGGTTGCCCCACCGAGCGGTCCCTGCGCTGCAATTCCCGGCGCTGATCCTCCGTCTTCGGTGCGGCGATAGAGCCGAAAGTGTACCGGCCGAGTTGGCCGTCGAGCCGAGGGAACGGAACCTCTGCCATTGCGGCGATGGGTGCTGAGGGAAGGAGGTCGACGGCGCGAGGCTCGAGGGCCTTTGGCAAGCCGAGAAAGAAGTCGATGCCGCGGGGCGCCCGGATCTCGCGCTCGAAGAACTCAGCCAGCGTTAGCCCAGTGATCCGGCGGACCAGTTCGGATGCCAGGACCCCGATGGACACGCCGTGGTAGCCGAACGCCGCGCCGGGGCGCCAGAGCGGGCGCTGTTCAGCGAGGACAGCCGCGGCGCGGATGGTGTCGCCCATTTCGTCGTGGCTTAGCAGCGGCACGGCCTGCGGGAGACCTGCCTGGTGAGAGAGGAGCTGTCGGACCGTAACCCTGTCCTTGTCGCCAGCTGCGAATTCGGGCCAGTACTGGGCAACAGCGGCGTCGAGGTTGATCTGCCGGCGCTCAAGCAGGAGAGCGATGCTCATAGCGATTGCGTTCTTGGAGACAGAGTAGGGAATCACGAGGCTGTCCCGCTCCACCTGGCCGACGGCGATGTCGACGACAAGCTGGCTGCCTACGTAGGCCGCGATTTGGACGTCGTCATCCTCGAACGCTCCTCCGTCGAGGAGTTCCTCCAGTAGGGGCGCGAACGCAGCGTCAATGTCGGACTGCACCACCGAATTCGTCATGGCATCTAACTCCTTTGTCTGCCGCCGCGATCTATACTGACCGCCGGTTAGGAACTATACTTACCGGTGGTTAGTATTCTGTCAAGGACGTCTTATATGTCGTCGCCACCTGTTCGACCGATGAAGTTGGAGCCTTCCATGACCCGCAACTGCTGTCCGAATCGCCGCGCCGGAAGGAGCTTGACGTGAAGGAGTCACCGATGCTGAATTCGAACCCGGAAGCACCACCACGTTCCGGTCCCTATCTGAAAGGGTTGGCCAAACGGCGCGAGATTCTCGAGATCGCGCTCGAGCTCATAGCGGAGAACGGCTACGCGAACATCAACCTGCAGCAGATTGCGGACACGGCGAAGATCACCAAGGCGGGGCTGCTTTATCACTTCGGCTCGAAGGAGAACCTCCTCACCGAGGTGCTGCGCCGACGGGATGAGCGGGACACGGCGACATTCGCAACCGCTGCGACGACGGAGCCGCGCATCACGAGGATAGTGCGGCATAACAGTGAAGTGCCCGGACTGGTCGAGTTGTACTCCGCGCTGCTGCAGGAGGGAATCGCCCCCGAACACCCGGCCCACGACTTCTTCATCCAGCGTTTTGGGCGCGTGATAGGCAATGTTGCAGAAGACGTACGGCGCGGTGTCGAGGCGGGAGTGTTGCGTCCTGGGCTCGAGCCGGCGCTACTTTCGCGGATCCTCATCGCGGTTTCCGATGGTCTCCAACAGCAGTGGCAGTACGACCGCTCGATCGACATAGCCCACCACCTCGACTACCTTTGGTGGCTGCTCGGTGCCGGCGGGAGCGCCGGGACCTCAAGCGTACAAGGTGAGGCAGGGGCGGAGTGAGCGGCGCGATGTCGGCGTGATGAGGGGCAGCTCGTACCTGTGCCACGACTCCTGTTGCAACAGGCACCGGTTGGCGGCCCGCACCTCCAACACGCCGGAATCGTCAAGCGGAAATTGCGGATTCCGTACCGTCGCCCTGGATCAGGGTTAGACGGACAGCCATGTACTGACGCGCCGGAAGATCGATACGGAAGATCCCGCTACGCTGCCCGTCAAGCGCCTCGACGGTCATGTTCCAAGTGTCGATAATGTCCACAGTGCATGCCGTGTCCGGCGGAAGCATGATGGTCCGGTAACTGGGGCGGTTGAAGCCAAAGTACAGGAGTTCCATGACTCCCGGCACTCCACCGCGGGGAGTGTCCCAGTCTCCTGGTAGCGGGTCCCACACGCCACCGGGGGTCTGGGACAGGAGATCGGCAAGAAACCGGATGCGTGGGGGACTGTCACCCACGAGTTGTCCGCCTTTAGACCACCACAGTTCCTCGGCGTCATTCAGGTACGTTTCGCCGTGCCCGACGTAGCCGCCGCGTACGGCACCTTCCCAGAAACGGCGCACCATTTCTTCGCCGGTGATGTTGCCCCAGCCCTGGTCGATGTCGCCCTCGTAGGCGCACTCATCGATGACGACCGGTTTGCCCCAGGCTTCCCGCCACTGGTCAGTGTTCTCGGCGGTGCGGTAGACGTCGATCCGCTGGGTGCTCGCGTGGGTTATCCAGGGCTTGGTGTAGTCGTAAAAGCCGAAGCAGTTATGGATGGACAGCAGGTGCGCCGACGGATCATTGGTGGTGATGACCTCGGCCATCCGCTCCCAATCGTCCGTGGTCTTGGTGCGGAGCAGGTCGTATTCATTGGCGAGGGACCACCACACGTTGCGGTGGGCGGCCAGCCGCCGCACGACGTACCGGACGAAGAGATCGTCGGCGTAGGGGCCCATGTCCGAGAAACCCCAGCGGTCATAAGCGTGGAACAGGATGAGGTCCGCTTCGATGCCCAGCCCCGCCAGCTCAAGGATCCGCCCTTCGAGGTGACGAAAGAATTCGGGGTTGAACCGGGTGAAGTCCCAGCCGTCGCCGGTGCGCTCGTAAGGAAACAGGTCCGGTTCATTGGTGTTGAACAGGTAGGACTTGGGGAACACGCACATTCTGAGTTTGTTGAAGGGCGACTGGGCCAACGTCTGGAGTGTGCGCTCCTGGACCTCGGCCGGCTGGTGCGTCCAGGCGTAGGCAGTGGTGCCGATCGGGCTGTAGCGACGGCCATCAGCGTGGGCGAAATGGAACTGGTCGGCCACCCCGACCGGACCGTGGTTTCCCGCCGCTGGAGCGGAACACCGGAAGCTGCCCCCAAGCCCGTCCATGGAACGGGCGTTCGAGATCGTCCGGAACGTCCAGGTTCCGGGCCTATCGGGCATGAACCGGACTTTGTAGACTCCCTCGCCGTCGTAAAACCCGCCAATGCGGCGTTCAGCGGACTCAGTTGAACCAGTGGTGCCGGCGGAGCCGTGCTGGACGAAGACCGCGCTGAGATCCACGTCAGTGAACGGGTTGCCGTGCGCAGGACCATCAATGACCACCTCGAACGCGTCCCAGCGGGCGGCCTCTGCCACATGACGGCAAGGAGCGGACCCGCGCGCCACGGACTCGGGTTCATAGTCATGCCGGGGCTGCGCTCGGGTGCTCGGCAACGGCTGCCCGCTATCTCGTTCCGGAACAGTAGCCATCCGCTGCCAGAGCTTCTCAAGCTCATCAGTCCTGCTGCTGAGTTCGGCGTTCATGCCGATGACCTGGCCCACCGGCAGTCCCCTGAGCTGATGCAGCATAGGGGAGTTGACGATGCCAGGCAGGTAGTTCTGGATCATTGCCCGCGCGGCCCGATTTGCGAGGACATCGCTGAGGGGACTCTCCGGAGTTAGCTTCATTGATGTTCCTTTAGCGGTCGTGCCGGGATGGAAACAGACTACAAGCACGGGTGGCCCGGTGGGCGGCATGCGCCGGCACCGGGCCACACCGAAGCGTTAGTGCTTGACGGCGTCCAGCTTGAGCATCTTGGCGATGACGCCGTCCAGCTCGGAGTCGTCGAAGATCTTCTTCCAGTCGTCCTTGATGATGGTGTCCTTGCCGTACTGGATGGCGATCTCGCACGCCTCGGAGAACGGGTTGGAACCGCGGAGGGCGTTGGTGAGGGCAATCTGTACGTGGCCGAACAGCATGGCCTTGGCGGCGTCCTCCGGGACGCCGGCGGTGTGGATGGTCTCGTGCAGCGCCTCGTTGAGCAGGGTGCCGATCATGCAGGCAACCGTTTCCACCAGGGTGGGCTCAAGGATGGCGAGCTGCTTCACGGTGACCCAGTGGACGTCGATGACGGGGGCGTAGATGGTCCGGATGACGGCCTCGGCCGAGTCGCGGGTCGCTGCCGGTGCGTCGTCGTCGATGGCGGCAACGACGTTCTGCGGGGCACCTTCGCCGCCGAAGGTGTCGGCCCATTCTTCCTTCGTGGTGCGCTCCAGGAACACGGAGGGGTGGCACGGGTGTGCAACGGCCTGGACGACGTCGTCGCGCTTGGCCAGCAGGCCGGCGTAGGCTGCGGCCGGGTCCAAAGTGAGCAGGATGGCGCCGGCCTTCATCTGGGGGACGACGCCTTCGGAGACAACACCCAGGACGGTGTCCGGGACGGCGAGGATGACCACGTCGGCGCCCTTGACGGCCTCTTCGGTGGACGTGATGTCGCGGCCCTCGGCCTGGATCCGTTCCTGGCCGGCGGGGGAGTTCTCACTGTAGAACACGGTGTGGACGCTCTTCTGGAGGTTCCGGGAAACGCGCATCCCCATCTTGCCACCGGCTCCGATAACGGCGACGGTCAATTTTTCTGCTGACATTTCACTTGCTCCTTAGGAATTCGATGCTGTGCTGGGTCCACTGGTTTTCGAGGCGTATCGTTTCCGCCTCGGAGTCCTGCCACGGCAGCCAGTGTTCGACGATCTGGTTGATGTTTCTTTGGTGGGGGCGGAATTTGCTGACCATGTAGTCGTAGTCGAGCAAGCCTTCGCCGAGCGGTGCGCCGGCATAGGTGAAGCCGACCCACCCGTCCTTGCGGCTGAAGGCGAAGTCCTTGAGGTGCATGTTCAGGACGTAAGGCGCGACGGCGTCGATCACCTCGCGGGGCATCTCCAGCGCCGCGACGGTGTTCGCCGGGTCGCTGCAGATGCCCAGATTTGGGCTGTCCACGCCGCGGATGACCTCAAGGATCCGGGAGGTGGGGACCTGTTCGTAGGTCTCCACCGCGATCTTGACCCCGGCGGCTTCGAAGTCAGGCAGTACGTCCTTGAAAATTGCCGCGGCTTCCTCCGCCGTCGGGGTGTGGCCCGGGACGTTGAACATGGTCCGCAGCAGGGGCGAGCCCAGGATCCCGGCGATGTGCAGGAACTTCCGCAGGTGCTCCGGGCGGATGCCCTTGGTGCCGAGCTCCAGGGAGATGCCCAACCGGTCAGCAGTGGCCCCGACGGCTTCCAGTTCGAGGTCGGTCATGGCTTCCAGCGGGGCGTAGTCGCAGACCTGGAACAGGTCCACGCCAAGGTCCGCGGTCCGCTCCAGCGCCTGGTGGATGCTGAGTGGCCCGCTGACTTTGTCGGAGAGCTGCCAGAAGAACGCGTAGCTGCTCAGGCCGATTTTTGAACTCATGCGCCCGCCGCCGTTTCAGCCAGCAGGCCAAGCCGTGCGGCGGTCTCGTCCAGGATGGTCTTCAGGGCCTTCGGGTCGTGGGCGAAGCGGCCCAGAAAGAGGCCGGCGACGGCGGAGTCCAGCCTGGTGATGAGGCCGGGGCCGGCGCTTCCGCCATAGATGACCCGGCTGTTCCCCTGCCCGGGGAGTGTGCGCAGGTGCGCGTCCAGTCCGGCGATGACGGCGCTGATGTACTCCGGCGTTGCAGGTTCCGGGGCGCCGATGGCCCACTGCGGCTCGTAGGCCACGATGGTGCGGCCGGCGGGTCCGAGCGACTGCGCGCGGGTGAGGGCGCCGTCAATCTCGGCAGAGCACCCGGCGATGGCTTCCTCGACGGATCCTTGCTGCAGCTCTCCGACGCACAGCACCGGGGTGAGTCCATTGCGGTAGGCGGCAGCGGTCTTCAGTCCGATGATCGTGTCGTCCTCGCCGAAGATCCGCCTGCGCTCGGCATGGCCCACTTCGGCGTAGCGTCCGCCGAGTTCCGCGACGGTCTTGCCGCCCACCTCACCCGTGAACGCGCCTTCGTCTTCCCAGAAGATGTCCTGGGCGCCGGCAGCGGCTCCGGCCGCACCCAGGATTCGTGTGGCCTCCGGCAGGACCGGCAGGCTGGGGAGCACGAACAGCTCAATGTCCCCGCTTTGGACGGCCGGGTGCGCACGCGCAATGGCAGCCACGTCGAGGCAATAGTCGACTGCGCGCTGGTATCCGAAGTACATCTTCAGGCTGACCCCGACGATGGCCTTGGGCCCGGTTGCGCCGACGGCGCCGCCCGAGCGGTTCTTAGCAGGAAGTGACACCTTCATAGTCCTTAATCAGGGAGACTTTTTCGGCCGATGCCGAGGTCTCGTCGAAGGTGTACGTGAGCCACTCGCGGGCGAGCCGGCGGGCGAGCTCAAGCCCCACCACCCGCTGACCGAAGGTGAGGACCTGGACGTTATTGCTCAGGATGGAGCGTTCGACGGAGTAACTGTCGTGGGCCGTGACGGCGCGGATTCCGGGGACCTTGTTCGCGGCGATGGCCACGCCCAGTCCGGTGCCGCAGACCAGCAGGGCCCGGTCGGCCTTGCCCGCGGCAATGAGTTCGGCGGCGGCAATGGCCACGGACGGGTACGGGGTGTGGCTGACGGCGTCGACCCCGACGTCGGTGACGGAACCGACCAGGTCGGAGGCCTCCAGATCTGCCTTCAGGGCTTCCTTGTACTCAAAACCGGCGTCGTCGCAACCGACGACCATGCGCAGTTTGGCGCTCATGCTTTCTCCTTAGGGGTTGTCCGCTCGATGAGCATGTTGTGGATGGCTCGGATGATCAGTGCCATGGAGACCGCGCCCGCGTCCGGGGTGCCAAGGCTCTTCTGGGCGTGGGGTCGGGCGCGGCCCATGAGGGGCAACAATTGGGCGGTGTCCTCGGCGGCCTGTTGGGCCGTGGCTGCAGCGGTGCCCCAGGCGTCCGTGAGGGACTTGCCCGCTTTCACTGCGGAGGCCAGGGCGTCGCGGAAGGGGACGAGGACATCCACCAGGGTCTTGTCGCCCGGCTTGGCTTTGCCAAAGTCCATGATCGCGGCCGCGGCGCCCGCCACTCCGGCGGCGACAGCGCCGGCGTCGGGCGCTTTGGTGTCTCCCATGGCGTCGCCGAGGGCCCGCAGGCCCATGCCCCAGAGGGCGCCGGACGTGCCGCCGCCCTTGTCCGCCCAGGCGTCCGCGGCGACATGCAGCGTGGTGGCGGCGCCGGCGCCGCGTACGACGGCGTCCGTTGCGGCGTCGACGGCGGCGCGGACGCCGCGTTCCATGCCGATGCCGTGGTCACCGTCCCCCGCGATCGCATCGATCCTGCCCAGCTCGTCGGCGTTGGCGTCCACGACGGCCTTCGCCGCGCCGAGGGCGGCGAGGACGCAGGCTGCGCCGGCACGGGATGCCGGGGTCGCTTCCGGGATGGACAGTTCGGCCTGGGCTCCCTGGCCGGGATAGGCAGCGTCGTCGCCGGCTTCAAGAGCTTCGGCAGTGACCGCACCGCGGCGGAAGGCCGGTGCGTCGGCGGGGGCGTTCCAGAGCGCCTCGAGTTCGTCGTCGAGCCAGAAGAGGGTGAGGGAGGTGCCGGCCATGTCGAAGCTGGTGACGAGTTCTCCAACCTGCGGGTCCACGGCCTCCAGGCCGGCCTCGGACAGGAGCTGGGCGACGCGGCGGTAGAGAACAAAGAGCTCTTCGTATTTGACGCTCCCGAGCCCGTTGAGGATGGGAACAACGCGGACGCGGGCTTCGGCGCCCTCTGAACTGTCTGCGACGCGGATGCCGTCGGGAATTTCGGTGAGGAGTTTGGCGACGAGCAGTTCGGCGAGGTCATCCGCCGTCGGGATGTCCGTCTCGTCGATACCGGGCTCGCCGTGGATGCCCATGCCCACCGCCATCCGGCCCTCCGGGACGGAGAACAGCGGGTGGTCCGCGCCCGGCAGGGTGCAGCCGGTGAAGGCGACGCCGAAGGAGCGCGTGCGGTCGTTGGCCCGCCCGGCGATTTCCGCCGTGGCGTCCATGGAGTAGCCGGCCTCCGCGGCGGCAGCGGCCACCTTGAACACGGTCAGGTCGCCTGCAATGCCGCGGCGTTTGGCGCGCTCGGCCAATGGGGCAGAGGAAACATCGTCCGTGACGGCAATGCTCCGGCAGTCGATGCCTTCCTTGCGGAGGCGGTCCTCGGCCTGGTTGAAATGCAGGACGTCCCCGGCGTAGTTGCCGTAGCCAAGGAGGACACCGGCGCCGTTGTTCGCTGCCTTGGCCACGTTGTAGACCTGCTGGGCGGAAGGGGACGCGAAGAGGTTGCCCATCGCCGCGCCGTGCGCCATGCCCTGTCCCACCAGGCCGGCGAAGGCCGGGTAGTGGCCCGAGCCGCCGCCGATGACCAGCGCCACGGTGTCCGGGGTGCTCCTGGTGTTGCGGACCACGCCGCCGGAGACACGCCGTACCCAGCGTCCGTGGGAGGCGACGAAGCCCTCGATCATTTCGTCAGCGAAGGCTGCGGGTTCGTTGAACAGGCGGGTCATGGGAAAGCTCCTGGGCCTAACGGGGAAAGTCTGACGGGGGTAGTGCAGGTTGGTGCGGAGGCGTCCGCGGGTAGGGCGGACGCCTCCGGGGACGGGGCCTGTTACGGCTCGGCGTGGAGTCCGGCGCCCTTGGGGTCCAGCGCTTCGGCGGGGACGCCGTCGCTGACCTTGCCGGCACGGCTGAGCGCCACCATAAGGATGCAGGAGAGGAGCATGAAGCCACCCACCACAAACATCGGAACGGTATAGCTTCCGGTCCAGTCCTTGAGCCAGCCGGTGATGTAACCGGCGCTGAAGCCTGCGAGGTTGCCCACCGTGTTGATCAGGGCGATTCCTGCGGCGGCGGCCGCGCCGGTCAGGAACTGCGTGGGCACGGTCCAGAAGTTGGGGAGCGCCGCGAAGATGGCCACGGCCGTAATCGTGATGACGGCGATGGTGGCTGCCGGCGAGCCGGCGAACAGTGCCAGCGGGATGCTGACGGCGCCGAGCAGGGCAGGGACCGCGATGTGCCAGGTCTTGACGCCGCGCCGGGAGGCATCCCTTGACCAGAAGTACAGGGCGAAGGCTGCCGGCAGGTAGGGGATCGCGGTGATCAGGCCCTTCTGTAAGACATCGAACTTGGTGCCGTAGAGGCCCTCGAAGCCGGAGATGATGGTGGGCAGGAAGAACCCGAGGGCGTAGAGGCCGTAGATGAAGCCGAAATAGATCGCGGAGAGCATCCACACTCGGCCGTTGCCGAACACTGTGCGGACGCTGACGTGCTTGTTGCTGGCCGCCGTGTCGTTCTTTTCCTTTTCCAGTGCGCCGGTCAGCCAGGTCTTCTCATCCTGCGTCAGCCACTTGGCTTTGGCCGGCGAATCGGCCAGGAAGAACCAGGAGATGACACCGATGAGGATGGCCGGGATGGCGACGCCCAAGAACATGACGCGCCAGCCTTCGAGTCCGAAGAGGCCGTGCTGCTGGATGAGGAGGCCTGCCAGCGGGGCGCCGATCACGGTGGTGAGCGGCTGGGCCAGGTAGAAGAGGGCGAGGATCTTGCTGCGGTGCCGGGCCGGTACCCAGAGGCTCAGGAAGAGGATGGCGCCCGGGAAGAAGCCGGCCTCGGCCACGCCCAGGATGAAGCGCAGGATATAGAGCTGGTCCACGTTGCCCACCCAGGTGAAAAGCAGGGACACGATGCCCCAGCTGACCATGATCCGGGCCAGCCAGCGGCGGGCGCCGAACTTGTGGAGGGCCAGGTTGCTGGGAACCTCCAGCAGGATGTAGCCGATGAAGAAGACGCCGGAGGCAAAGCCAAACTGAGCCGCGGACAGCGCCAGGTCTGAGTTCATGCCGTTCGGGCCGGCGAACGAGATGGCCGTGCGGTCCAGGTAGTTGATGAAGAACATCAGGGCGACGAACGGCACAAGCCGGATCGCTACTTTCCTGATGGCAGATTTTTCGACCACCGATTGTGTGGTGTCCACGTTGACTCCTAGCTGTATGTGTTCCCCTGCTGCGTCCTTCACTGGAGCTTGGGGGTCTGTCTCTACGCCGACGAAGGTCAGGGGGACCAGCCGGCTGCAAAAGCATGTGACTTCCACCATAAGAGCGATTCGTAAATTGGTCAACCGGTTGACGTGTTGTTTCTGGAAGAGGGCGCTTCGGCCGGAATCAGCGGCGCCGTTGCTACGCTTGGGCTGTGTCCATAAACTCCGCCGCGTCGACGGCCAAGATCAGCGCAGCACTCGGTTCCGTGGGCCAGGGTTCGGTTGTCTCCGAAGTTGCCGAACGTCTGCTTGCCTATTTCACCAGCGGTGAAATTGCCGTTGGCACAAGGCTTCCGGCGGAGCGCCAGCTGGCGGCCTCCCTCGGCGTGGGCAGGTCCGCAGTGCGCGAGGCGTTGGCCGCACTGGAAATCCTGGGCATTGTCATCGTCCGTCCCGGGTCCGGCACCTATCTTCGCGATGGCATCTCCGAACTCCTTCCCCGCACGCTCAGCTGGGGCATGATGCTGGGGGCTCCGCGGACGCGTGAGCTGGTGGAACTTAGAAGCGGTCTGGAAGTGCAGGCCGCCCAGCTCGCCGCGGAACGAATCACGGATGAAGCTCTCGAGCGCATGCGCGGGAACCTGGAGACCATGGCCCATACCCTGGCTGACCTCGCTGCCTTCGTGGAGGCGGACGCCGCTTTCCACCGTGAGGTTGCCGCGAGCTCCGGCAACCAGGTGCTGGAGGAGCTGCTGCAGAGTATCCGCTCGCTGCTGAGGATATGGGTGGACCGGGCGCTGAATGATGAGGGGCACGCGGCGGCGGCCCTCGCGGAGCACCAGGAAATTTTTACCGCCCTTGAGGCGCGGGACCCCGAGGCAGTCACCAGGACAATGCGGTCGCACATGCAGACCGCCTCCCGGCGGCTGCTGGCCGGCTTTGACGCCTCGCAGTAGCCTTCCTCTCTCGTGATGAGCCGGTTGTCCAGATATTGGTCAACCGGTTGACTGATCACCCCGATGTGCCGATAATCGGGTAGGGCCTGCCTCACGGGCCCTCCACGAATTTGCACCAGCAAACGCCGGGCACCCGGGCCGCAGCAGCCCCGGGCATGGCAGAGAGCAGCGACGTGTCCTTCCAGCCCCTGACCGATCCGCCGGAACTATCTCCCTCCCTCCAAGCCCGCCTTTCACCCCCGCTCCGGCTTCTGTCCGCGGGTCCGTGGTCCGCCCAGCTGGTCGGTGACGAGCTGGCGCACCTCAGCTATGGAGGCCTCCCGGTCCTGCGCGCCATCAAGGCAGTGGTGCGCGATCAGGACTGGCAGACCCCGCAGCCCTCCCTCTGTGATGTTGAGATCAGTCAAGAGGACACGGGTCTCCACGCGCGTTGGACCGTCACGTATGCCGGGCACGGGGTGGAATACAACGGACTGCTGACGGCAGATTTCACTCCGGCCTCGGTGGAGGTAACGTTCGAAGGAGCTGCGGTCCAGGCGTTCCGAAGCAACAGGATTGGGCTGGTGGTCCTGCACCCGCCTGCTGATGCAGGACGCCACATCACCGTGGAACACCCCGGAGGGAGCACCACGGCCGCACACTTCCCATCTGACATCAGTCCGCACCAACCGTTCATGGACATCGCTGCCCTGGAATGGGCCGACGCCAACACCGCTTTCCGGCTGTCATTCACCGGCGACGTCTTCGAGACCGAGGACCAGCGGAACTGGACGGATGCGTCGTTCAAGACCTACAGCACACCGCTTGCGCTGCCGTTTCCGGTCGACGTCGCGGCGGGGGACACCGTCCGGCAATCTGTCCGGCTTGAAGCCGCCACGTTCGCGCCCCAGGGAGCAGTGGAGGGGGCCGCGGCCAGCACTGCCGGGAGCGGTCCTGCCGCGTCCAAGCCCCTGCACGCCAGCGTGGGCGGAGCAACGGGTCGCGTTCCGGCCGTTGCCGTCGGCGCGGGCCCCCGTCCCGCCGTGCTGCCTCCTTTCCAGGGGCTGGACGCCATCCTGGTGGAACTTGTTGAACAGCCCGGGGCTGCAGCCCGGTCCGGCTGGCCTGCGCAGCTGAAGGAGGCGGCAGCAGCGGCGGCCATCCACTCTTCGGGCCTGGACATCCGGGCAGAGACCGTTGACCCCGTCGGCGCCGTTTCAGACCTCGCGCCGCACTTGCCGCGCGCCAAGCGGCTCGCTGTTTTCCACCCCGCGAGCCACCTCACCGAACCGGACACCTGGCAGGACCTTAAGGCGGCCGTACGCGCTGCCGGTTTCCGCGGGAGCCTCCTCGCCGGTGTCCGGTCCCATTTCACGGAACTGAACCGCAACAGCGACCGCACCCCGCTGGACTCAGACACCCTCACGTTCAGCATCACCCCGCAGATGCACACCAACGAAGCCGCACACATCGTCGACAATGTAGCCATGCACAAGGTCGTGGCGCAGAACGCGCTGCGGCTGGGCGGCGGAAGGACCGTCCATGTGGGTCCGGTGACACTCCTGCCCCGGTTCAATGCAGTGGCGACGTCGGGGAATGCCCCGGAGGGCGAAGCGGATGAACTCCAGGCCGAGCCGTTCGCGGCGGCCTGGCTGCTGGCGAGCATTGACGGGCTCACCGTGGACGGGGTAGCGTCCGTCAGCTACTTCGAGGCGTCAGGGCCGGGCGGTATCTCCGACCACACAGGCCGGCTTAATCCCGCCGGCGAACTCCTCAAGGAAGTCGCTGCTCTCCGGGGCAACGTTGTCTTGTCAGTGGAAGCGGATGCTGCCGTGCCCGGGATGAGCTCTCCGGTAACGCTGTACCCAGTGCAATCATCCGCTGGCCTCATGGTTTTCGCGGCCAACCTCTCCGGGTCGGCTGTCGATATCGAGCTGCAGCTTCCAGACGGCGTTGCCGCCACCGATGGCCGGTGCGCCGCCTTCGGGCATGAGCGCGGGTCTGTCATTGGCTTCCGTGCCCACGACGACGGCGGCCCCGCGCAAGCGTGGCTGGGCCTCGGACCCTGGGCTGCCGGCGTCGTACGCTTTTTGTCGCACGGCTGAGCCTCTCCCATATGTTGCTGCCGGCTTCCGACGGCGGTGTGCGACCACGTGAAAGGAGACCCATGGGTCTGCGTCTTGAAGGAAAAACTGCCCTGGTCACGGGAGCTGGCTCCGGGATCGGCCTTGCCGTCGCCCGGCGGTTCGTCGCCGAAGGGGCCGCGGTTTATTTCGCCGACATCAATGAAGAGGCAGCCGCAAAGGCTGCCTCGGGCGCGGGAAGCTCCACAGCTCACGCGTTGCCCGTGGATATTTCGGATGAGGCGAGCGTTGCCGCAGCCTTCGCCACGGTGACGAGTGCCGGAAAACTCGACGTGGTGGTGGCAAATGCCGGAGTGCAGCTTTTCGGCCAGGACGCCAAAGTTGGGGACCTGGACCTGGCGGTCTGGGAGAAGACCGTCGAGATCAACCAGCGAGGCGCATTCCTGACTCTCAAGCATGCTGTCCGGGCGATGGAAGCATCCGGTGGTTCGATCATTTGCACGGGGAGCCCCACCGCCGTGGTGGCCTGCGGCCAGACGTTCACGGCATACACCAGCTCCAAAGCCGGGGTCCACGGACTGGCCCGGGTGGTGGCCGCCGACTACGCGCACGCCGGAATCCGCGTCAACATCGTCGTCCCGGGCTACACCGAAACCCCGCTGGTCCAGACCATCGCTGACGATCCCGTCAGCCGCGCCGGCCTGGTGGACTCCACCATGCTGGGGCGACCCGGGAAGGCCGCCGACGTGGAGGGCATCATGGTGTTCCTCGCCAGCGACGACTCCGCATACGCCACGGGAGGGGTCTTCACCGTGGACGGCGGCCTGACGGCGCTGTGACCACGAGGCGCCGCCAACCCGCCCCGGGGCAGCGACGTCGTCCATCCAGTGGGAACGGCAGATCAGGAAGCCGCACCGTCGTCCTCAGGACTTAGCGGTCGCAAGCTTCGACCGGACCCGCACGAGGGGTGCTTTCGGATCCTGCGGTTGGGGGATGGCGGCAAGAGCGAACTGGTCGATGACACCGGGCCGGAAGACGAGGCACTCCGTCGAGCCACCGAACTGGAAGTACCCCAGCTCGTCGCCCTTATTCACATGGTGGCCCGGGACGATCTCCGGATCGATGACGCAGGACGAGACCTCAATCATGCCCACGGGGATCACCGCCATGAGACCGATCACGGGGTCGTCGGCCTGGATCAGGATGATCGCCCGGGCGGCGACATGGGCCAAATATGACTGCGAGAGGGTCGGCTCGACGGCGTCGGCCCCCTCGGATTCCGCCTCCGAGAAGTACGTGCCGTCCTTGAGGTACGCCCGCACGATCGTTCCAGCGACGGGAGCGTGCCACCGGTGATAGTTCAACGCGCTCAAGAACGCCTGGTACACCGTCCCGCCGACAAAGTGATCCACCGACTCGTCCCGGGCGAGCAGGTCCTCGAGTGAGTAGGGCTGGTTCTTGACCCAGAACCGGCTCTGGCGTTGAACGTCGGAGCTGATCTTGTAGGGGGTCGACTCGCAGGCGCTGACGATGACCTTGTCGTCGTCGGGTGCAGCGACGGGCCTGGAGGTCGATGTGAGCCGGCGGGCGAAGAAATCGTTCCACGACGTGAAGCCCCAGTGCTCGGCGAGGGCATCGTGCTGGTAGTCGTCCATCCCGACGACCTCCCGCGCCTTCTCCGACATCCACCCGGACGGCGAGTCGTTTAACACATACAGCGAGTCCTCGCTGGTCAGGAACACGCACCAGGCGTCCAGAATCTTGCGGAACATGGCGACGATCCGCGGATCGCGGTGGGCCGCGAACCCGGCCTCGGTTCCCATGGTCCAATCGAGGATCGCCGTCAACGGCGTGGTGACCATGCCGCCTTCGCTGAACTCCGGGGCCGTCGTCAGGACCTCGTTGATCAGCCGGAGCATCTGGTCAACGCTCGTGAGGTGCCGTTTGCGGTAGGGCTTCGACTTCGGAACCTGCTCGATCATCTCCGTCATGTAAAGACGGACAACCGGATCGCTGGCAATGAGTTCCTGGAACTCCACGATCACGGGGTGCAGAGGAACATCTTCACCCCGCGCCTCCACCCGTTCCCGGTGGCCGGCAATCCAGTCCTCGAGGTCGTCCTGTTGCTCGGGCAGCCAGCCGCCCGGTCGCCGGACACGGTCGGATGAAGAGTTAATGGTCATAATGCCGAGCCTACCCGCCTCCTGACCGGTACCGGCGACATTTGCTCGTCCGCACGGGGCCGGAGGCGGCCTTTCTGCTCCTGCATCCGTCGTCGGTGCGACGTCGTACGGGCGATTCGAAGCGCAGGCGACTACCACCGTCAAAGAAGGGCGGGAGGGCCCGAATTGGGCTGGGCGTAGGGTGGAAGGTAGACGAAAGGAGCACTTCATGAAGAAAATCCTCATGGTACTGACCAGCGTTTCCGAGATCGGCGATACCGGAGAGAAGACCGGCTACAACGTGGCCGAGGCTGCACATCCCTGGAAGGTCTTCAAGGATTCCGGGCATTTCGTCGACTTTGCGTCCATCCAGGGCGGCCAGCCCCCGCGCGATGAGGTGGACTCAAAAGATCCCATCCAGGTTGCCTTCACGGAGGACGAGGCCACTCGCGCCGGTCTCTACAACACGGCCCGCGTCGACGTCGTTGATCCCGACCAGTACGACGCCGTCTTCCTCGTGGGCGGCCACGGCACCATGTGGGACTTCCCGGACAGCGAAGGGTTGCAGAATCTCGTGGCCAGCGTCTACAACGCCGGCGGCTTGGTGGGCGCGGTCTGCCACGGACCGGCCGGCCTGCTGAACGTGGAATTGAAGAACGGCCTTCGCCTCGTCGAGGGCCGGAAGGTGGCCGCCTTCACCAACGAGGAGGAGGTCGCCGCAGGGAAGGACAAGGTCATCCCGTTCTTCTTGGCAGACCGGCTTGAGGAACAGGGCGCCACCCACGTCTTCGCTGGTGTCTTTGAGGAGAAGGTCGTGGTTGACGACCGGCTGGTGACCGGCCAGAACCCGGCCTCAGCCGCCGGCGTGGCCAAGGAGATGGAGAAGCTCTTCGCAGAGGTTATCCATCAGGAAAAAGCCGAGGAACAGCACGAGACGGAGGCTCTGCGCGCCGAAAAGGACGCCGAGAAGAACGCCAGGAAGGCTGCCGCAGAAGCGGAGCACTAACACCAATAGTGCACTGAAGCTGGCGGCCGCCCCGACGACGGGGTGGCCGCCAGCTGGCGTACGCGCGCCGGCAACGACACCGGCCGCCGCACCGCCATCCCGGTTCCGACGCTTACCGACATCGCCGGCTGGGGCCAGTTTCAGCTGTCTTTCCCGGGCCGGGAATACGTGACACAACCAATCTGCGGAGCCACGAGGCGCCAAGCCAGGGGCAAGACTTGCAGCGATGTGTTCACCACCCGGCCGTGCCCGGGCCACCCTTGAACGGACCAACGATCGGTGTGGCGATCCAACCGCCGTAGAAGTCACCATCCTGGAAGGTCACCTGCTCGCCGTTGACCTCGCAGGAGTCCATGCGAGCCGGGTAGAGGGCCACTCGGGTCCTGAGCGCCTCGAAACCCCGGGTGGGTTCCGGGTAGGTCCACCCGGCGCGGGGAACGACGACTCCGCCGGCAACGACGTCGAAGTAGTGCGCCTCTCCCTTGAACTCGCAGAAGCTGGTGCCCTCGACCGGGACGAGGACACCGGCAGGGAATGAGTCCAATGGCAAGTAGTAGACAGGCGGATGACTGGTCTCCAGGACGCGCACTGCATCGGTGGTGTCGGCAATCACCTGCCCGCCAACTCGCACGATGACCCGTTCGGCTCGCGGCTCGACCCGTGGCGGCCGCGGGTAGTCCCACACCGATTCTTGACCGGCTTTGGGTTTGATGGGCTGGGGACGCCGGACGAAGCCGGAAAAACCGTGCGCAGGAGTCATGTCCCCATGCTTCCATCTTCCGCTGGGATGCCACCGTGAACGCCGGGGGAGGTCCCGGCTGGCGCATATGGCCTGGACGAACGGGATAGGCCGTAGCCACGTTATCGTTGGTCCATCACATCTGCTCAGGAGGACGCGTGCAGTACGTTGTTGACTTCGAGAACGTTTCTACGATCGGCCTGGAGTCGTCTCCAGTGGCCGGGTCGCTGGCTGGGCTACGCGCCAACGAGGGGCGCTACTACCGCAACAAATACGACCACGTCTTCACCGTTAGCCCTGCCAGCGAGGTTCCCGAGGTGGTCGGCCGGGTGAGCCGCATCCTGAGGGACGAGCGCGACATCGTCATCGGCTCCCGCCCGGTCGAAGCAACCGCCTTCGAAGTTGACGGTTTACGGATGGATTACGTGTTCTACGAGTCGGGGCTGTCGATCAACGTCATGTACAGCATCGAGGACGGCGGGAAGCGCGCGGTCGGATTCAAACTCGCCGAAGGCATGGAGATTCCAGAAGAACTGGCATCACGTTTCAAGTTCGCCCGCCAGAAATCAAAGCTGGCAGGCGTTATCCGAGGCTCCTACTTCGTGATCAAGGGCGAGTACTGACCAGCTGACGTTCCGCACCCGGTGCCGTCCCGGGTGTGGTTTTCGCCGTCAGGCTGACGGAATGCATAATCCGCACACTTGCCGCCCCGACTGTATGGTCGTGATCAATCCGGGCATGGCACCGCTGCTGGACCGATCATCCTGAGCCCCGGCCTCAAGGGCCAGCTTGCCTTTCCGCCCTCGAAGCGGGCACAGCTAAGCGATTATCAGTCCGCTTATTGTTACGATCCGGGACTGTTTTTTGTGGCGTTCGCCAACTCGATAGGGAATCGGTCGTAGGTTGGAACCCACGACGGCGATCGGGTGGGTGTCGCCGGCCACGAGAGGACCAGCTCATGTCAGATCCTGAACGCGTTTCTTCACTGCTCTTGAGCCGGCGGGGAGCGCTCGCCCTGGGGCTGGGAACCTTGGGGGCAGGGGCCCTCGCCGGATGTGGCGGCACACCGTCCTTGCCGGCACCCGCCGGCTCCGGTACGTCCAGCGGGGCGGCCGGCGGCTCGGTCATCGACGTGGCCGCCTTCGACGCCGTCGTGGCCAAGGGTGCGGTGGCCGCGGACTCCGTGGTGCAGGCGAGCGCCTGGGCGAAGGCCATCAAGGCCAAAGGCCAGCTGGTGCGTGGCGGCACCGACACGTCGACGCTCTTTTCGCTGCGGGATCCGGCCACCGGCAAGGTGGCCGGCTTCGACGCCGGCCTGTCACAGCTGCTGGCTAAATACATCATCGGCGAGCCCAAGGAGAACCTCTCGCAGGTAACCGTGGACACGCGTGAGACGCTGCTGCAGAACAACTCGGTGGACATCATCTTTGCCACCTACTCCATCACAGCCAAGCGCGCCGAGAAAGTGGATTTCGGCGGCCCCTACTACGAGTCAAAGTCGGCCATCCTGGTCAAGGCGGACAACACCACCATCAAGTCCGTGGCCGATCTCGCAGGCAAAACGGTCGCAACCCAAAGCGCGTCCACAGGCGTGACCCTCCTTAAGGAGGTTGCCCCGCAGGCCGACGTCCAGACCTTTGACGACAACCCCAAGTGCCTCGCCGCGGTCCAGCAAGGCCGGGTGGAGGCTTACGTGATCGACCAGTCCATCCTGTTGTCCAATGCTGCCAAGAACAAGGACGTGAAAATCGTCGGCGAGACGTTCGGCAACAGCGACAAGTACGGCATAGGGCTGCACAAGGGCACGGACGCACTGGCGTTCGTCAACGCGTGGCTGAAGATCGTGGAGTCCGACGGCTCCTGGGATGCGCTGTGGAAAGCCACGGTTGGCCAGGTCCTCAAGACCGACCCGCCGAAGCCGCCTGCCATCGGCGCTTAGGGCCGCGCCTGTGGACCAGTTGTTCACCACCTACCTTGATGATCTGCTGGCCGGACTCTGGATGACAGTGCGCCTGACCGCCGTCGCTTTCCTCGGCTCGCTCGTGGTCGGTACCGCAATCGCCGCGTGCCGGGTCAGTCCCATTCTGCCCCTGCGCGCGCTGGGGCGGCTGTACGTGGAGCTCTTCGTCAACATTCCGCTGATCAGTCTCTTGGTGGTGGTGACCTTCGGCCTCCCGGACATCGGTATCACCTTCGACCTTTTCAGCTGCGCGGCCATCTCCATGATCCTGCTGGGGGGCGCGTTCACCTGTGAGGCCATCCGGACGGGCGTCAACGCGGTGTCGGTGGGCCAAGTTGAGGCCGCCCGCTCCATTGGCCTGGATTTCTTCGGAGTGCTCCGGTACGTGCTGTTTCCCCAAGCCTTCCGCAGCGTGGTCCAGCCCATGGTCAACGTATTCATCGGCATCCTGCTCAGCTCGTCCCTGGCTGGCGTCATAGGCGTGAAGGACCTCACCCTCCAGGTTTCGGAGATCAATAACGAAGCGGCGCTCGGGCTGACCACCTACTTGTTGGCCGCCGTCGCCTATGTGATCATTTCCCTGCTGGCCGGCGGCCTGGGAGCCCGGCTGGAACACCGGCTACGGGTTCAGCGATGAGGGGCCTCCAGCCATGAGCACCCAGGATAGTCTCTTCGACGCGGCCGGACCGAGGGCGCGGCGCCGGATCCGCATCCTTACAGTGCTCAGCCTCGTCGGTATCGCCGGGCTCGCGGCGGCAGTGCTGCTGCGCTTTGGCCAGGCGGGGCAGCTTGCCGCCGACCGCTGGGCTGAATTCACGCAAGGGCCCTACCTGCTCTTCCTGCTTGCCGGGCTGGGCAACACCGTGACCGCGGCGGCTGTGTCCGCGGTTTTTGCGCTGCCCCTTGGACTGGTCCTTGCGCTCGGCAGGCTGTCGGCGCGCACGCCACTTCGGCGCCTTTCCACGGGGTGGATCGAATTCTTCCGCTCGGTTCCGCTGCTCCTGGTGGTCTACATCTTTGTCAGTGGCCTTCCCCAATACGGGATCAACCCGGATATTTTTTGGAAGCTGGTTATCCCGATCACGCTGTGCAGTTCGGCGGTCATGGCCGAGATCTTCCGGGCAGGGATCAGGGCCCTTCCCGCCGGCCAGAGCGAGGCCGGGCTGAGCCTGGGCCTGGCGCAAGGGGAGCTCATGCGCAGCATCGTCCTTCCCCAGGCGGTCAGGATTGTAGTGCCGTCCATGGTGGCGCAGTTGGTGGTGTTGCTCAAAGACACCACCCTGGGCTACGCCGTCAGCTACCCGGAACTGATGAAAACCTCCAACAATCTCACGGCCTACACGAACCACCTGATCCAGACGTACCTGATCATCGCGGCGGTCTACGTCGTCACCAACGTCCTGATTTCCCACTTGGCCCGGTACCTTGAGCGTCGAATGTCCGGGCGGGCCGCCCGGTTGGGGCAGGAGTCCCTGGAAGTCGGCATCGGCTAAGGGAAAACGGCCGCGCACTGGCATTGTGCGGGGAGAGGTAGCTCCGTCTGCACATCAGCGATCTTCCCCCCACGGATCCTTATGCGGGGCCCCTCTATCGGGTCCGTTGCCCTCGATCATGCTTTGTTCTATAACAGATATAGCAAAGAGGGAGGCGGGCAGCGATGATCCTCAACGTGGACCTGGGCAGTGAGGTTCCGATCTATCAGCAGCTTCGGGACCAGATCGTGGAGGCGATCGCGGAGGGCGTTTTGACTGAGGGCAGTTCGTTGCCTGCCACCAGGACACTCGCTGCCGATTTCGGGATCAACTTCCACACCGTGAACAAGGCCTATGACCTCCTGCGTCAGGAGGGACTAATGCGGCTTAACCGCAACACTGGCGCGGTAGTGGCCACGACAGTCGCGGCTCCTTCGTTCTCCGCGGAGTGGACCGCGAGGGCACGAACTCTTCTGGCCGAGGCCGTTGCCAAAGGCTTACCGTCCGACGAGGTTCTTCGGACATGCCGGTCGGTGCTCGATTCATTTGGTGCCACGCAGCGAGAGGACACGCCATGAGCATTGCCATCATCTTGAGTTCTGTGTTGTTAGCGCTGGTGCTCGTACTTGCGCTGGTGCTGCCTTCGATCAACAGTCCAACCGTGCCTTTCGGCGTCCGGGTACCGGCCCAGCGTGCCGGGGACCCGGTGGTGGTCCGGCAGGTCCGCAATTATCGGTTGCGGGTACTCATCAGCGGGCTCATCGCCGCCGGGGTCGGTGTTGGCATCTACACTCTGTCTGGCGAACCGATGCTGCTGCCGTTGTCGGTGCTGGTGCTAGTTGGCGCCTGGTACGGCTGCTTCTTCGTGGCCAATCAGGAGATCCGGGCCGCGAAGGCCGCCGGAGGCTGGTACACAGGCCTGCACCAAGGCATCGCGGTGGACACCGAACTGCGGACCGCCCCTCCGCGGTTCCCCTGGCTCTGGCTGGCGCCGGCGCTGGTCATCACGGCCGCCACGGTGGTGATCGGTGTCGTGAGCTACCCGGCGATGCCCGAAATGCTCGCGGTGCACTATGGCTCGACAGGGGTGCCGAACCGGGTCGTTGCCAAGTCGGTCGGCACGGCTTTCACACTGGTGTTCGTGCAGATCGGCATGACTGCGCTCCTCGGGGGTATGGCGGCGGCCGTCGTCCGCAGCAGACCCGACCTTGACCCTGCCCGCCCGGTCGGCTCCGCGCGCTGGTCCCGGCAGTACATGTCACTGGGCGCCAAGGCGCTTCTCGGGCTGGTCGCGATGATCGACTTGGGAATGCTCGGATCATCGCTGTTGATGTGGACCGGAACAGTCACGTCGTGGGCGCCGCTGGTGATCGCGCTGCCGATCCTGGCCGCCGTCGTAGTAACCGTTGTGGTCCTGGCCAGGAACAACCGGGAGCGGGACGAGAGCGACGAAGGCACCGGCCTGACGCACCGGGACGACGATAAGTACTGGCACGGTGGCCTCGTCTACATCAACAGGGAAGACCATGCCCTGCTGGTCCCGCGCCGCTTCGGCCTGGGATGGACCCTGAACCTCGGCAATCCCGGGGCAGCAATGCTTCTGGCCGGCATGATCGCGCTGATCAGCCTGGTCATCACCCTCCGGCTGGGCGGCTGACCCCCCCCGCCAGCAGCCGAACTCGGCGGGCGATAGGGCCACTGCTACCAAACGGCGCGTCGTGGAAGTCGAGGGCAGCCAACGCATCGTCCCCCACGGTGCGGCGGGCAGCCCGGCGCCGAAATATTACTCCGTCGACAATGACCGCAGATCCGACTCAGAGTAAGGGCCGGAGCGGGACCAGAACCGCTTCGCTGAACCGCGCGAGCGGGGGCCTGTCCTGCCATTCTTCCAGGGTCAGTATCCGGCAGTTCGCGCTGTCGACGTCGAATATCTTCTGCATGTCCGAGGCGAAATTCTCGTCATGGATTGCGAGATTGATTTCGTAGTTGCCGGTCAGGCTCAGCCTGTCGATGTTGGCGCTGCCGACGGTTGACCAGCTGCCGTCGATCGTTGCCGTCTTGGCATGGATCATTGCGTTGCGGTAGAGCAGGACGGTGACTCCCGCTTCAAGCAGAGACCGGTAGAACCCGCGCGAAAGCCAGTCCGAGAGGATGTGGTTCGAATCTTCAGGGAGGATCAGCCGCACATCGACACCCCGCCTGCTGGCACCGAGCAACGCTCTGAGGATCTGCTGATCCGGTATGAAGTAGGCCATAGTGACGTAAATGTGGCCCCGGGCCCGGTCAATCGCATCAAGGTAGACCCCGCGGATCGGGAAGACAAGATTCGCCGGGATGTTGTTCACGGCCCGGATCCGCGGCTCCCATACATCCGGAGTTGTGTGCGGTATCTCGGGCAAGGACCCTGAAGCGTGGTCGTTCCAAACGTTTACGAACGCCTGGCGAAGATCCCACACCGACGGACCGGCGAGCCGGAGATGTGTGTCCCGCCACTCCGTCGCATACAGGGAGCCGATATTATAGCCGCCCACGAAACCGATGTGATCATCGACGATAAGGAGTTTGCGGTGGTCAAGTCCGGTGCTGCGTAGGGTCTTGAGGAGCAATGAGGGACGGATCACCGGGAAGCGGTACACGTGGATGTCCGGGTGGAACCGGAAAAAGGAGCGTGGCACGACAAGATTGGCGAACCCGTCATAGATGACGAAGACCTCGACGCCGCGGCGGGCGGCTTCAGTCAGGGCGTTTTTGAACTCCCGTCCGGTGTCGTCGTCCTTCCAGATGAACGTTTCAATAAAGATCCGGTCTTTGGCTTCGCCGATCGCACGGATCATGTCGCGGTAAAGGTCGGCCCCGTAGGTGTACGTCGTGACCTGAGAGTCGGAGACGGCGTTCTCAAAAGTGCCGGGGCGCGGGAACCCCTTGCGCTTGCTGCGGCGGCGCTTCTTCGCCATGTCCAAAAGGACGAGCCCTGCGATTACCGTGGCCTGAACCGAGGCGAAAGCCAGTATCGATCGGCCCAGGGTCTTCCGAGCAACGGCCGCAACGGGCTCCGGGAGCAATTCGTTCATTTACTCAGCGTAGTGGCCCTCCTGGGTGCTTCGGCGACGCAGACCCGAGGGTCTCAGAGCCGCGGATCGCTTGGGTCGGCACCAGAGCGCCGGCCTGCGGCGCAACCCCCAGCCTGCGACGGAACCCATGGGGGACCGAGGCTAAACGTACGTTAGAGGCCGCGGCGCCCTACCCATAGGCCATGCAGCAACGGAACCACCGATGCGATCATCAGAACGTTGCCGAGCACCGTGTCGTCCGCCCGGACCACGGAACCTGCGATGAGCAGGGCGCCGAATACCAGTGCCGAGGTCGATCGCTGTGCGGTGCGGTCAAGCCGTGCCACCTGGCGTTCGAGGCGCGGGTTGGCCACCGATACTGAACCGTCCTCTATTCGGGTGACAAGCCCGTCGAGTCGTTTGGGCAGCCGCAGGGCGGTCCCGGCGGCGTCGAGCGCTTGTTGTGCCACGTCCTGCACGATGTTGCCGCGCTCGTCGCGCAGCAGCTGCGCCGCATAGGGTTCGACCGAGTCCCAGAGATTGAACCGGGCGTCCAGTGAGCTGCACACACCCGACGTCAGTGACATCGCGCGGATGATGAGCAGGAAGTTCTCCGGCATCTGGAACGGCAACGAACGCACCACGTCACCGAACTCCACCGCAAAATCACGGAACTCCCGCGGGTCCACCTCCCGAAGCTCGGCGAAGCCCATCCCGCCGAACCGGGCGAAGAGGTGCGTCATAGCCCGCTCGAGCTCGGCCGTGTCGGCCGACGGCACCAGCACACCCACGTCGCTGATCGCGGTCATCAAGCCTTTACCGTCACGCGAGGCGGCCGCGATGAGCAGCTTCCGCAGGCCACTGCGTGTGCTGGGCGGAACCTCACCCATCATGCCGAAGTCGATGAACGTCAGCTTCCAAGGGCGCTCTGTGGAGGACTGGGTATTCGGAGTGACAAAGATATTGCCCGGATGCGGATCTGCGTGGAAAAAACCGTTCATGAACATTTGGTCGAACATGACCGACGCGAAAACCGGGGCAACCTGAGTCGGATCGATGCCGGCCGCGAGAAGTGCCTCCGAGTCCGTGATCTTGATCGCCGTGACATCTTCGAGGGTGAGCACGCGGCGGCTGCTCCGCTCCCACACGACGTCGGGCACACTCACCCTGTCGTCGTCGGCGAAATCAGCGGCAAAGCGCTCTAAATTCACCGCCTCATGCAGGTAGTCGATCTCCTCGAGACTGGTCTGCGCAAACTCCTCGACCAGGGCTCGCACGTCGGCACGAGCGGACACCAGGCGCACGTGGCTGAGCCAGCCGCCCACTTTGCGCAGTGCCGCCAGGTCGACGTCGACAATGGCGTCGATGCCCGGTCGCTGTACCTTCAGCGCCACACTGCCGAGCCCGGTGTCGGCGGCATCGGTGCGGAGAAGTTGGGCCCGGTGCGCCTGCCCGAGGGAAGCTGCTGCGATCGGCGTCTCCTCGACCGAGGCGAACAGCCGGTCCAGTGGCGCACCCAGCTCCGCCTCGGCAAGGCTGCGGATCGCGGAGAACGACACCGGGGGCACCTCGTCCTGCAGGCCCTCAAGTTCTTTGGTGATCTCAGGCGGGAGCACATCGAGCCTGGACGACAGGAACTGGCCAACCTTGATCATCAGACCGCCCAGGTCCACGGCGAGCACATGGAAGCGCTGCGCAAAGCGCCGCATCCTCTTGGTCCGGGTGCGTTCGGCAAGCCTGACCAGTCCGATGCGAGGGAGGAACAGCTCAAACCACCACGTCACCGCGAGATGCCACGCGGCGAAGCGCAGGATGCGTCGGTAACGGGCACGGGTGTTCCCGGCGCCGGGTACCGGATCTGCCCGGTCCCGGCGAACCGACGTCACCCCGTCAGTCCTGGGCGAGGATCGAGTACAGCCGACGACGTGCCTCCTCGAGCACCGCCACGGCCTCCTGTACCTGCTTCGGGGAGCCTGTGCGACCCACCTGGGACGCAGCCTGCGCGAGCTCGACGCCAGCCTTGGGCAGCGCCGTAAACCCTGTGCCTGATGCCGGACCGGTTGACTCCCAGAGCGCTGACGCATCAGCACCCGCTACCTCTTCCCGGCCTGCTTCGGTCAGCGAGTAAATCTTGCGGCCGTTGGATTCCTCGGCACTGATGAACCCCTCATCGGCCAGCAACTGCAGCGTTGGGTAGACCGAGCCGGCGCTTGGCTTCCAGCTGCCACGGCTGCGCTCCTCGATCTCACCGATGATCTGGTAGCCGTGCATCGGCCGCTCCGCGAGCAGGGTCAGTATCGCCGACCGCACCTCGCCTCGGCCCGCCCGAGTGCCCGAGCGCTTCTCAAACCTTGAACGCAACTCCTCAACGGCCTGCCACATGCCGTCGATGTTGGGGGCGCCAAATCCGCCAGCCGGGTACGAATTACGCATTATGCTCTCCTCTGCGGGTCGCGAACGATAGTCAACGATACATCCGATTCGCACAAGCCCAACAGGGTTCGACGAGACGGGGGAGCGACGCACGCGGTTCCCGCCGGTGCCGGCGACCGCGAGGAGCTGGCACACCAGCGGGAGCGTCCGCAGCTACCGCACCCCCGAGCGCGATGAAATCGGACTCGATGTTTCGTCGTTTTCGCCCTGAGTGCGTGGTGGCCACCTGCCGAAGAGGTTTCGCTTTTCACCGCGCAACCAATGTTGTGGCCGAGCGCAGCTAGCGGCTGGGGCGAAGCGCTGGACGAAATAGTCTCTGCGAAGATAATCTATGCACGGATTATCTATCTAGTCGAGGAGGCAACTCATGTGGGAATACGAAAACAGCATCGAGACAAGCGCCACGCCTGAGGCGATCTGGCGGCTCTGGGCCGACGTTGAGAACTGGGGCGCCTGGAACGCCGAGATCGAGAAGATCGAGATCAGCGGTCCGTTCGCGGCAGGCACGCAGATTGCGATGACGCCCCCGGGAGACGATCCGATACTTCTGCTCATCGCCGAGGCCGTCCAAGACGAACTATTCGTCGACGAGGCCCGCTTCAACGGCCTCCTGCTGCGCACCACCCACCGGATCGACCGAATCGATCAGGACCGGATCCGCGTCGTGTACCGGCTGGAGATCACCGGCAGCGGCGCCGACGAAGCCGGCCCGCAGATCGGTCCGGGCATCACCGCGGACTGGCCCGACACGATGACTGCTCTGGCAAGGATGGCTCGCGGCTAATGCCGCTCAGCCCCGGCGAAAGCCCCGGATTCCTGCTCTGGCACGCCACGCTGCGCTGGCAGCGTGACATCGCCATGGCCCTGGCCCCGCTCGGCCTCACCCATGTGCAGTTCGTATTGCTTGCCTGCGCCTGGTGGCTCAACACCCAGGGTGAGCATCCAAACCAGCTGGCCCTGGCCCGCCAGGCCGGCACCGACGTCAAGATGACCTCCCAGGTCCTACGCGCGCTGGAAGTCAAAGGGCTCATCGAGCGTGAAGTCGACCCGGCCGACACCCGGGCCAAACGGCTGCACGTCACGGACGCCGGAGCCGACTTGGCGCCGCGCGCGATTGCCGCCGTTGAGCTCGCCGACGAGCAGTTCTTCCGGCCGGTGCCCCTCAAGGACGCGTTAACCCTGCTGAGTCGCCTGGCCCATCCCGAAACCTGAAACCTGAAACAGACAACCGGGGGCGATCTGCTGGCCAGACCCTACCGGCGTCGCTGATCACCACCGGCCAGCGGATAACGGCCGACGGCGCCGAGGGCACCGTAACGTCCCTTGGATGACCTCCCGCGATTGAGCGTCAGCTCTTAGCGGATTACCCGATAGCGCACGTGGGTGCGATGTTTGAAGTCGCAGTTCGTCGATCAGACCTGCCGAAAGGTATTGGCGGAGGGTCTGCGCGCCTCATGCAATGGCAACGCCCTGGGTGCCCGCGGCTTTCCTCGTCCCGGGCCAGTGCCGATTCGATCCCGTCGCTCACGAAGTTGAACGTGGAGATTCCTCACCACCATTCCCGCCATTCCTCACACCACGCCTCGCCCCGCGAACATGTTCTGTCCCATGATGTGGCCGCCGGCCGCGGGGTGCCTCCGAGCGCGGCTGTGTTGGACTGGGGGTTCTTCGAGAATCCGCCTGTGCAGGAATTCTCTCCGTCCGCGCCCAGGGTGCCGCCAGGCTTTGGTGCGGGTCCTGCCACCCGCGTGCAAGGTGGGAGTGGGAGGACCCGGTGACGACGCCCGGGCCTGCTCGCCAGTTCCCGTTCACATCACAGGGGGCGGCGCAACGGGGGATTGCGCATTTTCGTGTCGTCAACTATTGCTTGATAAGCAACCCAAAGTCCCGTCTCAACGGCCTTGCACAGGACTCAGGAGCGAAGTGACTGATGAATTCGCTTGCAGACGTCGCGGTCTGTTCGATGGATCTGGTCATCAGAGGCGCACGCGACCATATGGAAGGGGGGAATGGCCATGAGTATGCAGCGGACGCTCGTGACGGATCTGGAAATCGGAGAGTCGCCACGGTGGCATGACGGTTGCTTATGGCTGGCCAACTGGGGCACGCAGGAGGTTCTCACGGTTGGCGCCGACGGCAGCACGAGAGTCGTCGCCCGGGTGCCGACATCCATCCCATATTCGATCGATTGGCTGCCGGACGGGCGGCTCCTTGTCGTCTCTGGCCAGGAAGCGAAGCTGCTGCGGCAGGAGGTGGACGGCTCGCTGGTGCCCCACGCAGATCTCAGCGATATCGGCGATGTCTTCAACGAGATCGTCGTCGATCGCCACGGCAGAGCTTATGTCAACGGCGACATCATCGCGCTCGTCCTGCCTGACGGATCGGCACGCCCGGTAGCAGAAGATCTCGCGTTCGGAAACGGCATGGCCATCACACCTGATGATTCGACACTGATCGTCGCGGAGTCATACGGTGGACGGCTTACCGCGTTCGACATCGCGGATGATGGTGGACTGTCCAATCGCCGGCTCTGGGCGGACCTCGGCGACGGCGCACCGGACGGCATCTGCATCGACGCGGAGGGCGCGGTCTGGTATGCGGACGTGCCACACGAGCGGTGTGTCCGGGTACGCGAGGGTGGCGAGGTTCTGCAGACCGTCGAGGCCGACCGGGGATGCTTCGCCTGCATCCTCGGCGGGGATGACGGCTCGACGCTGTTCATTCTGGCGGCAAAGTGGCGCGGCTTCGAGCACATGTTCGAGGGGTCGGGGTCCGGCGTGGTTATCGCCGTCGACGCTCCGGCGCCGGCAGCAGGCCGCCCGTAGCCAGGTGGCATGATCACAGAAGTACATGGGTGTTCCGATTCCGGCAGTCACGTGGGTGTGTTTTTGTCTTGCGACGCCGGTGAGTAACCGCCCGGCTCTGAGCGGCGCGGGGGACCCTTCTATCCATAGGCAGCGGACCCCGATCAGTCCGACGGCGCTGGCGGCCCATCCACGTGAGGGAAAGCCTGAGCGTCCGACCGGGCTCGATCGTGGGGTCTCTGGCGGCCGACCAGCCCAGGGCCAATGTCGTATCGATTGCGGTCGACGACCGGCTTCCGTGCAATCTTGCTTTTCAGGCGGGTGGATGATCCGCGCATCGGGTGCGATAGTGGCTCGATGATCAACCAGCAACAGCTCTGGGACGACGAGGCCGCGAGACAGTACGACACCCCCGGAGAGGGAATGTTCTCTCCCGAGGTATTGGTCCCGACGGTAGATGCCCTGTCAAAGCTCGCGGGCGACGGTCCGGCCGTTGAGTTCGCCGTTGGCACAGGTCGCGTCGCCATCCCTCTCTCAGAGGCGGGCGTCCAGGTCAGCGGCATCGAACTTTCTCACGCGATGATCTCCCGTCTGCGTGAGAAGGTCGGAGATGACCGCATTCCCGTCGTTCAGGGAGACATGACCGAGGCAGTTGCGGGCGACAACTTCTCTCTTGCATTCCTGGTGTTCAACACCATCTCCAACCTCCTGACTCAGGACGAACAGGTCCGGTGTTTCCAGAATGCTGCCCGTCATCTTGCACCCGGCGGGAGCTTCGTCGTCGAGCTTTGGGTGCCACAGCTGCGATCGCTGCCACCCGGACAGGGCGGGACCGTCGAGGTGAGCCAGCCCGGGTATCTCCTGGTCGATACCTATGACGTGCTGCACCAGCACGTCATCTCACACCACGTGCGATTCGGTCCAGGGCTATCGGACGGGCGGGAAGCGCAGATCGGACGGACACCACACCGGTACATCTGGCCCAGCGAACTCGATCTCATGGCGCGGCTGGCCGGGTTTGAGATGGGATCCAGGTGGGCGGACTGGAACCGCAGCGAGTTCACCGTGGATTCTCGCAGTCACGTGTCGGTCTACCGGCTCACCGCACGCTGAGGCATCGCCAGCGGGCCGGGGAGGACGAACAGGTCAATAGCGCGGCGAAAAACGTGCCAGATAATTCTCCGATTCACACGTCTGTGCCCATCGAATGAAGAGGGCTTTGACCCGACGGTGACGGGGACGCTCCGGTTGCGGCAGTGGACGGCCACTGCTGACCGCTCGCCTAGACTTCTGGGATGGCCATTCCTCGCGAGAGCGTTGTTCTAAACGGCACTGGGCTCCGGCAATCCACGACGGGGAATCATTGCACCAGCTGCTCTCCAGTGCCGCAACCGGCAATCGGGCAGCACATTGGAACGGCAGCGCAATGATGCCGTGTCCGGAAGGAATCCTGAGTCCGGTGATTGAAGCATGCACCGAGGGCCACATGGGCCTCGATGAACTGGCGCGCGGTTGGGAGCGTATCGGCCTGTCCGATGGCATGACCGTTATCGTCCATTCATCCCTTTCGAGCCTTGGAACCGTGATGGGCGGCGCCAACACCGTCGTGTCCTCGCTGCTCGCGGCAGTCGGGCACCGCGGCACGGTGGCCATGCCTGCGTTTACGCCTCAGGTGGCAGATCCGGCCCCTGGAACCGTTGGCGTGCCAAATGCCGCCGAGCGCGAGCGACGGGATGCGGTGCCCCTGTTTCATCCAGGCTTGCCCTCACAAATGGGTGCGATACCGGAGGCGTTTCGCAAGCTCCGGGGCAGCGTGAGAAGCGCTCACCCTCAAGTGTCCGTAGCCGCCCACGGACGTCACGCCGACCATATTGTGGCACCCCATCCGTTGGAATTCGCCGTTGGCCGAAACTCGCCGTTTGGCCGGTTGCACGACCTCGAAGCGCACATTCTGCTCGTTGGCGTCGGGCACAACCGAAACACATTCCTGCACCACGCCGAGACCTTGTCCCCGGCACGGCGTTTGAAGATTCGGTGCTTCCCCAAAGCCGTCGATGGTGAGCGGGTCTGGGTCGAAACGTTCGATGTTGCAGACGACAACGGCCGGTTGTTCCCGGGAATCGGGGATGAATTCGAACGGAAGAGCGGAACCAAAATCTTCACTGTCGGCAATGCAACCTGCCGGCTCATCCCGTCGCAACCGTTCGTTAGCTTCGCGACGGACCGGTTGGCCCACCTCCTGAATCACGCACCATCACCCATGCCTGATTGATTCGGGCCGCCGTCTCCGGACCGATGCCACAATCCCGGCCGCCCCGGGAAATAACAATGCCGCCGGAGCTGCCAGGTGCGGCCTTGGCCGCAGGCCTGGCGATGCGCCGGGCGTTTTTCTCGTTTGCCTCCTCAGCCCTTGGGTGTTAGGCCCGGTCCTGTGGAACGACAGGGGAGGGGCGGTACCGGACCTCATGACGGTGGCGAGGACGGTGGTGCTGGCGGCCACCGGCCGCGGCCCTGCATGAGCCCGGGGTGTTAGTCCTTGGCGCCGGTGATGTTGACCAGCCAGGCCACACCGAACTTGTCGTTGCACATTCCGAAGGTGTCTCCCCAGGGTGCTTTTTCGAGGGGCATGGTCACGCCGCCGCCGTCGGAGAGCTTCTCCCAGTAGCCGCGGAGCTCGGCGTCGTCTTCCCCGCTGAGGGAGATGCTGAACGTGTTGCCGGGGTTGAATTCCATGCGGGCGGGCGTGTCCGAGGCCATCAGTGTCAGGCCGGAGGGTGATTCCAGTTGTGAATGCATCACCAGATGATCTTCGGCGGGTTCCTGGCTCGCGTGGAAGTCGGCAAAGGTATTGGTCACCAGCTCGCCGCCGAAGACGCTCTTGTAAAACTCCATGGCTTCACGGGCGTTGTTGCGGAAGCTCAGATATGGATTGAGGCGGGTCGTCATGATGGATTCTCCTGGGTTGTCGGGGGTAATCGTGCAAGCGCCGGGCCATGCTCGCAGGGCGACGCGGGCTCATTCGGTCATGCTCGTTCAAAACCCAATGGTTGTCAAGGCTTGGGATTTGCTTGACGAAAACTCCTGCTTGCGTAGTATAAAACCAATTGATTTCAAAACAGATTGGTTATGGAAGTGGAAACCGATAATCTGAGTGCCGTCTTCGGCGCACTGGCGGACCCGACGCGACGGGCGATTCTACAGCGGTTGACGGTGGGCGATGCCAGTGTTGCCGATCTGGCCGGCCCGTTCGCTATCAGCCAGCCGGCCGTGTCCAAACACTTGAAAGTCCTCGAGGGCGCCGGCCTGATCTCCCGCAAGCGAGTGTCGACAGCGCGGCTTAGCCATCTGGAAACCGAGCAATTGAAGGCGGCGACGGAGTACATGGAAAAGTACCGAAGGTACTGGAACGAATCTTTCGACCGTCTCGACGACGCCCTCGCCATGTTTCAACGATCCGCAGAAAACCCGGACGGAAACGTCGATGCCTGAGGCCACCAGACCGGAAATGGCTGACCTGAACGTCTTCGTCACGCGGGCATTCAAGGCCCCACGGGAGGTGGTGTGGCGCTTCTGGACCGAGCCGCACCTGCTGGCCACCTGGTTTGGCCCGGCAGGCGTAACCGTGCCGATCGACAGTGTCACAGTCGAGCTCCGGGCCGGGGGCCGATGGGAGCTATCCATGGTCGACTCCACTTCCGGTGCCGTGAATCCCATTCGCGGACGGATCTCGTCGTTCGTCGCGCCCGAATTTCTTGAAATTCGGATGGACGCGGACACAGCCGCCGGCCCCGCCCAAGGCGTCCTGCTGCGCCTGAAGTTCCATGACCATGGTGACCTCACCCGCGTCACCCTCCACCAGGGCCCGTTCACCGAAGAGATCCGGGACATGACGATCACCGGCTGGGAGCTCTCCTTCAACAAACTCGACCTTCTTATCGATAGGAACCCGACATGAAACCGCACACCATCGACACCTCCGTAGGAGAGGTGATCTCCGCGGATGGAACCCCGATTTCGTATGAAAGAACCGGATCCGGACCGAGCGTCGTTCTCGTCGACGGAGCTTTCTGCGGCCGCGCCTTCGGCCCTTCGCGCAAGCTAGCCGGGGAACTGTCGTCCTCGTTTACCGTGTACTTTTACGACCGCCGCGGCCGCGGCGACAGCGGGGACACGAAACCCTATGCAGTGCAGCGGGAAATCGAGGACCTCGCCGCCGTCCTGGCAGCTGCCGGAGACACCCCGTACGTCTACGCCATTTCCTCCGGTGCCGCACTTGCGCTCGAAGCTGCCGCGGCCGGCATCGGGATCCGTAAGCTGGCGATTTTCGAAGCACCCTACACCGGTGTCGGCACGGCAGACGGGGTTCCGGAGGACCACGGCGCGCGCCTCGATGAGCTGCTCGCCGAAAACATGCGGGGCGCGATGGTTTCCTACTTCCTGGTCGAGATGATCAACCTCCCTGCCTTCGTGCCTCTCTTGCTGCGCCTCATTCCCGGCGTCTGGAAACACCAAACGGCGGCGGCCAACACGCTGCCGTACGAGACGAAAGTACTGAACAATTTCATTGCCCCCCTCGAACGGCTCACCGCCATTTCAGTACCCACCCGGGTCATGGTCGGAGGGAAGGCAGCCGCCGTGATGGCGGCCGCGCAATCGGACATCGCGGGGAGCATCCCGGGCGCCGAGCATCGTGTTCTCGCCGGCCAAACCCATCAGGTTTCCGAAAAGGCCGTCGCACCCCAACTCGTCGAGTTCTTCACCGCCTGACACCGGAACCGGAGGGTTCCGCCCCACTCCAGTCACCTCGCGTCAGGAAAACAGCCATGACAACAAGAACGACGCCCGCCAGCGGCTCCACAACAGACTCAGTCCCTTCCGCCACTGATGAACGCACCCGTTTCCTGCTGGCCTGCGGAATTGTCGCCGGACCCCTCTACCTCATCGTTGGGTTTACGCAGGCATTCACCAGAGCCGGATACGACGCCGCGCACAACGATTTGAGCGTGCTTGCCAACGGAGACCTCGGCTGGATCCAGATCAGCAACCTCATTCTCACCGGACTCCTGACCTTTCTCAGTGCACTGGGAATCCGCCGCGCCCTCCGCGGCGGAAAAGGCGGCACCTGGGGACCGGCACTCCTCGGGGTCTACGGCCTGGGCCTGATTGGAGCAGGAATCTTCGTCGCCGACCCCATGAACGGATTCCCGCCCGGAACGGCTCCCGGCCACACCACACCCGGTTCGCTCCACGGGTTCCTCCACTTCGTCACCGGCGGCATCGGTTTCATCGCACTAATCGCCGGATCCCTCGTACTCTCCCGCCGGTTCTTCGCCGCAGGGGCACGAGGCTTAGGCACGTTTTCAATCATCACCGGCGCGCTGTTCCTCGCCGCATTTGCTGGCATAGCCACCGGATCCACCGATGCCCTCGTTGTTCTTGGCTTCACCGCGGCGGTCATACTTGCCTGGATATGGCTCGCGCTGGTTACGATCCGCCTGCGCAGACGGACCGGGCACCCATGAGACATCCCGACGGCGGCCAGGGAACCAACCCTGCCGGCGACCAACGCACCTCCTAGGCTCGCCCATCTGGGCCGGCTCGAGCCGCCCGATCGGGGAACCCGGGGCCGGGTCCCGGTGCCGACCTTCCCGAGATCGAGGAATGGATCGCAGCGGTGTTTACCTACCACACCCCTCGCTACCGCCGCCGCAGACAGACTCCTGCGCCATGCCCACGTCCGCGAGACGGGCCGCGATGCCCATCTCTTCCAGCCATGGCCTCGGAGAACTGATCACCCAACGATGGACAAACCCGCAAAAAAGCGGGCAAACACGTTGGCCGCCGACCGGCACATTCGCCGGTAGCCCGTGGGGCAGATCCCACTGACCATTGACATCCGGAAAAGTATTTTTCGTCAGGTGTCCTTTTGGCGGCATGCCGGCCGTCGTAGTGGTGTGGCAACCGACAGGGGAGGAGTCAAAGTGGAGTACATGCTTTTTATCTGTAGTGATCCCGCGGCGCCGGAATATGTGGCGGCCGAGGACAATATCGTGGAATGGGCGGCCGAGATGGAAGCCCGCGGTGTCGCCCTTCGCCGCTACCTCGCCAAACGCCTGGCCGAGACCAGCCCCGAATCGCTGTCCGCGCCTGACCCCAGCCCGACCAGAAGCCCGGTACCCGCCGCAAAGGAGCAGAATTGAAACACCTCATGCTGATCCCAAACAATGTCGAGACCTGGAACGCGCTCTCCGCGACCGAGATCGAGGCGATCATGCAGGCGCACACCGCTGTGCAGAAAGAACTCAGGGCCTCCGGAGAGTTCGTCGAGGCTCATGAGCTCGGTGAGGAGGCGAAGTTCGTAAGGAACAGCGGCGGCACCTGCACCGTGACCGACGGTCCGTACATCGAGACGAAGGAAATCGTAGCCGGCTACTACATCGTCGACTGCGTGGACATGGCCCGCGCCGCGGAAATCGCCGGCAAGTTCGGCGAGGCCAGGCTGTGGCCCATCGAGATACGACGGATCGACCCATGACAACCGCAACCACCGTGAATCCTCCCGGGGCCGGCCGGCGGCCTTCGACACTGATCCGGATACCGCTGTCCGATGTCCGGTGCCGAGCCTGGGCCACGGGATCGTGGAGCCCAACCCACGAGCACCTGCCAAACGACCTGACGGAGATTGATATGGGCAACGCGTATATCCCCGTTGACGGCTCTGCCATCGTTCGTGGTTCCTTTGCCCCCTTGCCTCGGCGGCATCCGGAAGGCATCAGGCGACTGGCCATGTGGATTGGGGCCGGGTTGCTTCGCTGGGGCTCAGCCCACGCCTCCCGCCGAGACCTGGCTCTTGGAGAATGCCCGCTGCGGCGCCAGAACGCCCAACAGCTGGAAAGGCGTGAAGAGGCGTTCCTGCGCATGTGGTTCTCCGGCCGGTAACCCGCGAGTTCAACCACGGCTGCCGGTAAGACGGGGGATTGCAGTGGGCTCGCCGTGACCATGGACGGTGTCGGACGGGAATCCTGACGCCAGTTGGTCGCCGGCCCTTGCGACCGGCTCTGGGAGCGATCCGGGGTACACGGGTCTGACTAGCGACCGCCGTCGACCTGTTGGTGGCTGAGAACGGGAGGCATACTGTGAGCATGAAATTCACTGCGACAATCCAGGGCAGCGGCAACAAAGCAGGGATCACGGTGCCCGAGGACGTCGTCGTCGCACTCGGGGCTGGCAGGCGACCGCCGGTGGTCGTGACCATCAACGGCAAGAGCTACCGCAGCAGCATCGCGGTGATGGGCGGCCAGAATATGGTTGGGGTTAGCGCTGTCAACCGGGATCTGACGGGAGCCTCAGCCGGGGACGTCGTGGAGGTGGACGTCGAACTGGACATGCAGCCGCGAATCATTGACGTGCCCGAAGACCTGGCGGTCGCCTTGGAGGCGGACCCGGAGGCGAAGGCATTCTATGCGACGCTGAACTACAGTAGCCAGCGGCGTTACGTGGATCCGATCGCAGATGCCAAATCGCCAGATACCCGCGCCCGCCGAATTGCAAAGGTAGTGGCGGACCTCAGGTCCGGCAAAAAGTAACTCGGGCATACTCTGATGCCCGTCCGTGCCGGGCCAGGTTTCCGCAAACAGAACGGAAGAAGCTGCCACACAAGCTGGGATTGGCAGTCCGTCCGCGGGCCGGGCCTTAGCCCAGCAAGGAGACGGCGTGGGCGATCACGAGGGCCAGGAGAACGAATCCTCCGGCGGCTTCGAGTCCCATCATCATTTTGGCTCGTGGCGACAAGGGCATGGTGTCGGTGGGGCTGAAGGCCATGGAGTTGGACAGCGAGAAATAGGCGTAGTCGACGAAGGAGGCCACCCAGCCACTCTTGACGGAGGATCGCGTAGCAACTTCCGTGACAGCGTCGTGGTCTTCGTCCTGGGGAAACCGGAAGTCAGCAGCAGGAAGGTTGTCACGGTGGGAATTCCGACGTGCCACCGGTCCGCCGCGGTCCAGTTCCCAAAAGACCAGGGCGAAGGCGATGACGTTTGTGACCCAGATTTGCAGCGCTGCCAGAAGGAGCGTGCGCCCGTCGCCGCTGCCGGAGGCGGTCAGCAAAATGATGAGTTGCACCAGGGCGACGCCATTGGCGGCGACGAGGAGGAGTGCCTGGCCCGTGGCCAATCGTTTTGACCAGCGTGTCTCTTTGTGCAGGCGGCGGGGGTTAAGAATCAGCAGGGGGATCAGCATCACGAGCCCGATTCCGACGACTGTGTAGCGGATGAGCGGCAGGAAAGCGCTGGGAAGGGCGGCATAAAGACCAAGCGCAATGAACAACCCGATTACTGCCGGCCAGCGGTGTTCGGAACGATCCTTCAGGTTTGCAGTTTCAGACATCCACCGAGTCTAGGCAAAGCAACGGCGCATGCCGGCCTGGGCGCGTACTGAACCGAGACCAGACATAGTCGTAAAATGCGATTTTTGGGTGTTTTGGTCATGATTGTCCAGCGCTCTTTGCCGTACGGCGATTGCGGGTGACGCCACGGCACAAAATTCCTGGTCCTTGCCATCCTCAGACTCGCAGCACAGCGGGAGGGGCCGGACAAAACGAAGGGCGCACCTCTTTGACAGAAATGCGCCCTTCGCCTGCGATCAGGTCAGTCCTTCTTGAAGGCGTCCTTGACCTTCTCGCCGGCCTGCTTCAAATCACCTTTGGCCTGGTCAGCCTGTCCTTCAGCCTTCAGGCTGTCGTCGCCCGTGGCGTTCCCGGCAGCTTCCTTGCCCTTACCGCCCGCCTTCTCGGCAGCGTTCTCAATCTTGTCGCCTAGTCCCATGGTGTTTCCTCCTCTGGTTGGCAGCCGATTGATACGGCCATACCCCTATCCTAAGCATGCTTGCGATCAGGATTTCAAGTCCGAGCTTGCCCTGGAGTGCGCCTGCTTGCATCTCGACGCATCCATCCGGATGGACCAGACCTTGAAGGCGGGGGCATATGCAACCGTCTCCGGATGCGCGGCTAGCCCAGTCGGGTCTTCTATCCGTCAAACCTGCAACCAATGGTTGCGCATGTCTGGGTCATGCCCTACATTTATGTGCAACCAAGGGTTGCGCAGACAGGGGAGTCGGATGGAGCACGGCAGCATCGAGCGGGAGATCGAGATCGAAGCGGCACCGGAGGTGGTGTACGAGGTCATCAGCAAGCCGGAGCACCTGCGGGAGTGGTGGCCGGATAGGGCGGAGCTCGAACCGGTGCCCGGCGCCACCGGGGTCATCTCGTTTGGCGACAGGTCTTCGCCGCAGGCAAAGATCGTCACGCTCACGGTGGTAGAGGCCGAACCGTCCCGGCGGTTTTCCTTCCGGTGGGTGTACGACGACGGTGAGACCGCGACGTCGTCCAACTCGCTTCTGGTGACCTTCGACCTGATCCCATCGGACAGGGGCACGCTGCTGCGTTTCACCGAGACGGGATTCCGTGAAAAGGGTTGGGAGGAGGCAGCCGTGCTCGAGCAGAATTACCGCGACCACGTCCGCGGCTGGGACTTCTTCCTGCCCCGGCTCGTCACCTACGTCGCGCGGCTGGTATCGGCGGCATGAGCGTCGCCGTCGACGACGCCCTCTGGTCGGCGGTGGGCGATTCGACCCGACGGCGGATGCTCGACCTGCTGCTCGACGACGGCGGCGGCACAGCAACCACGCTGAGCAGGCAGCTGCCGGTCTCACGGCAGGCGGTCGCCAAACATCTTGGCGTGCTCCACCGGGTGGGAATGGTCCATGTCAGGCCTTCGGGGAGGGAGCGCATCTACGTGGTGAGCCAGGCTCAGCTGGCCCGCGCCGTCGCGCAACTGTCCTCGGTCGGCGCCACCTGGGACGCCCGACTGCAGCGCATCAAGGGAATCGCCGAAGCAATCCAGCACGGCCGCGACGGATGAGGCCCCGCGAACGAGATCTCGCCACATCCGTGGCGGAGCTGAGGGATTCCGCCCAAATACAGGCGCGCACACGAAAATAATGAGGTATCGAAATGTCGGACTTCACCACCGCCTTTACCGTGGAGCGGACTCCCCGGGAAGTCTTTGAGGCCATCACAAACGTCCGCGGCTGGTGGTCGCAAGAAGTCGAGGGCGTCACCGACCAGGTCGGTGGCGAGTTCGAGTACCACTACCAGGACGTCCATCGCTGCACAATCTGCGTCACGGAACTCGTGCCGGGCCGGAAGGTTGCATGGCTCGTCTTGGCCAACTACTTCAACTTCATCGAAGACCAGACCGAAGGGCAGGACACCCAAGTCGTCTTCGAGATCTCCGAAACGGCCGGCGGGGCCGAGGTCCGCTTCACGCACGTCGGCCTGGCGCCGCAGTACGAGTGTTATGACGTGTGCTCCAACGCGTGGGGCGGCTACCTTGGCGGCAGCCTGCGGAACCTGATTAATACCGGTGAAGGGCAGCCCAATCTGAAGGAGGCCGGCGACGCCCCGGCACACCAGCACGCCGCCGCGGTGCTGCGCAGCGGTAGCTCACGTCAGGCAGGCGGGCCGCCTGACACTGGCCGCCGAGCATCGAGGCCCGGGTCGAGCGGATCTTCCAGCTGATCAATGACGCCGAAACCGGCCAGTTGGTCTCCGTTGACCCGACGGTCGAGGCCGAAGAAGCCTGGACCATCACCTGCCAGGAGATCGCCGACATGACGCTCTTCCCGAAGGCCGACTCCTGGATCTTCGGGGCCAACATCCCGGATCAACAGCAACGCTATAGCTGGTGAAGCTGGAGCAGCGGACGGAACGATCTGCTGCGGCGGTCGACGACGGCGCCGCGGCTGGGCTGGGATCACGAGCCGCGCGCGGGCGTCCGCTCCGCGTTTCCGGTGCTGCCGGGTTGGAGGAGCTCAGTGACCCGGTCACGAGCCGCTTGACGATAAGCCTCTCTCATTGCTTAAGCCAGGGCCGGCGTCGCGCTACAGCATCGCCAGTTTCAGCATTATTGTCGGTGGCTGGTCATAGTCTGTGAGTGTGAAGAGCGGAGCGGTTTTGAGTGCGGGGAGCAGGGAGGCGGTGGCGGCTGTCGCCGCGTCCGTTGCTGCGCTGGCCGCGTTCACGGGCGCGGGTGGGGACGGCGCTGAGCCGTCCGGCGCGGATCCGTTGCGGGGCGCGGGCCGCTCTGATCAGCCCGGCGCGGACGGGCTGGGGGACGCGGATCCGTTGCGGGATCTGGCGGATGATTGCCTGGACGGGTTGGCCGAGGTGGCCCGGTTGGAGGCCCGGACTGCGGCGTTGAAGGTGCGGCTGGCCGCGGAGTATGTGCAGGCGGCCAGGTTGCTGGCGGCTCCGGGGGCGTCCCCGCAGGACCGCGCCGCGTCGGAGATGGCGGTGGTGGCCGAGGTCGCCTGTGTCCTGACCGTCAGCGAACGGACCGCCGGGGCCTTCCTGGCCGAGTCCCGGGCGTTGACGGCGGTGCTGCCGCTGACCCTGGGAGCGCTTGAGGCCGGGACGATTTCCTGGCAGCACGCCCGGATCATCGTCGACGAAACCGGCGGCCTGGACCGGTCCGGGGCGGCGGCGCTGGAGGCGCATTTCCTGGACCCGGACGCAGCGGACGCGGCCCGCGGGTGCCCTGCCGGGGACCTGGTGGCGTCCCGGTTCCGGGCCAGGGCGCGCGCCTGGCGGGAACGCCACCACCGGGAGAGCATCGAGAACCGCCACACCGCGTCCGCTGCGGACCGGCGGGTCGAGTACGTCCCGGACCGGGACGGCATGGCGTGGCTTTCGGCCTACCTCACGGCCGGGACGGCGGCGGGGATCTGGGAACGGTCCACCGCGGCCGCCCGTGCCCTGCAGGGCCCGGGCGAGGCCAGGACCCTCAGCCAGCTCCGCGCCGACATCACCGCCACCTGGCTCCTCACCAGCGGAATGACTGACCGTACC
>NZ_JBFTKM010000024.1:0-42607 GCF_056395945.1 Arthrobacter sp. 05T442 | reverse complement strand
TGCACCGGTGACGAGGCGTAACGAGATCGGCTACGACAGTCCCGACTTCCATGACGATGCGCTCAGGCTGCACGTACTCTCCAAGCTCGCCGGCGCGATCGAGCTGCTTCACCGGCATGGGCTGGTGTTTGGAGATCTCAACCCGAACAACGAGGTCTTCTCATTCGCGCCTGCGGGAGTGCTGCTCCTTGACTGCGACGCAGTTGCGCACATCTCAGACGGCTCCCGTGCGGCGCGTCAGGGACATTTCCCCCGATGGACACCGCCCGAGATGGTTGACAAGGCTGCGGCTCCCAAAAAGCTTCAAGACTTCGCTACCGACGTTTACAAGCTCGGACTCGCATTCGTGAGATACGTTGATGGGGCCTCCGGGGCGACCCAGCGTTTGGCACTCCCATCTCCTGTGCCGTCGGCTGTCACGCCGCAGCTTTCAGCCCTTATCCAAAGCGCGCTCGACTCAACGGCTGCCGCGAGACCGACTGCGGGGGAACTGCGCCAGGCAACCGAGGATGCCGTTCGGTCGTTGGTGGCCGCGCCGGTGGTAACACAAGCAAGCCTGAACAAACTGGTGGCGTTACGTGGACGCGACGTCATCGCCTCATGGTCCATCGATGCAGGAAGCGCGTACGAAGTAGAGATATTAGGTCCTGGTGCACAGCGGACTCAGGTTCCGGCAGGCGTCAACACTTTTGCTGTCAGGGTGACTGGTGCCGGCCCCGTAATCCTCCAGATCCGAACGAAGTATGCGAGCGTCACCCACCTTGTCGGCGATATTGACTGTTACGAGCTACCTCCGTTTGACGTGCAAGTCGGAATGCTTCCGGTGCCGCAGATCCCGAAGCTTCCCGCCTTCACCGTCCCGAGTGTTCTTCGTCGCGACATTGAACTGCCTCTCCCCGCATGGCCGGTGCCGATGCAGGACCTTGCCGACGGGTTCCCGACCCTTGAAGCCATATCACCGTCGTCAGAGGCGATCAGTACCGCCGTGCTGAACGCGATGCGTGATTCTGGCGTACCCTCGCTTGGGGCCGACCTTGTTGGCTCCCTTTCGCTGCCCGAGATGTCCTCACTTGGTCCCACCTTAATCACGAGCCTGCAGGAGCAGTTCATTGCCTTCGGGGGCGCTAATGTGCTCCCGAACGCACAGACCCTTGCATACAGACAAACTATCCAAGAACTCACCAGGCAGATAGTCCAGCTTGAGGCAGGGAAGCCGTAATCGATAACCCGCGCAAGTATCAATATCGGAAAGCTCAATTGGAGGTGGGTGGCGACGGACTTCGAAGAGGCACGAGGGAAGCTTGTAGGGCAGTCCAAGAGGGTCGGACACGCTGTCCGCGACAGTGCCCTCGCCGCTGAACTTGCTTGGACGACGCTGGGCTCTCCGGTACCCGTTGCCGAGCAACCAAGTCTTGATCAGTCGAGAGATGCCCCTATCTCGTGGCAAATCGATAATCCATCAGGTATTCAGCAGCAGGCGCAGAATTTCGCCGACCATAACGAACGGTTTCAGGAAGAGCAGCGTCGACAAGCTTTCGAGGAGTCTTTCTCGCTGAGAGAGCCCGACACGCGCGAGGAACGCCCTCGCGAACGAGGGCGTTAGCAGCTTTGGGAGGCTGGGGAGCTGGCGCTTGGCGCGCCGCCGGAGCAATTGGGCACGGCGTGGATCGTCTAAGCGGTGCAATTGCTGCCGCAGCCGCAGCCAATGGAGTTCGGCCTGGGCGACACGCTCGTCGTAGCGGCGTGCTCGGCCCCGACGACCCGCCATCATCCGGGGCTCGACACACGTATTGGGACTTCCGGTACGTGCTCCTGCCCAAACAGGTCCGTGCACTGGCGCAAGGGACATTCCCCCTGGGGACGGTAGTGCACCCACAGCGGCGCGGACCTGAGTTCCCGATCTACTTGAATTGGGGCAACTTTGAGAAACACACGGCAATCATCGGTCCGCCCGGGTCCGGTAAGTCTCGATTCCTCATCGCTCCGTGGATCGTACAGGCAACCATCCATGGCTTGACCACAATCAACGTCGACGTCAAGGGCGACCTCTCGGAGACAATTCGAGACGCCAAGAGGGCACTCGGGGCCCAAGGAACGTTTCGCGTCAGACGCTGGGACATTGGCGCTCCGCAGAAGTCCAGGTCATGGAACCCTATCGGTGAGGTTCGCTCCATGCAGGACGCCGCACAAGTCGCACAGGCCCTTCTCGGGCCGGTCGACCCCCGCAGCACAAACCGTTTCTTCGAGGAGCGGGACCACAGGTGGCTCCGCGGCCTGCTTCGCATTCTTGCTGCTCAGCACGGAACTCCGCCGCACCCGAAAGAGCTATACCGCATGGCGGTGAGCCAGTCCTATCTCAAGCAGTACATTGCAGCCGTCGGAAGCCCGGCGAATGAGGTGCTTGATATGGCACAGCTTCCAACAGCCGACTATCCTGCTGCTACCGCGGGGCTTACGAACCGCCTGTCATGGTTGGCGGACCCAACATTCGAGCACATGCTTGCCGGGAATGGATCAAACGCGATCACTATCGACGAGATACTCACCAGCGGCGGAATATTCATCATTGGTGCACGCATGGCTCTCGGAGAACTCGCTTGGGCCTCCTCTTCAATGCTTATTTCGCTGCTGAAGCTCCGCGCCATGGAACGTTTTGGACGGCTGTCCACTCCGATCCTCTGGACCCTTGACGAGGCTGGCCGGTACGCAGAGCGAATCAGCCTCCAGGAGATGCTCGACGTCATGCGCGGAGCGGGCTCCGCCATCTGCATCGCGGTCCAGGACGTGCAGCACCTTGGTGACTCAGACAAAGCCGCGGCGACCCTGGCGAGCTGCGATACGCTTATAGCCCTTAAAGGCGTTTCCCCAACCACAGCTAAAATGGTTGGGGATCGTCTCGGGCATGTGTCGGCTCCAGTCCTCTCGCACTCCGCCGGACCTAAAGGCGCATGGGAGCCGACCGTGTCGCACCAGATGCAGCCGATGTTAGGTCCCGGTGAGATTATGAATCTGCCGATGACAAGTCGAGGTGCAATCGTGCACCTGCGATCGGCCAGCGCCGCACCTATGATTATCGATCTAGAGCCCTGACACTCCGGGGAGCAGACTACACGCCATCCTGCTCGGGCGGAATGACCTCGGGCGGGGCGAGCACCTCACTCAGGAGTAGCGCCACCCCGTCCTGCTCAGCATAGAGAACTCGAGAGGACCCCTCGTCCAGTTCCGGGGGAAATTCCATCCAATTGGAGTCCCCGACCAGCAGCCAAGTCACGGACTGCACATCGCGTAACAGCGCAAGGTACGCGCTGTGTGCGACCGAGTCCACATAGGGCGGTTCAGTAGCAAATACCACGACGTGGGGCGCGTCTACCTCGTGCCCCCGCAAGCGCAATGAAGCTTTGTCGCGGGAAAACTGCGTCGACAGTTCTGCGGCTGCATTGCCAAGGTCAAAGTCATTATTCCGCTCGATCCGCCGCCAGTCATGAGTCACGTGCTTGGGCGAACCGGGACCGGCGACGCGGGTCAAAGTGCTGCCTAGATTAAGGACGACGGCAATCCAGTTGTGATCTAGCGCATCAGAGAGAAGGGTCAGCGCTGCGTCTCGGGTGCGGACGGCTTTCTTATCCCACTCGGTCGATGCAGCCAGCGCTAAATAGATCAACGGGCGAGGAACTTCCGGGTAGACAGGCAGGTGCGCCAGGGCAGAGATCCCAATCTGCTCCTCGGCCCGGCGCACCTTTGTGCGGCGGGCACGCCACTGGTCAACTTGTGAAGTGACCGAACTGACAACATTGTGGACGACCGGAGGGACCCATTTAGAGTTCTCCGAATCAGGCTGCGCATACGGCGAGGCGACCGATCCTGGCAACACCGCATTGTCTTCAGCATCATATGCATGGTCAAACGAGAAACTCCTGATCGACGGACCTGTACTAGCGTCGGGGTCTTCAGCGGCAGTAGCTCCCGCGTCATGAAAAAGCGGCTGGAAACTGTCAGCAGTACTTCCCGTGACGTCAAAGTCCTCATTTGGAATATGCGACTGAAGCCGGTACCGGTCCGGCTCCTTAGGCGCGAGGGGCTCGCTGTGGTGCGCAGCGTCGTCGCCCCGATTCAGCTCGGGCCAGCCTTCCGCGAACTCGTCCTGCTCCGTTCGTGCATCGAATGCCCTCGAGCTAGGGAACCTCTCATGGGCTGAGAACTGAAGGCTGGACTCAACACTAGTGGGTAAGCCCAACGGGGACGAAAGGTCGCGGGCTCCGTTAAAGGCCGATCGCGTCGGCTCCCTGCCGCCGTAAATTGCTGCGTTAGCAGGATGTTCCAGGGGTTGCTGGCTTGGTTCGTTAAATCCGGTGACCGCTGCTTTAATGGCAGCGCTCGGAGCTCCCCCGGCACCATCTGCCGCATCAAGGGCGCCGATAACAATGTCACGTATCACCGTGCTGATGTTCGTAAATGGTGACGCGTGTTCAAGGGGACCAAGAATCGGGACATTGACGTGAACGGCATGCAGGGCATCAAGATCACGAGAAAGAGACCCATCCTCAACGTCCTCATCCGTGCACCACACGAGGGAAATCGTGGATGCTTCGGTGCCAGCGATTACTTTGAGCAGCACGGCATCCAGCGAAGGCGATGTCAGCATATGGTTGCCAAGTGTTGAGATAACGAGGTGGACGCTGACCTCATCAAACTCGGGTGAGGCGAGTACCTCCTCAACAGCGTCCTCAATGGAGTTCACGATGTGCCGTGTGGCTCCTTCGGCGGGCAGCAATAGCACGATAGCCGTGTGCGTCCAATCTTCAGTGAGCGAACTAGTCATATGTGCCCCCCCTGCAGGCGTTATTTCTGTACTAAGACACTGTCGGTCCACACGCAGAATTCCTGCCGGAATCTAACATCGACAGCTCCGAGACCAGGACCCCTTGCCTCTCGGGAGTCTCCCTACTCCCCACAATCCTGGCGAAATGCATGAAAATGGGGGTCCCCGCGGAATTGTTGCCGTCCCTGCTGAGGAAAGGTAATCCCGAAGTAAGGCTCGGGGCGACGGCAAGGTTGGACCGCCCAGAATCTTTGCCCGCATGTAACTTGCGGTGTTGTGGAGTCGCGTGATGCAAAGTGAGCATGCTTGTCAAATTTTCTTCTTGAAACTACTCCGCCCGCCCCGTGGGTCCGAAAACGGGAAACGACAACACAAGGATATCTCCGACATAGTTTGCTTGGGATAAACCGTGAACATGGCGGGTTATCTCTAACCATGAGGACCAGTGTGAGTCTATCGATGAGGATCACCAGTTGGACGTCCTCGAACGCAGCCTCCTACATCTAGTTTGAATGTCCGCAATGAGGGCACAAAACGGTTACGCGGTCCCAACTGGACTTCACCCAGAATGCTCTTCCACAGCCAGAACACTTATGAACTTCGGTGTAGTCGCCGGTACGCGAACCCGAACCTGTTTCGGTGGCCATGGCGGTGCCTCGATTTCCTTTTGTCATACACCCCGGACGTGCGTTGTTCATCCGATGCTAGCCAAAGCCGCCGTTCATAGACAGTCTTTTCTACAGATCTCTTGGAAGAACCTGTGAGATCAGCCGGGCCAGACTCGTTCGGCAAGAGAGACGACCGGCGGGAGGGCGGGGTTGTCCGAATCCCCCGCCAGGCCATCCTCAGGTAGATCGGCAGGGTCTCATCGAGCACCCGCAAGAACCGTACGTGCGCATCGGTTATGTTTTCGGCGACAGATGAAACCGTTAGGGGAACATCCCACTTCTGCTCCGATCAGAGCCATCGCGGTCAAGGAGTCTGGTGCTATTTGCACGATGTCAGGATCGAACCCGGCACCCAGGCTCAGCCGACGGAGGCGGTCACCGAGGACAGAGCCTTCATGCGGGGGAAGCGCAACAAACGGTTCGCCAGCAAGTTCCCCGAGGTGGATATCCCCCGTGAAGCCAGTGGGTACGATGCCGGGACGGCCATCACGAGGTGTTCCTCCACGATAATGCGAGACTTCACGCCGGCGGGCACGAAATCCCACGGGCCGAGACTAACGTCAACCTCCCCGCGGAGAACGCGAGCGAGGGCCGGAAGCGCGAAGTCTTGGCTGTTTAAGCGGACTTCGATGCTCGGATGAACCCTCCGGACTTCCCGGGCGAGCATCCCCATCAGTAGGTGGGTCGATGCCCCCGCATACGCAAGCTTGACCGTTCCCACTTCCCCACGGTCGGCGGCGAGCGCACTGGCCTTGGCACGCTCCGCCGCAGCGAGGATCTCCTCCCGCGCAGGAACCATCAGTGAGGTTCATGCCGCGGTCAACTGGACATTGCGGGTGCTGCGGATGAAGGGGTCGGTGCCCAGGACACGTTCCAACTGCCGCACCGTGCGGCTTACCGGCGGCTGCGCGAGATGCTGCCGCTCGGCCGCCCGGCCGAAATGCAGTTCCTCGGCCACTGCGAGGAACACACGCAGTTGCTGAATTTCCGTTCCGTCAATATTACAGAAGCATCAATAATCAGGCAGCTAATAAGTATTGGACGCCCGGTAATCGCCGGTGGGATAGTGAAAACGAACCCCTATGAAAGAGGACCCATGACATTGCTGAGCAGCAGCGCCGCTCCGCTGGCTCCGGGGGCTGCCCACGACGACCAACCCGCACACGCACGCCAGGACGCCTTCGGCCGCGAAGCCAGCGGCCCCTTGGCCGTCGTCGTCATCGCCGAGTTAAGCCGGGTCCTCGCAGGCCCTTACTGCACCATGATTCTGGCGGACATGGGTGCCACGGTCATCAAGGTCGAGAGCCCCTCCGGCGACGAAACCCGGGCATGGAAGCCGCCGGTCTTCGACGGCCAGTCCCCCTACTACCTCTCCATCAACAGGAATTAGAGATCCATCGCATTGGACTTCGGCGACCCGGACGACATCGAGACGGCACGAAACATTGCTGCGGGCGCCGACGTCGTCGTCTGGTAGAGCTTCTCGCGGGCCCCGACCGGCTTGGTCGGCGCCTGGAGCACATAGGAGAAGCGGCAGAATTCGCCAAAAGTGTTCTCGAACATTTTTCCTCCAGGATTACGAGGTAACGCTCGTAGGAGGGTGTCTTGGTCCTGTCCAGGGAAGCCTCTGCGGCGCTCTTAAGCCATCCAACTATCTGCTTGTCAAAGATGGGAGCAGCGTCGGAACTGTCGGCCCCGTCCACCGCCGAACAGAAGTAGAGCCACTTCGTGAAGTACGACGGGCCAAGATTACGGAGCGCGCCCTCGTTGTTCATCAAGTAGAACGCATCCCGCGCGCCGTCGTTCCGCACGGACTTGGCCGCTGCCTCAAGCTTGACTGCAACCACCGGATCGATCGGCAGTGAGGTGACGTCCGCCGAGGTGTCTGTGGTTTGAGTAAGGATCCAGCGTGTACGGAGAGCACCAAGACCGCCCGGCCCCCAACCCCACACCATCACGGCGACGAATGCCGGGAGGACACGACCGGCGTCGAGTTCCTCAGTAGCAGTTGCCAGTGTCGTTTCCCGGCTCACACGCTCGGGAAGACGCTCAAGGAGCGAAAGTACCTCCGGAAGATCGTGGCACTGCTTGCGCCACGGCTCCCGAGTCCACGGAAAAGAGTTCTGCGGCCGAAGCTCACTCTCGAGGGCCTCGGCGAGCGATGAAGGAATGCTCGGAGTAGTCATGGACCAATACTTACCTATGGGTCTGACCTTTCTCATGCACGGTCCGCATCGTGCACAGATCGAGCCTCGCCGGCCACCTTCGGGAGCGGTGGGGCGCTTTTCGTTTAGCCGGCTCCGGGACCTGTCGGAGAATCTCATTAGGCTGGCTACATGACCTCTCAACTGCGAGTACTCGACACCGCCTCGGACTGGCTTTATTCGGCCCTAGCGGACCCCGACGGCGATGTCGTCCTCACGAGCCCCTACCTCTCCTATGACGTATGCAGGAGCATCGCCAACGCGGCGCTCGGTTCCTCCCGCACATGGACTCTTTACACGACGCTGGATCCGTTCGCCGTCGCGAGCTCGTTCCTCTCTGTCCAGGGACTGGTGCTCATGCTCAACGCGGGAGTCGAAGTCCTCCACGTTGACCGGCTTCACGCCAAATGCTTCATCCTGGGAAGCCGGGGAATGCTCGGATCGGCCAACCTCACTGGGGCCGGACTGGGTAGCTCGGTGAAAGTGAATCGTGAGCTTGGTGTCGAGCTGGATTCTAGTCAGATCGAGGAGGCCCGGAAGACAATGTCCAGCTGGCCCTGCCGTCCCGTGTCGAATGGCGATCTCGACGACCTGGCCGTGCAAGCCAAGAAGCTACCGACGCCCCCTCCGATACTGAGGGGTCAGGACGATGACTCAGCGCTTCTTGACGTCGAAAGGCTCCTGGCCGATGCTCGGGAACCGGAACGATCTCTCTGGGTAAAGGTTGAGGGCGGCGCTCCGGCCTTGGACCAGTGGAGGCAAGAGTGGAGATTTGCGAACCCCGGTTCAAAACGGGGAGACAAATGGATCGGAGAACCCTCTATAAAGACCGGCGATCTTGTCTTCATCTGCGCGACAGGGACCAAGGACTGCTATGTCGTAGTCGAAGTAACAACAGATCCGGAGCTTCTGCCGGGGGACTACGTCGAATGGGCTGCTTACCGCGAGGGCGAGGACTCGGAGCGATGGCCCTGGGTCAACCGCACTATGCCACGCCTTGTTCCTTCGAGTCTTATCGATTTCAAGTACGAAGACCTCCGTGGAGGAAAGAAGCTACCGCGTGGAAGCCGTTTCCGGCTGAGCCCTGAGGAGTTCGCCGCAGGTGTCCGAGCACTCGCTCAACGGGCGACGGATTGAGCCAACTCGCCATAAGGCGGTCGGCCCACGGCATGGGCACCCTTCGTGTGTCAGGATGAGGCACATCCGCGTTGAGCACGGCGTGCCTTTCGTCGAAGTGCGACAGCAGCTCCTCGAAATCGGTCGCCTACCGACGCTTTCTGTTGGCCAGTGTAGATCCGCTGGACTGCGCCTTGAGCATTGCAGAATAGGTTCATGAGTCACGATGCACAACTGCCCGAAAAGTCTGGGATTCCTGGAGGACGTCGTGCTGATCTGGTACCTACGGATGGCTTGCTTCCGGATCGGTTTGAGGATTTCACTGAGGATCTTCTTGTGGCCACAATGTCCGTAGCTGAGCCTGCTCGACGTGTGAAGCGTGTCCAGAGGTGGGGTCGTCGCGGCGATCCACAGCACGGTATCGATTTCGAGGGCACGTGGGCCGACGGTGCGACAGTTGCGTGGCAGTGCAAACGCCTTGACGATCTGACAGCCGCCAATGTTCGCAAGTTCGTGAAGGACTGCACGTACGTCGCTGATGAGTACTACATCGTCTACTCCGGTGAGGCGTCATCAGCAGCACGGCAAGAAGCGAAGAAGCACAAAGGCTGGGACATCATCGACCAACGCGGCCTGACCCAGATGCTGAAAAGCCTCCCACTACAGAGGCAACGTCAGATCCTCGACGCGTTCTGGGGTCAGACGTTCCGCCGCCTTTTCGTCCAGATTCCTGGTGTGGATTCCTTCCTCGGTATCGAGGAAGTCTCAGAGCGGAGGCACACGGGTGAAGACCTCCTGAACGACCTTGGACCCGGCGTTGGCCGCGTATCAGAAACGACGAAGCTCTCCACGGCGCTGGATCGGTCCGCCGACTGGCCCCGCGCCGTCATCGTCAACGGGATCGGCGGTGTCGGCAAGACTCGACTCATGATCGACTGCCTCTATACCTTCCAGGCAGCCAATCCCGCGGTCCAGGTGCTCTGGCTCTCCCCCGGGCATGGCCTCGATAAAGACGCGATCGGTCTGCTGCCTCTAACACCGGCGGTCATCGTTGTAGATGATGCTCACCGTAGCCCAGCGGATCTCGCGATTCTTCTCAACTACGCCGCGGAGAACTCTGGAACGCAGCTCGTGCTCGGTGTCAGGGGTCTGGAAGCACAGGCCATTCGAAACGAGGTGATCAGGATCGGCTTCCGCCAGGAACAGCTCCGTGAAATCACCGTAGGAAGACTCAGCTTGCCTGAAAGTCGCGAGCTTGTGGCTTCTCTTGCCGATGGGCTCGCCCTCAATCGTTACCTCTTGGAAGCACTTGCTCGACAAGCACGCGATACACCCTTCATGGCTGTCCTGACGCTGAACATGATCAGACGAGGCCAACTGACAGGACATCTGGCCCTCAACAACGATCTGCGGGAGCAAGTCTTGGTCCGCTATGGGGACATTTTGACCGAAGGCATTGATGCTGTCGGACCCGAACCCCTCAAAAAAGTGCTCGCGACATTGTCAGCGCTTGGCACGATCAACCCCGACGACCAAGTGGTGCGATCGAGGATACTGAGCCTGGCAGGCATCCCGCTGTCCAATTATCTTCGCCTCCGCGAACAACTTCGCAACCGCGGGATCGTCATCGAAGAAAACGGCAGGGCGCGCGTCATGCCCGAGCTGTTCGCCGATCAGGTTCTGGAGCAGGGTTCATCGATCTCCGAAACCGACACGGGATTCGTTAAGGAGCTCTGGGACGCCCTCGGCGACCTGGCCAGCGAGGACCTCTTCACCTCGATCGGAAGTCTCCAGTGGCGGCTTACCCATCGCGACGGCCCACAGGTAATGCAACCCGTGTGGGCAAGCATCGAGGCAACCATTGGTCGTGGCAGCTACGGAGACCTCTATACACTGGCGGGCCACCTCGGATCACTCCCGCTCACCCAACCGGCGAAAACGCTAGAGCTGCTCGGCAGGATCCGACACCGACTGGATGAACTCGACCGTGTTGAACCAGGTCAACGACCGGCGAATCTGCCTGGCGACGCTGCGATCGCATCATTGTTCGGAACGGGCGAAATTGATCGGACCGCCGTGGAACGGAGGCTGGCAGTCCCCTACGGTGCCTGTGCAGCCACCAGTGCCGCAGGACTCGAAACAGCGCTAGACGCTCTCTGGGAACTCGGCCGCCGAGACTCGCGCCCCGTCGACTCGGCACTGGATCACCCCCTGAGAATCATCATCGATCAGCTCTGCCAGGTGAACCGGCTTCCCGATCCGTCCTACGCCGAACGCATCATCGCGAGAGCCGGGCTGTGGCTCGCGACGCTGGAACCCCGTGACGCCGTCACGCCACTAGCGGTACTCGGGCCGTTCCTTGCCAAAGAAGGAACGACAACCGAGATGCAGGATCCTCGTGCCCTTTCGCTGGGCCAGTTCCAAGTCAACCCATCATGGGCCCGCCCGCACCGGGACGCTGTCCGGGCCCTGTGCGTGAAATATGCCAACGACGAGAACCTTTCACTCACGGCGGAAATCATCCGGCTCCTCGAAGGTGCTGTCCGGCCACCTCAAGCTTATTTCGGACAAAACGTTCCCGTTGAACAGCGAAATGCCTGGGCGGAAGACGATCTCCAGACCATCGCCGCCCTGCGAACGATCGCCGAAACCACGGCGAAGTCCACCATGCGGAGAACAGTGTGCCGCGCCATCGAAACCCCAGCGGGCTACTCCACCTCGCCGGAAGTGATGCACGCAGCCCTCTCACTCCTCCACCAGCTCGACCAGCGCGAAGACGACGACCTCAGCGATCACCTGCTGGGCGGCGGTCGATTGATCAACATTGACCCTCAGCGAGAGAAAGTGGCGCCGACGCTTGCCTGGTGTGTTGAGAAAGCTGCTGCTGACGACTCGAAACAATCGGCAGAGGGTGACGCCGAATTCAGGGACCGAGCGGAAGCACACGAGCACCGCTCCCACCAGAGGCTGAGCCGACTTGCCGAGTCGCTCTGGGGGCCCGATACCAATACGAAAGCAAGCGTAGACCGTCTTGACGTGGAACTACGGGAAGCCCTCCAAACCTCAAAGAGCACACCCAATTACCAGCTCATCACCCTCCTACAGCTGACCGTCAAACAGCATGCTGAACGCGTGCCAGGCATCGTTGCGGACATCATCGGTCTCTCCGACGGCCCACTCGATGCTGGCCTGCCAATCCTCTTGGATTCCCTCCAGTCCTCGAACAATGCCCTTGTCGACCAGCTCGTGGCCGGGACCGCGACCCAACGTGAAGGTGTCCGATGGGCAATCGGACGGTCCGCCGGATACTTCGCCTGGGCTAATCTCGGGGTCCCTTACACCGAGGCGATCACCCACGGAATAGAGGACCCGTCAGAGCGTGTTCGTCAAGCATTCCTCACAGCATTGCCCCTCGTCCAGGATCCAATCACCGTTGTCAATACCCTGATCGCCGGGAAAGCCACCGACACCACCATCTATGACATCCTCCGCATTCCCTTAGGCGGCGCCGGCAAGGACTGGTACCGGAACCTCAACCATGAACAAGCGGCTGCGGTGCTCGACCTTCTTGCCATCATCCAGGCCGGCACCTGGGAGACCGAGAAACCGATCACCGACATCGCAAGAGTGCATCCCCGGCTGGTTCTCGACCGAATGACCGGGATTCGATCCCTCCGCCACCTTCTCCATTACTGTGGGCACGACAGCCTACGGACCGCCTATGCCGAGCAGCCCAAAGAGGTCGCGGCCTGGATTCTAGACGGAAGCGAAAGCGACGACCCCGGACAAGTCGCGGCGGTACTGACCCAATTGGCAGGAGACCGGCTGGCTCAAGACGTCACCGATGAGCTGTGCGCCGCCGTTGGCGGCCTTGGCGAGCAGCAACTCAAAAACCTTCTCGGAATCCTGGCCTCCTTGAACGCGTGGGCCGCCCATCACATCGATCTGGTTCGTCGGCTCACCGAGCACGCCCGCACGTTCGGAGAATATCACCGCAAGGACACCTTGAACCGGGTCTCACAGCACCTCACCCCCCACTTCTGGAGCGGAAACAACTCGGGGTCGCCCGAGCTCCGGTCGGCACTAGCCGCACTTGAACTCGCCTTGGAGTCGGAAACGAATGACGAGCTTCGCTGCGCCGAAGAAAAAGCACAGCAAATTCTACTAGAAAGAATCAACGAGCCCGTAGCCGACTACTGGGATGAGCTTTGAACACCTACAGTGAATTCGGGTTGACGTCCGACATACGAATGCAGTTGGGCGCCGGCATCGTACCGATGAAGCCGAGTTCCTGGCCCTGGCTGCCAGGCCTGCCGCACCCGGGGCTCAAGGAAGCGCTAGCCGCCGTCGACAAGACACACCGAGTCATGCACTTGCCTGGTAGCGGCGCCATGAAAAGTCAGTACACCAAGACATGCAACCCAGCAAAGGCAGCGCTGCGCCCCAACCCTGAATCCAGTCATGCAGTTACTGGAGCTCCCGCCCATGAAGGAGCAAGCAGCGCCGCCACCGCGGAATATCAAGAGAAGGAGCCACCCGGCCACAACCGTGGCCACCAACAAGAAGGGCCCCGAAGAGGGCCATAAACGAACAGTTTGTGCACATTCAGAGGTCTACAAGCCCCTGAACAGGGAAAACACGTGCCCGAGGTGGGACTCGAACCCACACACCTTTCGATACCGCATTTTGAGTGCGGCGCGTCTGCCAATTCCGCCACTCGGGCGCGGATAACACCGGAAGTAATATTCGCAGACCCACGGTGCTGTGAGCAACGCGATCGCTTCCAGTGCGCGGAATTACTCTACATGCAGATAGGCTGAATCCCAGAATCGCGCCAGTGACGCCGCATCGAACCAAGCAGGTCCAAGTACACCAGCGGCAAAAACCTATGATGGTGTAGTCCCGCCGTACCCTTTCCAAGGAGTTCCCGTGTCAGAACAGACGGAGTCAAACCCCACTTCCCAGCCGGCGCGCCGCGTGGTCGTCGCCGAGGATGAGACCCTCATCCGCCTGGACATCATCGAGATCCTGCGGGGCGAGGGCTACGACGTCGTCGGCGAGGCGGACAACGGCGAAAAGGCCGTGCAGCTCGCCGAGGAACTCAGGCCTGACCTGGTCCTGATGGACGTCAAGATGCCCATCATGGACGGCATCTCCGCCGCCGAAAAGATCGTCAAGGCCCGCATCGCACCGGTGGTCCTGCTCACCGCTTTCAGCCAGAAGGAACTCGTGGAGCGCGCCCGCGACGCCGGCGCCATGGCGTACGTGGTCAAGCCCTTCACCCCGGCGGACCTCATCCCCGCACTTGAAATCGCGCTCTCCCGTCACGAGGAAATCAAGGCTCTCGAGAGCGAGGTCACCGACCTCCAGGAGCAGTTCGCCACCCGCAAGCTCGTGGAGCGCGCCAAGAGCCTCCTGACCACCAAAATGGGCCTCACGGAACCGGAGGCCTTCCGCTGGATCCAGAAGACGTCCATGGACCGCCGCCTCAGCATGCGCGAGGTCGCCGAGACCATCATCAACCAGGTCAACTAGCGTCTCCCGGACCGGATAGCCGCCATTTTGGCCGCGGCCCGGCCGCAGCAAAAAAACTAAACTAGCCAAAAAAGGGAAGATCCCCGCCCACCGGCGGGGATCCTCCCTTTTGCGTTCAACGGCTCAGAACGAGGGCTGGACCCTGTTCTTCTTCTTCTTTTCCGGCCACGGGCCGAGCTTGTCCTTGGTCACGGCGGCCTCGCCGTGGCTGCCGGCGTCAGCCAGGTCGCCGACCTTGTGGACCTTGAGCAGGTTCGTGGAACCTGCCTTCCCGGGAGGCGAACCGGCGGCGATGACCACCATGTCCCCATCTTCCACGAGGTCCATTTCCAGCAGGCTGCGGTCCACTTGGGCGGTCATCTCGTCGGTGTGGCCCACCATCGGGACCAGGACCGGCTGGATGCCCCAGGTCAGGGCAAGCTGGTTCCAGACGTGCTCCACCGGGGTGAAGGCGAACACCGGCCGGATCGGGCGCAGTCGCGACAGGCGCCGGGCCGAGTCACCGGACTGGGTGAAGGTACAGATGTACTTCGCTTCCAGCTGGTCGGCGATCTCGACGGCGGCACGGGTAATGGCGCCGCCGCGGGTCTTGGGCTTGGTGCCCAGTGGCGGTACGCGCTCCAGGCCGTGGACCTCGGTGGATTCGATGATCCGGGCCATGACCTTGACGGTCTCGATCGGGTACTTGCCCACGCTGGTCTCGCCGGAAAGCATGACTGCGTCGGCGCCGTCGAGCACCGCGTTGGCGCAGTCTGAAGCCTCGGCGCGCGTCGGACGCGGGTTGTCGATCATGGACTCGAGCACCTGGGTGGCCACAATGACCGGCTTGGCCCAGCGGCGGGCCAGTTCGATGGCGCGTTTCTGCACGATCGGCACTTCCTCGAGGGGAAGTTCCACGCCGAGGTCGCCACGGGCCACCATGATGGCGTCGAAGGCGTCGATGATCTCGGGCAGCTGCTCCACGGCCTGCGGCTTTTCGATCTTCGCGATCACCGGGACGCGGCGGCCTTCCTCGTCCATGATTTCGTGTACGCGTTTGATGTCGGAGGCGTCTCGGACGAAGGACAGGGCAACCATGTCCACGCCGCGGCGCATGGCCCAGCGCAGATCGTCCTCGTCCTTTTCGCTCAGCGCGGGCACGTTGACGGCGACGCCGGGCAGGTTGATGCCCTTGTTGTTGGACACCATGCCGCCGACGATCACCTGGGTGACCACCTTGACGTCGTCGACCTCGATGGCGCGCAGGGCAACCTTACCGTCGTCGATCAGCAGGGCGTCGCCCGGGTTGACGTCCTCGGTGAGGCTCTTGAGGGTCGTGGAGCAGATGTCCTTGGTGCCCGGAACGTCCTCGGTGGTGATGGTGAAGGTGTCACCGACGGAGAGGAGGTGCGGGCCGTCGACGAAGCGGCCGAGGCGGATCTTCGGGCCCTGCAGGTCGGCCATGATGGCCACGGCCTTGCCGAGCTGTCCGGCAGCCTTGCGGACGTTCTCGTAGGTGTTGTCGTGCACGGCATAATCGCCGTGGCTCATGTTCATGCGTGCCACGTCGACTCCGGCTTCCAGCACGGCAAGCGTGTTGTCAAAGCTTGCGATTGCCGGTCCGAAAGTGGCCACGATCTTAGCGCGTCTCATATACCTACCCTAGTGGTCTGTTGCTTGGATTGAGTTGAAGCGAGTGTGAATCCCTGATGGCCTGAAGAAACCAGTGACCGGAAGGACTACAGGACGGCCATCGCCCGGTCGGTCGGGGCCACGGGGGCCGGAAGGATGGTGCTGCCCATCAGGAACTTATCCACCGCGGCGGCGCAGGCGCGCCCCTCCGCGATGGCCCAGACAATGAGCGACTGGCCCCGGCCGGCATCTCCGGCGACGAAGATGCCCTCCGTGTTGGTCATGTAGTAGCCGTCGCGGGCCACGTTGCCGCGGCCGTCGAATTCGGCGCTGACCTGCTCGGCAATGCCGGCGGGCTCGGGGCCGGTGAACCCCAGCGAGAGCAGGACGAGGTCGGCGGGGATGATCCGCTCGGTTCCGGCCTTCGGGAGGCGCTTGCCGTCCACGAATTCGGTTTCGGCAACCTTCACGCCGGTAACCTTGCCGTTGTCGCCGACAAACTCCACGGTGGAGGCGAGATAGGTGCGTTCGCCGCCTTCCTCGTGCGCGCTGGCGACCTCGAACAACGTGGGGAACGTGGGCCACGGCTGGTGGCCGGCCCGCTCGACCGGCGGCTGCTTGCCGATGGCCAGCGTGGTCACGGAGGCGGCCTGGTGCCGGTGCGCGGTGCCAAGGCAGTCCGCTCCGGTGTCACCGCCGCCAAGGATCACCACGTGCTTGCCCGCGGCGTGGATCTGGTTCTCCACGCTCTCCCCCGCCACGACCCTGTTGGCCGGCACGAGGTAGTCCATCGCGTAGTGGACGCCCTCGAATTCCCGGCCCGGGATCGGGAGGTCACGCGGGACGGTGGCGCCGGTGGCGACCACGACGGCGTCGTACCGGCGGCGGAGCTGCTCCCAGGTCACATCGGTGCCGACGGCGACGCCGGTCCGGAAGCGGGTGCCTTCGGCCTTCATCTGCTCGAGCCGGCGGTCCACGTGCTCTTTTTCCATCTTGAAGTCGGGGATCCCGTACCGCAGGAGCCCGCCGATCTTGTCGTCGCGCTCATAGACGGCGACCGTGTGGCCCACCCGGGTCAGCTGCTGTGCGACGGCGAGCCCGGCGGGGCCGGATCCGACGACGGCGACTGTCTTGCCGGTGAGGCGCGCGGGCGGCAGCGGGTTGACCCAGCCGTTCTCGAAGGCCTGGTCCACGATGGAAACCTCGACCTGCTTGATAGTCACGGCAGGCTGGTTGATGCCCAGCACGCAGGACGACTCGCACGGCGCAGGGCACAGGCGGCCCGTGAACTCGGGGAAGTTGTTGGTGGCATGCAGCCGCTCCATTGCTTCCTCGCCTTTGTCCCGCCAGATGAGGTCGTTCCATTCCGGAATGAGGTTGCCCAGCGGGCAGCCCTGGTGGCAGAACGGGACACCGCAATCCATGCAGCGGCCGGCCTGGCTCTTCAGGACACCCTTTTCCTGGGCCTCGTAGACTTCCTTCCAGTCCATGATCCGGACCGGAACGGGGCGGCGTGGCTGGGTTTCACGCTGGCGTACTTTCAGAAATCCGCGTGGGTCAGCCACCGGTCACCTCCAGGATTCGAGACCAAACTTCTTCGCCGTCAGGGTCCAGGCCCTCTTCGATGGCGTCAAGACGGGTTTGCAGGACGGCCGCATAGTCGCGCGGCAGGACCTTGGTAATGCGGGCTGCGGTGTCATCGAAGTTCTCGAGCAGGCGGGCCGCGAGGAGCGACTCCGTCTCCTCGCGGTGCTTGACGAGCAGCCCGTGGACGATTTCGCGGTCCTCGGCGTCGAGCTCGCGCAGCTGCAGCTCGCCGGATTCGAGGGCCTGCTTGTTGACGCGGGTGGTCTGCAGGTCCAGGACGTAGGCCGTGCCGCCGGACATGCCGGCACCGAAGTTGCGGCCGGTGCGTCCGATGATGAGCGCCTGGCCACCGGTCATATACTCGCAGCCGTGGTCGCCGATTCCTTCGGCCACGGCGGTGGCACCGGAGTTGCGGACCATGAAGCGTTCGCCCACCTGACCGCGGAGGAACAGCTCGCCGCTTGTGGCGCCGTAGCCGATCACGTTTCCGGCGATCACGTTGCGCTCCGCCGCGAAGACGTTGGTGCGGTCCGGCCGTACGATGATCCGCCCGCCGGAGAGCCCCTTGCCGACGTAGTCGTTGGAGTCGCCGAACATGCGCAGCGTTATGCCGGCCGGCAGGAACGCACCGAGCGACTGCCCGGCCGTACCGGTCAGCGTGATGTCGATCGTGTCCGTCGCAAGTACATCGGTGCTGAACGTCTTGGTGACGACGTGTCCCAGCATGGTGCCGACCGAGCGGTCCGTGTTGATGACGTCGACGGCGATCTTCACCGGCGTCCGGTCGCTCAGGGCCTCGGCGGCCATGGCGATCAGCCGCTGGTCGAAGTGCTTGTCGAGCTCGTGGTTCTGGCTCGTGAGGTTGCGCAGCGGGGCGTCGTCGTCGAACTCGAGTCCGTGCAGGATCGGGTCCAGGTCCAGCCCGTCGGCCTTCCAGTGGTTGATCGCCCCACGGGTGTCGACCATCTCGGCGTGGCCGATCGCTTCCTCGATGCTCCGGAAACCGAGCTCCGCCAGGATCTCGCGGACCTCCTCGGCAAGGAACTCAAAGAAGTTGACCACGAATTCCGGCTTGCCGCTGAAGCGGGACCGCAGCTCGGGGTTCTGCGTCGCGACGCCTACCGGACAGGTGTCGAGGTGGCAGACGCGCATCATGATGCAACCCGAGACCACGAGCGGGGCCGTGGCGAAACCGAACTCCTCGCCGCCGAGCAGCGCGGCAATCACGACGTCGCGTCCGGTCTTGAGCTGGCCGTCGACCTGCACCACCACACGGTCGCGCAGGCCGTTGAGCATGAGGGTCTGCTGCGTCTCGGCGAGACCCAACTCCCACGGGACACCGGCGTGCTTGAGCGAGTTCAGCGGCGAGGCGCCGGTGCCGCCGTCGTGCCCGGAGACCAGGACGACGTCGGCCTTGGCTTTCGTGACGCCGGCGGCGACTGTGCCGATCCCCACTTCGGAGACGAGCTTGACGTGCACCCGGGCCGAGGGGTTAGCCCGCTTGGCGTCGTAGATCAGCTGCGCGAGGTCCTCGATCGAGTAGATGTCGTGGTGCGGGGGCGGGGAGATAAGCCCGACGCCGGGGGTTGAGTGCCGTGTACGAGCGACCCACGGGTAGACCTTCTGCGCCATGAGCTGGCCGCCTTCGCCGGGCTTGGCACCCTGCGCCATCTTGATCTGGATGTCGTCGGCGTTGGACAGGTACAGGCTCGTGACGCCGAAGCGGCCCGAGGCGATCTGCTTGACCGCGGAACGGCGGGCGGGATCGAGCAGGCGGTCCACGTCCTCGCCGCCCTCGCCGGTGTTGGACTTGCCGCCCAGCCGGTTCATGGCGATCGCGAGGGTCTCGTGCGCTTCCTGCGAGATCGAGCCGTAGCTCATGGCACCGGTGGAGAAGCGCTTGACGATGCTGGAGACGGACTCCACGTCCTCCAGCGGCACCGCGGGACGGAGCCCGGACTTGAACTTCAGGAGCCCGCGGAGGGTCATGAGGTTCTCGGACTGGTCGTCGACGCCGCGGGTGTAGGACTTGAAGATGTCGTAGCGGCGCTCACGCGTGGCGTGCTGCAGCCGGAACACGGTCTCCGGGTTGAACAGGTGGGGTTCCCCGTCGCGGCGCCACTGGTACTCGCCGCCGCCCATCAGGGGCTGGTGCGGCAGTTCGATGCCGCCCTCCGGATAGGCCATGCGGTGCCGTGCCGAGACTTCCGCGGCGATGACGTCGAGCCCGACGCCGCCGAGCTGGGAGTGGGTTCCGGAAAAGAACTCGTCCACGAGGTCCTGGCCAAGGCCGAGGGCTTCGAAGGTCTGCGCACCCGTGTAGGAGGCAACTGTGGAGATGCCCATCTTGGACATGATCTTCAGGACGCCCTTGCCGAGGCCCTTGATGAGGTTGTAGACGCCGTCCTGCGGGGTGACACCGACAACGTCGCCGCTGCTGATGAGCTGCTCGACGGACTCCATAGCCAGGTACGGGTTCACGGCGGAGGCGCCGTAGCCGATAAGCACGGCCACGTGGTGTGTCTCGCGGACGTCGCCGGCCTCGACGACGAGCGCCGTCTTGGTGCGGTTGGCGCTGCGCAGCAGGTGGTGGTGCACGGCACTGACGAGCAGCAGCGACGGGATCGGCGCCCACTGGGCGTTCGAGTCACGGTCCGAGAGCACGATGTACTGGATACCCCGGTTGATGGCACCGGAGACCTGCTCGCAGATTTCGGTGAGCCGGGCCCGGAGGGCGTGCTCGCCGCCTTCGGGACGGTACAGCCCGCGGACCTTCATGGCGACCCTGTCGCCCTCGGCGGACTCGATGTTGGCGATCTTGGCGAGCTGGTCATTGTTGATCACGGGGAACGGCAGCGAAACCTGGGGCTGGCGGACCTGTTTGGTGTCCAGCAGGTTGCCGTTGGGGCCGATCGCACAGGTCAGGGAGGTGACGAGCTCCTCGCGGATGGCGTCCAGCGGCGGGTTGGTGACCTGGGCGAAGGACTGCACGAAGTAGTCGAAGAGCAGCCGGGGGCGTTTGGACAGAACGGCCACCGGGGTGTCGGACCCCATGGCGCCGAGCGGCTCGGCGCCGGTGCGGGCCATCGGACCGAGCAGGATCTTCAGTTCCTCGGTGGTGTAGCCGAAGGTCCGCTGGCGGATGTTCACCGACGCGGCGGTGTGCATGACGTGCTCGCGCTCCGGCAGGTCCTTGAGGTCGATCAGGTTGTCCTTGACCCACTCTGCCCACGGGTTGGCGGCGGCGACCTCGGCCTTGACCTCGGCGTCATCGATGATCCGGCCGGCCTCGGTGTCCACGAGGAACATCTTGCCGGGCGAAACGCGGCCCTTCTTGACCACCTTGGAAGGTTCGACGTCGATCACGCCGACCTCGGAGGCGAAGATGATGAGCCCGTCCTCGGTGATCCAGAACCGGCCGGGGCGCAGGCCGTTGCGGTCCAGGGTGGCGCCGACGAGGTTGCCGTCCGTGAAGGAGACGGCGGCGGGGCCGTCCCACGGCTCCATCAGCATGGAGTGGTACTCGTAGAACGCACGGCGGGCCGGATCCATGGTGGCGTGGTTCTCCCACGCCTCCGGGATCATCATCATGATCGAGTGTGTGATCGGCCGGCCGGAAAGCCAGAGCAGCTCCGCCACCTCGTCGAAGGACGCGGAGTCAGAGGCGCCCGGGGTGCAGATGGGGTAGAGCTCTTCCGGGGAATCCCCCAGCAGCGGGTTGGCCAGCTGCGACTGCCTCGCCCGCATCCAGTTGCGGTTGCCCTTGACGGTGTTGATTTCGCCGTTGTGGGCGATGGTGCGGAAAGGCTGGGCCAGCGGCCAGGACGGGAAGGTGTTGGTGGAGAAACGCGAGTGGACGATCGCGAGCTTGGTCTTGAAGCGCTTGTCCGAGAGGTCCGGGTAGAACGGCTCCAGCTGGGCCGTAGTGAGCATGCCTTTATAGACGATGGTCCGTGAGGAGAGGGAAGGGAAGTACACGCCGAACTTGTTCTGGGCGCGCTTGCGGATCCGCCAGGCCCGCGAATCGAGCTCGTTGCGCTCGAGGGTTTCCCCGGTGCTCGAGGCGAAGAACGGCTGGGAGAAGTGCGGCATGCAAGCCCGCGCCATGGCACCGACGAGGTCCGCCACGATAGGGACCTCGCGCCAGCCGAGGACCGTGAGGCCTTCGTCGGCGGCGAGCCCCTCGATGCCGGCCCTCGCGGCGTCGGATTCGCGCTGCTCGGCCGGGAGGAATGCGGTGCCTACCACGTACTGGCCGGGGGCCGGCAGTTCGAAGTCGGTGACTGCGCGGAAGAACTCGTCGGGCACCTGCATGAGGAGGCCGGCACCGTCGCCGGTTCCTTCGTCGGCGCCTACGGCGCCGCGGTGCTCGAGGTTGCGGAGTGCTGTCAGGGCCGCATCGACGATGTCGTAGCCCGGTTCGCCGCGGAGGGTGGCGATGATGGCCAGACCGCAGGCGTCCTTCTCATTCTCCGGGTTGTAGAGCCCCGCTGCTGCCGGCATCGCCGCGAAGCGCTGGAACGGTGACATGGCAGACGCGGGCTGGTCCGGCTCGGACCAGCTGGGGCTGTGAAGAGTTTGGGTCATGGGAGACGTCCTTCCTCCTGATCGTGCGTATGGGAGGGACAACATTGGCCCCACTCAGGGCGCCGGCGTGACGGGCGCAACAGAGTGTTTTACTTACTGGAATTGTAGGCCAGCCCGGCCTGCTGAACTAACAGTTACGCGGGCCGCCGGCCCGGCTTGCGCGGAAGGCAGCTGTCTGCTTCCGTAACAAGCCCTCCTGCCACGACGCTGTGGAAACGGGCGCTGCGAGCGGTGGCTCCGCAGCCCCGGATGCCGGCGCTGACCTACTTGGTGCCGTCAGCCTCCGGCGCGGATCCGGTGGCCTGGTGGCCGGATACTCCGGCCTCCGGTACTCCGGTGGCGGGGTTGTCTCCGCCGGTGGATTCCTGTGACGCTTCCGCTGGCGCGGAAGCGTGGCCTGGTCCGCTTTGGTTAGTTCGGAGATTATCACGGGATTCACTATCTGAGACAGCGGAGTCCGCATGGCGGACAGGGACCGCGACCCTCTCGGCAGCGGCGTCGACGCCGTCGGCGCCGTCGTGCTTGGTGGCATCCTCGGCGTCGTCCTCGACGGTGTCCTCGGCGGGGGCATCCGTCGTGGCTGCGGCGCCCTCCGCGTCCGCTGCCGGTTCGCGTCCGGGCAGGTACACGGTGTCCAGTTCGGCGCGCTTGCGCAGTCCAAGGACAACGAAGATGATGACGGCGCCGAGGAGGACGAAGATGCTGGTCCAGACGTTGAGCCGCGTGGTGATGCCGAAGAGACTGATCTGTTCGGCGTCGTCGATGCGCATGGCCTCGATCCACACCCTGCCCAGCGTGTAGTAGATGGCGTAGAGCCAGAAGAGGCGGCTGCGCCGGAAGTTGAACTTGCGGTCCAGGGCCAGCAGGATCACGACGCCGGCCAGGTTCCACAGGGACTCGTAGAGGAACGTCGGGTGGAATAGCGTGTCCGCCGGCATGCCTGCGGGGAAGTTCGGGCTGTTGGGATCGATCTGCAGCCCCCACGGCAGCGTGGTGGGGCCGCCGAACAGTTCCTGGTTGAAGTAGTTGCCCCACCGGCCGATCGCCTGGGCCAGCAACAGCCCGGGCGCCGCGGCGTCCATGAAGGCGCTCAGCTTGACCCCGGCGCGGCGGCAGCCGATCCAGGCCCCGACGGCGCCCAGGAGGACGGCGCCCCAGATGCCCAGGCCGCCGCGCTGGATTTGCGGGATCAGGGACAGGTCACCTGTGCCGTTGAAGCCGGGGCCGAAGTAGGCGTCCGGCGAGGACACCACGTGGTAGAGCCGGCCGCCGATGATGCCGAAGGGGATCGCCCAGATCGCGATGTCCCAGACGCTGCCCTCCGGGGCCCCGCGCTTCGCCCATCGGACGGAGGTGAGCCAGAGGCCGGCGATGATGCCGGCCAGGATGCACAGGGCGTAAGCATGGATGCGCACGGACCCCCACGGCAGCGGGATGTCGAATCCGGACCAGCTGGGGCTCGGAATGCTCGCGGGAATCATCGCCGCCGCGTGGAGGAGTGACTGCATTGCTTACGCTTCTTCCCTGGTAAGGCCGGTGCTGAGGTCTTTGGTCAAGGACGCTACCGCATCCACGCCGCCGTCGCGGATGGCCGCGACGAGGGCGGTGCCCACGATCACGCCGTCCGCATAGGCGGCGATCTCCCGGACGTGGCCGGCGTTGGAAACGCCAAGGCCGACGCAGACACGCTCGGCGCCGGCTGCGTGCGCGGCGGCGACGACATCCTTGGCCGCGGTGCTGACGGACGTGCGCGCACCGGTTACGCCCATGATGGAGACGGCGTAGACGAAGCCGCGGCTGGCCAGGACGGTGCGCTTCATGCGCTCCGCTGAGGACGACGGTGCCACAAGGAACACCCGGTCCAGGCCGTACTTGTCCGAGGCCGCCATCCATTCGGCGGCTTCATCCGGAATCAGGTCCGGGGTGATGAGCCCGGCTCCCCCGGCCTCGGCCAGGCTGCGCGAGAACTCGTCTACGCCCATCCGGACAACGGGGTTCCAGTAGGTCATGACAAGGACGGCGGCATCGGTCTTGCTCGTGATGCCGCGCACGACGTCGAACACCTGGCGGACGTGGAAGCCGTTGGTCAGGGCCTCGGTGGTCGCTGCCTGGATGACCGGGCCGTCCATGACGGGATCGGAATACGGGATCCCGATCTCGATGAGGTCGGCGCCGTTTTCGGCCAGTGCGATGCCGGCGGCGATCGTGTCTTCAACGCTCGGGTAGCCGGCGGGAAGGTAGCCGATCAGGGCAGCGCGGCCCTGCGCTTTGGCGCGGTCGATGGCCGCCGCCGATTTGCTGGCCTGGCTGGATGCGGTCTGGCTGGTGCCGGATTCAACGGTGCTCACAATTGTTCCCCCTCTTTGGCGATTTCGGCTTCGGGCGAGTCCTTGTCCAGCAGGTTGAACCATTCCGCGGCCGTGGCCACGTCCTTGTCGCCGCGCCCGGACAGGTTCACGAGCACGATCTTCTCGGCTGCGTTGCCTGCCCCGTTACCTTCGGCGGCAAGACGCTGGCCCACCTTGATGGCGCCGGCAAGGGCGTGGGCGGATTCGATGGCCGGGATGATGCCCTCGGTGCGGCAAAGCAGCCGGAAAGCTTCCATGGCTTCACTGTCAGTGATGGGCTCGTAGCTGACGCGTCCGATGTCGGCGAGGTAGGAGTGCTCCGGGCCGACCCCGGGGTAGTCCAGGCCTGCCGAGATGGAGTGCGACTCGATGGTCTGGCCGTCGTCGTCCTGCATCAGGTAGGAGCGGGCGCCGTGCAGCACGCCGGGCTTGCCGAGCGTGATGGTGGCGGCGTGGCGTCCGGTTTCGACGCCGTCGCCGCCGGCCTCGAAACCGTAGATCTTCACGGCGGGGTCATCCAGGAAGCCGTGGAAGATGCCGATAGCGTTCGAGCCGCCGCCGATGCAGGCGCAGACGGCGTCGGGCAGCCTGCCGGTCTGTTCCAGGATCTGGGCGCGGGCCTCCTCGCCGATGACCTCGTGGAAGTACCGGACCATAGCGGGGAACGGGTGGGCGCCGGCGGCGGTGCCGAGCAGGTAGTGGGTGTTGTCCACGTTGGCGACCCAGTCGCGGAGGGCCTCGTTGATGGCGTCCTTGAGCGTCTGGGAACCGTTGGTCACGGGGATGACGGTCGCGCCGAGGAGTTCCATGCGGGCCACGTTGAGGGCCTGACGGCGGCAGTCCTCGGCGCCCATGTATACGACGCATTCCAGGCCCAGCAGGGCGGCGGCAGTGGCGCTGGCGACGCCGTGCTGGCCTGCGCCGGTCTCGGCGATGATGCGGGTCTTGCCCATCCGCTTGGCGAGGAGCGCCTGGCCGAGGACGTTGTTGATTTTGTGCGAGCCCGTGTGGTTGAGATCTTCGCGTTTGAGGAAGATCCGGACTCCCCCGGCGTGTTCTGAGAAGCGCTTCGCCTCGGTCAGCAGGGAGGGCCTGCCGGAGTAGTTCTTGTTCAGATCGGCGATCTGCGCGACGAACCCGGGATCGGCTTTGGCTTTCTCGAACGTGTCCTCAAGCTCGTCCAGGGCCGCGATGAGCGACTCGGGCATCCACCGGCCGCCGTAGGAGCCGAAGTACGGTCCCGGGGCATGCCGCAAGGACTGTCCGCCCTGCAGAAACGCGTCCACGGCATTTTCGTCTGAGCCGGCTGCTGGCGCATCGACCATCAGTCTCACCATCCTGTTCCACTGCTAGCTATGAGGATCTGCCGGGCAGATCCGCTAATAATCCTGTGCCCCGCTGATAATCCTGTGCCCTGCGGTCCGGTGCCGAGGTCCGGTGCCCGCCGCCGGAGCGGCAGAGCCACGGCCGGCCCGTGCCGGACGGGTATGTCAGGCGCGTGCGGCGATTGCCGTCGCTCCGGCGGCCATGAATTCGGCGATCCGCTCGCGGGGCGTCGAATCGCTGACGAGCGCCTCCCCGACCAGGACCGCGTTGGCGCCGTTGGCCGCGTAGTGCCGGACGTCCTCGATATCCCGCACGCCGGACTCGGCGACAACGAGCGCCCCGGCCGGCATACCTCCGGCGAGCTCGGCGAAGACCGAGCGGTCGACGTCGAGCGTCTTGAGGTTGCGCACGTTGACGCCGATGATCCGCGCACCGGCGGCGATGGCGCGCCGGATTTCTTCAGCTGTATGCGTCTCCACGAGCACATTCATGCCGAGCTCGCGGCTGAGGGCCGTGAACTCGCGCAGCTGTGCGTCGGAGAGGGCGGCCACGATCAGCAGGATGAGGTCGGCCCCGTGGGCGCGGGCCTCCCAGATCTGGTACTCATCGAGCATGAAGTCCTTGCGCAGCAGCGGGATGTCCACAGCGGCCCGGACGGCGTCGAGGTCGGCCAGCGAACCGTTGAAGCGGCGCTGTTCGGTCAGGACGCTGATCACGGCGGCGCCGCCGTCGGCGTACTGCACGGCAAGGGACGCGGGGTCCACAATGCTGGCGAGGTCGCCCTTGGAGGGGCTGCGGCGCTTGATCTCGGCAATGACCTTCAGCTGGTCCCGCCGGGCGGAGGCGCCGCCGAGGGCGGCCCAGGCGTCGCGGGCGGGAGCGGCCGCCGCGGCTCGCTCCTTCAGCTCTGCGAGCGTGACGAGCCGCTGGCGGGCCTCCATATCCTCCCTGACACCGGCGTTGATGTCGTCGAGAACGCTCACCCTTAGTGGCCGGAGTTCTTCAGCTTGCTGCCGCCGACGCCGTAGCCGGCCTTGCGCATGACCCAGCCGGCGAGCAGGCCGATCACCATGACAACGGCGCCGGCGATGAAGATGGGAGTGCTGGCGATGACGAAGGCGATCGCGGCGATGAGCGCGCCGACCAGCATGATGATCACGCACGTCCACGCGGCCGGGCTGTTGCCGTGACCCGGGGCTTCGCTGTGGTCGACGTCGTCGTAGACGCCTGCCGGCGCGGCGGGCGTGGTTGCGGAAACAGTGGCTTTGCTCATTGAAATCTCCTCAGGATGAATACTGCTTACATTCTGCCATTTTTTGGCGGCGTTATTTGGCCGCGCTATTGGTCGCGTCCGCGGCGTTGGCTCAGGTGGGATCGTCCCCGCGCGAGAGCCGGTCCCAGCTCTCAATGTCGTCCGGCGGCCCGGCGTGCGCGGAGGCACTGCCCGCGGGGGTGCCGGCGGGTGCGGCGTCATACTTGGTGCGGCTCCGCCAGTAGCGTCCCGCCGGCACGATCAGCAGTGCGCCGAGCCCCAGCAGGGAACCGGCGACGACGGCGAGGACGGGGAACGCCGTGACGTCCACCTGAACGCTGCTGCCGCTGATCCCGGTGGCGGCGGCGATGGAGCCCTGCGACGCGGCCAGCGGATCGGCCAGCACCACCGCAGCCGCGCCGACGATGCCGGCGGCCGCCAGGAGGATGATCACAGTGATGACCCAGCGGGCGATGCGGCCGGCAATCGAGGCGGCGAGTCCCCCGGCGAGGGCCACGAGGGCCAGCGCCGTCACGGTGGTGGCTGCCTTGCTGCCCTGGACCTGCAGGCCGTCCTGGCCGCTGACGGCCTGGCCCAGCTGGCCGGGATCCAGGTGGACCGTGAGCCAGGTCTGCGTGGTGGTGCCGAACACGGCCAGCGCGAGGGCGGCGATCGCAAGAACGAGAGTGCCTTTTCGGGCCCAGCGCGGGACGGCGGGGGGCTTGCTGCTCTTGACCATGGACTCCGGCACGATCCCCGGGCCGGAGTCCGCGGAGTTGTCCTCGGCCGCCATCAGTTGTCCGCCCCGGAGGGGGTGGCGCTGGGGCCGGCGCTGGGGCGGGCGTCGGGAACGGCGTCGGCCGTGATGTTGTGCAGGGAGCCGGCGGTGTGCACGGCCCGGAGCGGGGCAGCGGCCTTGTTGACTGTTTCCTGGGCTTCCGTGGGGTTGACGGAATCGGCGACGATGCCGCCGCCGGCCTGCACGTAGGCGCGGCCTTCCCGGAGGAGGGCCGAGCGGATCGCGATCGCCATGTCCATGTCCCCGGCGAAGTCAAGGTAGCCCACGACGCCGCCGTAGATGCCGCGGCGGTGCGGTTCGAGCTCGTCCAGCAGCCGCAGCGCCCGCGGCTTGGGGGCGCCCGAGAGCGTCCCCGCCGGGAAGGTGGCCTTGAGGACGTCATAGGCTTTGGCGCCCGGCGCCAGTTTCCCGACGACGGTGGAGACGAGGTGCATGATGTGGCTGAAGCGTTCCACTTCCATGAACTGCGTGACATCCACGGAGCCGGCAACGCAGACCTTGGAGAGGTCATTGCGGGAAAGATCGACCAGCATCAGGTGCTCGGCGCGTTCCTTCTCGTCAGCGAGCAGTTCCTCGGCGAGGGCCTTGTCCGCTTCGACGGTCTTGCCGCGCGGACGGGACCCGGCGATGGGGTGGGTGATGACTTCCTCGCCCGTCACGGTCACGAGGGCCTCCGGCGAGGAGCCGACGATCGAGTACTGACGGCCGGCGGCGTCCTCGAGGCTGAAGATGTACATGTACGGGCTGGGGTTCGTGTTCCGCAGCACCCGGTAGACGTCCAGGGGGTCGGCGCCGCATTCCATTTCGAACCGGCGCGAAATCACCACCTGGAAGACCTCGCCGTCGATGATGGCCTCTTTGCCGCGGTCCAGGGCGGCCAGGTACCCGCTCTCGTCCCAGCGTTCCTGCACGCTCGAGGCGAAATCCAGGGCGGCGGTTTCGAGGACGGAGATGGGCTGCTCCACGGGGGCGCTGACCTTCGCCAGCAGCGCCCTGACGCGGGCGACGGCGTCGTGCCAGGCGTCGTCGACGCGTTCGGAGCTGTTGTCGAAGTTGATGGCGTTGGCGATCAGCAGGACGGTGCCGTCCATGTTGTCGTGCACGGCCATGTCCGTCACGAGGTTCAGGGCCATTTCGGGCAGCTCAAGATCGTCTTCCGGCGGGCTGGTCAGCTTCTCCCAGTGACGGACCGTTTCCCAGCCGAGGAATCCGACCAGGCCGGACGTGAACGGCGGCAGCCCATCGAAGCGGTCCGTGCGGAGCGCCTCGATGGTGTCGCGGACGGCGTCGACCGGGCTGCCGTCCAGCGGGACGCCGACCGGAGGTTCGCCGAGCCAGCGCGCCTGGCCGTCTTTGGTGGTCAGCGTGGCCCGGGAGCGTGCGCCGATGAAGGAGTAGCGGGACCAGGAACCGCCGACAGCCGCGGATTCCATCAGGAAGGTTCCGGGCTGGCCGTGGGCGAGCTTGCGGTAGAGCCCGATCGGGGTTTCGGCGTCAGCGAGCACCTTCAGCCGGACGGGGATGACGCGGCTGTGGCCTGCGAGTTCACGGAACTCTTCCAGGCCCGGGCTGATGATTCCAAGGTCCTGCATGGCTGTGGTTTCCGCCTGTTCTTTCAGTTCTGAAGGTGGGGGGTGGCTGAGTGGCGATCGGCCGCGGGGTTGCAGCTCCAGCGTGTGGAGCCGCGGGCCGGCGCGCTAGCCCTGGCCGATGACGGCGTCGAGATCGCGCCCGTCGAAGCAGGTCCGGGTGCCGGTGTGGCAGGCTGCGCCGACTTGGTCGACACGGACCAGCAGCGCATCGCCGTCGCAGTCCATGGCCAGTGACTTCACCCATTGCACATGGCCTGAGGTGTCCCCCTTGCGCCAGTACTCCTGGCGGGACCTGGAATAGAACGTCACGCGTCCGGTCGTCATGGTCCGGTGAAGTGCCTCATCATCCATCCAACCCAGCATCAGGACCTCGTTTGTGTCGAACTGCTGGACGATCGCGGCCACCAGGCCGGCGCTGTCCCGCTTCAGGGCGTCGCCAAGTGCGGCCGGAAGGGGGCCCGAGGGCGCGGCCGGAACGGGGACGGCCTTTCCGCCGGCGGTGCTTTCGCCAGCGGCGGGTCCGTTGACGGCGGGTCCGTTGACGGCGGGTCCGTTGACGGCGGGTCCATTAACAGGGGCGGGGGCGGGCTGCTCAGACATCAGGTCAAGTCTAGTGCCTACCGGCACTGCGACGGTCTGTCCGCCCGCCATGGTCGGTGACGCCGGGACGTAACATGCGGATAGACATCCCGGCTGGTGGGCCGCGGCGGGCAAAACGGCCGGGGTTCGTGTGCGCAGGCGCCGCCGTCTCGTGCTAGTTTCACAAGTGATGCATTTCGTCGATCCGTCCCGAGAAGTTTTGGCCGAAACACTGCTGGCAGCCGGCCCTGATTCCGCCACGCTCTGCCAAGGGTGGCTGACCCGGGACCTCGCCGCCCACCTCTACCTTCGTGAGCGGAAAGCCGCCGTCGGTCTGGGCCTGCTGATCAAGCGGCTGTCCAAGGCGTCCGACGCCGCCACGGCAAAACTGGCCGCAAAGCTCAAAACCCCCGAAGACTACGCCCGGCTGGTGAACGCTTTCCGTGCCGGCCCCCCGGCGCTCTCCCCCCTGAAGATCAAGGCCCTGGACGAAAGCTCCAACCTGATCGAGTACTTCGTGCACACCGAAGACGTCCGCCGCGCAGTGGAACGCTGGGCGCCAAGGGCCCTGGACGAGGCCTACTCGGACGCCTTGTGGGCTGAGCTCATCAAGCGTGCCGCCATCCTTTACCGCGGTGTGGACCTGGGCATCGTACTGGTGCGCCCCTCCGGTCCCCGGCATGTGGCCAAACGCGCACCGGTCTCGGTGGCGATCGTCGGTGAGCCCGGCGAACTCCTGATGCACGCCCATGGCCGCACCCGCCACGCGCTCGTGACGTTCGAAGGCCAGCCGGACGCCGTCGCGCTCCTGCAGTCCGCAGAAGTCGGACTCTAAAACCCTCCCCCAGCAAGAGCAACGCCCGATTGAGGGCCGGTGGGGATTAGCGGACGACGAAGCCGGCTTCGCGGATCGCGGCCTTGACCTGGGCAATCATATCGAAGGGCCCGAAGTGGAACACCGACGCCGCCAGGACGGCATCAGCACCGGCGGCCACGGCCGGCGGGAAGTGCTCGGGCTTGCCCGCACCGCCGGACGCGATGATGGGAACTTTGACCGCGGCCCGGGCCAGGCGGATGAGTTCGAGGTCGAAGCCGTCCTTGGTGCCGTCGGCGTCGATCGAGTTGAGCAGGATCTCCCCCACCCCGCGGTCGGCCGCTTCGCGCGCCCACGCGATCGCGTCGATCCCTGTGCCCTGGCGTCCGCCGTGCGTGGTGACCTCGAAGCCGGAAGCCGTGGGTTCGGAGCCGGGGCGGGTGCGCCGCGCGTCGACGGACAGCACGAGGACCTGGGAGCCGAAGTGCCGGGTGATCTCGTCGATCACGTCCGGCCGGGCCACGGCGGCGGTGTTGATGGCCGCCTTGTCCGCGCCGCAGCGCAGAAGCCTGTCTACTTCCGCCACGCCCCGGACGCCGCCGCCGACGGTCAGGGGAATGAAGACTTCCTCTGCGGTGCGGCGGACGACGTCGAAGGTGGTTTCCCGGTTACCCGAGGAGGCGGTGACGTCGAGGAAGGTGAGCTCGTCGGCGCCGCCGTTGTCGTAGCGATGGGCCAGCTCCACGGGGTCCCCGGCGTCGCGGAGTCCTTCAAAGTTGATGCCTTTGACCACGCGGCCGGCATCGACGTCGAGGCACGGGATGACGCGCACGGCAACAGTCATGACTTCTCCTGATGTTTGCTGAAGGAACTCCGGTGGGGTGCTGGGCTCAGATCCGGCAGGCATGGATGCTGCTGACCAGGATGGCGCGGGCTCCGAGGTCGTAGAGCTCGTCCATGATCCGGTTGGTGTCCTTCTTGGGGACCATCGACCGGACGGCCACCCAGTCCGAATCGCGCAGCGGCGAGACCGTGGGCGATTCCAGGCCGGGCGTCAACGCGGCGGCCTGTTCCATGAGTTCCTTGCGGATGTCGTAATCCATGAGCACGTACTGCCGGGCCACGAGGACGCCCTGGAGCCGGCGGATGAGCACTTCGGCGGCCGGGTTCTGCTCGCCCTTGCGGCCGATCAGCACCGACTCGGAGCGCAGGATCGGCTCGCCGAAAATCTCCATGCCGGCGGCCTTGAGGGTGTTGCCGGTCTCGACGACGTCGGCGATCGCGTCCGCGACGCCGAGGCGCACGGAGGATTCGACGGCCCCGTCGAGGCGGACCACTTTGGCCTTGATGCCGCGCTCGGCGAGGTAGCCGCGGAGCAGGCCGTCGTAGCTCGTGGCGAGCCGTTTCCCTTCGAGCTGTTCGACGGACTCAAAGTCACCCACCGGGCCGGCGAAGCGGAACGTCGAGGCCGCGAAGCCCAGCGGCAGCAGCTCCTCCGCCTCAACCTCAGCGTCCAGGAGCAGGTCGCGGCCGGTGATGCCGACGTCGAGCGTTCCCTGGCCGACGTACACGGCGATGTCACGTGGGCGGAGGAAGAAGAACTCGATGTCGTTGTCAGGGTCAACCATGACCAGTTCGCGGGTGTCGCGGCGCTGGCGGTAGCCGGCCTCGGCGAGCATGGCGGAGGCGGCTTCGGACAGGGATCCCTTGTTCGGGACGGCAACTCTCAGCATTGGGGGGTCTTTCTTGGGTTAGGAAGTGGCTACGCAGGCAAACCGGGCCACGCAACACGACGGTTCTGCCCGGAATGGTCCAGGCGGCGTCCGCCGCTGACGTGGCTAGAGATGCTTGTAGACGTCTTCCAGGCTGAGTCCTTTGGCGAGCATGAGAACCTGCAGGTGGTAGAGCAGCTGCGAAATTTCTTCCGCGGCGGCTTCATCGGATTCATACTCGGCAGCCATCCAGACCTCGGCTGCTTCCTCCACGACCTTCTTGCCAATGCCGTGGACTCCGGAATCCAGTTCTGCGACGGTGCGGGAGCCGTCCGGGCGTGCGGCTGCCTTCTCACTCAGTTCTGCGAACAGCGACTCGAAATTCTTCACACGCTCCAGCCTACTTGTTCGGGGCGGGACCGTGCCTGCCGGCCCCTTGCATGACGGGCAGGATGTGAGTGAAGACACATGCGGCTAGCTGAACTGCCTGAGCGTCACGGCGGTGGCCAGGGCGGCCGTGACGGCCTCGTGCCCCTTGTCCTCGGTGGAGCCCGGAAGCCCGGCGCGGTCGATTCCCTGCTGCTCCGTGTCACACGTGAGCACGCCGAAGCCCACGGGCACGCCAGTGCGCACGCTGACCTCGGTGAGGCCCAGGGTGGCGGCCTCGCAGACGTATTCAAAGTGCGGGGTTCCGCCCCGGATCACGACGCCGAGCGCCACGACGGCGTCGAAGTGCGGTGCCAGCCGGGCGGCGGCCACGGGGAGCTCAAAGGTGCCGGGAACGCGCAGAACCGTCGGTTCGCTGATGCCGGCGTCCTTTGCCGCGCGCAGGGCGCCGTCAAGCAGGCCGTCCATGATCTTGGTGTGCCAGCTTGCGGCCACAATGGCCAGTTTCAGCCGGGACGTTTCTTCGGGCTGGAACGTGGTGAGGTCAATCTGGGGTGCGCCGTGTCCACTCATGCGTGAATCCTTGCTGTAGTTTTCGGTCTGCGGGGCGGTGCTGTGGGTGTTGCTCTACGTGGCCGGGCCGCGGTCAGTCTTGTTCGTGTTCAAAACCGCGCTGGCCCGCCGCCGGCGCCGCAGGCTGGACGTCGAGGACCAGCAGATGGTCCATCCGGTCCTTCTTGGTCTGCAGGTAGCGGATATTCTGCTCCCGCGACGGCACCTCGGTCGGAACCATTTCCACCACCCGGACTCCGGCCAGCGCGAGCCTGTCCTGTTTGTCCGGGTTGTTGCTCAGGAGCCGCACCTCATGGAGTCCCATCTCCGCCAGGATCTGGGCCGCTGCCTTGTAGCAACGGGCGTCGACGGGCAGTCCCAGTTGCTCATTTGCCTCCACGGTGTCGAAGCCCGCTTCCTGGAGTGCGTACGCCTTCATCTTGTTCGCCAGGCCGATCCCGCGGCCTTCCTGGCCGCGCAAGTAGAGCAGCGTGCCACCGAACTCATTGATCATCTCCAGCGCGTAGGCCAGTTGCTCGCCGCAGTCGCAGCGGTAGGAGCCGAACACGTCGCCGGTGAGGCACTCGGAATGCAGGCGCACCAGCGGCGCCTTGCCGTCGACCGGCAGCATCGGTGAACTGACCGCGAGGTGCTCGGCTCCGGTGGCCAGATCGGTCCAGGCCTGGGCCACAAAATCGCCGAAAGCCGTGGGCAGCTGGACGATCGGTCCCGCGCTGACCGGATGCGGCTGGCGTGCCATGGACATCTCTTCTCGTGTCTCGGACGTCGTCATTTGTATCTCCTCCATCAGGCCGGATCCGCTGCGTGGCCGGCATGCTGTCCCGCATCCAGGTAGGCCACCAGATCCGTAATCGAAATCAGGGGGCAGCCATGCTCGATAGCGAAGCTGCGAAGTCCGTCCAGCCGCATCATCTCTCCGTTGTCGTACACCAGCTCTGCAATCACTCCCACAGGCTCCAGGCCTGCCAGCCGGCAGAGATCCACTGCCGCCTCGGTGTGGCCGGGGCGTTGCCGCACTCCCCCCTTAACGGCGCGAAGGGGGAAAACATGCCCGGGTCGGGTCAAGGAATTCGGCTGGCTCCCGGGGTCCGCCAGGATCCGGGCGGTCAGGGCCCGGTCCGTGGCGGATATTCCGGTGCTGACTCCCACGGCTGCGTCGCAGGACACCGTGTAGGCAGTGCCCTTGGCGTCCTCATTGATATCCACCATCGGCGGCAGCGCGAGGGCGTCCGCCCGTTCGGCGGCGAGCGGTACGCAGATCACGCCGGAGCTGTACCGCACTGTCCAGCCCATCAACGCGGCCGTGGCGTGCTGCGCGGCGAAAATGATGTCGCCTTCGTTTTCGCGGTCCTCGTTGTCCACGACCAGGACCGGGCGTCCTGCCGCCATGGCACTGATGGCCTCTTCGATGGGATCCAGACCCGTCCGCGGGTTCAGCCCCGCGGCAGGCAGGGCGGCCTCGTGGGCGGCGCCGTTCTGGGCGGCGGCCTCGTGCGAGGCGGCGCCGTTCAGGGCGCCGTCGTCCAGGATGTGTCCGGACAGGTTCTTGATCTGGTTCATTCGGCGCCTCCCTCCACGTGAGCTGCTGCCCGGGTGCCGGCTGCCCGTGCCGGGCCGCCCGCAAAGGCAAGCAGGCGCTCAGTGTACTTCGCCAGCACGTCCACCTCGAGGTTGACCCGGCCGCCAAGGGGTTTCGCGCCCAGGCCGGTCTCGGCCAGCGTGGTGGGAATGAGTCCCACTTCGAACCACGGTGCCTGTTCCGGCGCCGGGCTGACGGCGGTCACCGTCAGGGATACGCCGTCGACGGCGATGGAGCCCTTTTCCGCGATGTAGCGTGCCAGCCCGGCCGGCACGCCGAAGCGGAGCCGGTCCCAGTTGCCGAGCGCCTCCCGCTCCAGCAGTTCGCCGACGCCGTCGACGTGGCCCTGGACGACGTGGCCGTCCAGCCGGCCGCCGGCCGGGACACAGCGTTCCAGGTTGACCGGGTCACCTGCCAGGAGTTCACCGATAGTGCTGCGGTTGAGTGTTTCGCCCATGACGTCGACGCTGAAGTCCTTGCCGTCGATCTGCGTTGCGGTCAGGCAGACGCCGTTGACGGCGATGGAACCGCCGAGGGCGAGCCCGTCGGTGGTTCCGGGGGCGTGCAGCCGAACGGTGGCGCTGGCGTTGCCGTTGCGCTCAACGGACAGCACCTTTCCCTGCTCGGCGATAATTCCGGTGAACATCAGTTGCCTCCTGCGGCGGTGTCCGCGCCAGTGCGGTGCGGGGTGGAATCGGGTGAAGTTATGGTGCCGGCGGGCATGCCGGCGCGGGTGTCAGGGCTGCTCGCGGGCCCGCTCTGGGGGTGGCCCTCCGGTCCGCTGGCCGTGAGGCCGGCCGGGCGGAGGTGCAGCCGCAGGTCGCGGCCGAGCATCCTGACCGCGCCCCCGGACGCCGGATCCCACTCCCACTCCTGGGCATCGGCCAGGGTGGTGATGCCCAGGTCCTCCAGGGCGGGGGTGCCCGAGCCGAGGAGCGTCGGGGCCAGATACACGATGAGCTCGTCCACGAGGCCGGCCGCAAGGAACGCGCTCAGGATCCGGGAGCCGCCCTCCACCATGAGATGCCGCACGCCGGCGGCAAACAGCTGGTCCAGGGCCTCCCGGGGATCGCGCGTGGCAAGGTGCAGAACCTTGCCGTCCTCGCCATTGATGGCCGCACCCTCGGGGATTTCGCGGTAGCCCATGACGGCGCGCAACGGCTGTTTGCCGGCCGTTTCGCCCGCGGCATTGCGTGCCGTGAGCCGCGGATTGTCCACGAGGACCGTCTGGGTGCCCACGAGGATGGCGTCGATCCGGCCGCGCAGCGCGTGGTTGTCCGCGAGGGATTCCGGGCTGGAGATCCACTGGCTGGTCCCGTCGCTGGCTGCGATGCGGCTGTCGAGGGTCTGCGCGATATGCAGCGTGACGAACGGCCGCTGGGCGGCGACTGCGGCGAACCAGCGCCTGTTGAGGTCCAGCGCAGCGTCGGCGGCCAGGCCGGACCTGACGCGGACTCCCGCGGCACGCAGCGTCTCTGCGCCGCCTGCCGCCGGGTCATGGGGGTCGTCGACGGCGTAGATGACGTCGCTGATTCCGGCGTCGATGATGGCCTGCGCGCAGGGGCCCGTGCGTCCGCAGTGGTTGCACGGCTCCAGGGTCACCACGATCGTGGCACCGCGGAGGTCATGACCGGCGGCCTTCGCCTGTGCGATCGCGTCGGCTTCGGCGTGTGCGGTGCCGGCCCCGCGGTGGCGGCCGGACACCAGCTGCGTTCCGTCGGCGGCGATGACGACGGCGCCCACGAGCGGGTTCGCTCCGCGGGGGCCCTCTGCGGCGACGAGCAGTGCCGCCTCCATGGCTGCGGTTTCGGCGGCGCTGAATCCGGCGCCGGACAAACCCGTGCCGGCGTCCCCCATAGGGCTGGCATCATGTTGTTGTTCAAAGCTCATCTGCCCGTCACCGGGCCTCCGGCGCCAGCAGCGTCGGTGAAGAGCCATCGCAGAAAGTTCATATGTGTGTGTCGTTCCTTCCCTCACGAACCGCGATGGCTCCGGGGGTAGACGACAGCACAATACTGCGGCGCCAATAGGACGCCGCAGTAACAGCTGTACGTGCTTCTCTCATCCAGACTTTAACTGTCGGTACCGGAATTCCACCAGTTCAACCGTCTGCCGGCATTTCCCCTGGGGGAAGCGCCGGCGCGCGGGTCGCGGACTATAACCGCCGGTTCGGACTTACACCGACCCCGGAGCACGTATGTGTGTTGTTATTCTGACACAACCTCAGGCCGCACCAGGCTATTCCCGCTGCCGGAGGTTACGGTCTGCGTCATGTCGAGGAGCGGCGCAGTGAATACGGCGCCTGGCACAGGACGCGGCGGACTGGCCGCGCCAGCGAGGCCGCGGGAGCGGGCTCAGAACGAGCGGCGGCCGGCCTCCCGGAGCCTCTCGATAGCCTTGGCCGGGTCTGCGGCGCCGTAGACCGCGGATCCTGCCACAAAGACGTCGGCGCCGGCCTCGGCGGCACGCCAGATGGTCTCCTCGGTGATGCCGCCGTCCACCTGCAGCGCCACGTCGAAGCCGGAAGCGTCGATTGCCGCGCGGGCCCGCCGGATCTTGGGCAGCGTGAGCTCGAGGAATTCCTGGCCGCCGAAGCCAGGCTCCACCGTCATGATCAGCAGCAGGTCCAGCTCACCGAGCATGTCCAGGAAAGGCTCCACGGCGCTTCCCGGCCGGAGCGCAAGGCCCGCCTTGGCGCCGCGGGCCCGCAGTTCGCGGGCCAGTTTGATCGGTGCGATCGATGCCTCGGCGTGAAAGGTCACCGAGGCCACACCGGCGTCGGCGTAGGCGGGCGCCCAGCGGTCGGCGTGCTCGATCATCAAGTGCGCGTCCAACGGCACCGGGCTGATTTCCTGCAGCCGCTGGACCACGGGAAGCCCGAGCGAGAGGTTGGGCACAAAGTGGTTGTCCATGACATCCACGTGCACGGCATCCGCGTTGCTTATTCTGAGCAGTTCGGCCTCAAGGTTGGCGAAGTCGGCGGAAAGGATGCTCGGGTTGATGCAGCACTGGGTCATAAGAATTCCTTGTCGTTCTGCTGAAAGTTCTGCTGAAGGCGCGGGCAACTCGCACCCCAGTATCACCTGTTGATCAGGCCTTTTTGTGGATGAGGGCCAGGAACATGGCATCCGTGCGGTGCACATGCGGCCAAAGCTGGGCGGTGAGTTCGTGCCCCGCCTCCAGATGGCCGGTGAGGCTGACGCTGTCCAGTACGGCCCCGGCGTCGAGGAGCTCGAGGTCCTCGCGTTTGCGCAGCGCATCGCTCACGACGGCGGTCGTCTCGGCCGGGTGCGGGGAGCAGGTCACGTAGGCCACGACGCCGCCCGGCTTCACGGCTGCCAGCGCGGATTTGAGCAGTTCGCGCTGCAGCGGGCCGAGGTCCGTCAGGTCCTTGGGCGTGCGACGCCAGCGTGCCTCCGGTCGCCGGCGCAGTGCACCGAGACCGGTGCAGGGCGCATCGACAAGGACACGGTCGAAGCTTTCCGCCATCTCCGTGCCAATCTCGCGGCCGTCTCCGGTCCGCACGTGCCAGACGTCGTGGGGCACCGCGGCGAGGGCTTGCCGGACCAGCTTGGCGCGGTGCGGAGCCGGTTCGTTGGCCAGCAGCGTGGCGCCGTGTTGCCGGGCGAGTGCGCCCAACAGGGCAGCCTTGCCGCCGGGTCCGGCGCACAGGTCGAGCCATCGTTCGCCGGCCGGGCTGGAGCTTCCAGCGTCCCCGGTTCCAAGGTCGACGGCGGCCAGCGCGCGGGCCACGAGCTGCGATCCGACGTCCTGGATGCGGGTGGTGCCTTCCCGAACGGAGGCGAGCCGGCCGAGGTCTCCGCCACTGGAAAGTGCCGAGCCCTCGACGAGTTCCCCGGGGGTGGCACCGCCTTCCAGCGCCTCGTCGAGGCTGCCGAGTCCGGGCAGCGCCACGAGGTTGACCACCGGTGCGGCATTGTCCGCTTCCAAAAGCTCGTCGATCTCGGCGACAGGCCGGCCGTGGGCCACGAGGGACTGCCGCATGGCGCGGACAATCCACTCCGGGTGGGCGAAACGGATGGCAGCGATCTTTGTCTCGTCTGTCTCCTCGCCGGTCAGCAGGTCCAGCCATTCCGCCAGGGTGCGGGCGGAGACCTTGCGCAGCACAGCATTGATGAGCGCCGAGGGCCCGGCCCCGATCACTGCGCGGGCCAGGCCGACCGTCTGGTCCAGGGCGGCATGCGCGGGGACGCGCATGGCGAGCAGTTGGTGGACGCCGATCCGGAGCGCATCGAGGATGGCGGGATCCAGCTGGTCCAGCGGCCGGTCCACGCAGCGTGCCAGGATCGCGTCGTAGGTGCCCTGGCCGCGGAGGGCGCCGTAGCTCAGTTCGGTCGCGAAGCCGGCATCGCGTTTGTCCAGTCCGTGATGCCGGATCCGGGCCGGAAGCACGAGGTTCGCGTAGGCGTCCTCGGCGGCGACGGCGCGGAGGACCTCGAACGCCACGAGCCTGGCAGGGTCCGCGCTGCGGGTGCGCTGTGATGGGGCGCTCTCGGAGAATCCGCGCTGCTGGCCGCGGTTGCGCTCCCGACCCTTGGCATCGCGCTGGCTGCCATCCCGGCCGCGGCTGGCCTGGCCGCCGCGCTGGCCTCCGGCGCCTCCGCGCTGGGGGCCCCGGCCGCGGTCGCTGCCACTAGTTCCCGACTCGCTCATTCGAATACCATGCTTTCAAGTGTTGCCTGTCCGCGCGCCCAATCAGCTGCGGTCATCATTTTCTTGCCCGAGGGCTGGATCCGGGTGAGTTCCACCGGGTGCGAGCCGGTTCCCACCAGTACGCTCTTCCCGTCCATCTCCAACTGGCCGGGCTTCAGGGCGGGCGCCTCGGGCCGGAGCAGGACCGGTTCCAGTTTGACGCGCTGCCCGTCCAGTGTGGTCCAGGCGCCGGGCTCAGGGGTGACCCCGCGGGCCCGCCGTCCGATCGCCAAGGCCGGCTGCCGCCAGTCGAGCCGGCCGTCGTCCAGGGTCAGCTTCGGGGCCAGGCTCACGTCCCCTTGCTGCGGCACGGCCGCAGCTTTGCCGGCGTCGACGGCGGACAGCGTCTGGGTCAGCAGCACGGCTCCGCTGTGCGAGAGCCGCTCGAGCACCGCCCCCGCAGTGTCATCGGAGCGGACGGTTTCTGTGAGCGTGCCGAAAACGGGGCCAGTGTCCAGCCCTTCCTCGAGCAGGAACGTAACAGCGCCGGTGATGTCGTCACCGGCGATGAGCGCCCGCTGGACGGGCGCCGCTCCCCGCCAGGCCGGCAGGAGGGAGAAGTGCAGGTTGATCCAGCCGTGGCGGGGAACGTCCAGGGCCGGGCGCGGAATAAGCCCCCCGTAGGCCACGATCGCGGCGACATCCGGGGCCGTTGCGGCAATCCTGGCCGTCACGTCGGCGTCGACCTTGGACGCCCGGATGACGTCGATACCGAGCTCTGCGGCGCGGGCCGCGACGGGCGACGGCGTGAGGATGCGCTTGCGGCCCAGCGGCGCATCCGGGCGGGTGAGGACGGCGACGACGTCGAAGCCGGCGTCGACCAGGGCGTCCAGGGAGGGCACGGCGACAGCCGGCGTGCCGGCGAAGAGTACCCTCACTGTGAGTTTCCGAAGGAGCCGAAACTCCCCGTCCCGGCGCCGCCGGAACCGAAGCTCGATCCAACTGTCCTGGCGCGCTTCGCCGTCGTCTGCTCGGTGATGGAGTCGTAGTTGGCATTCCGGATGGCCCGCAACGCGGTCTTCCGGTCCTCGCCTTCCAGCCGGTCTGTGAACAGGATCCCGTCCAGGTGGTCGGTTTCATGCTGGAAACAGCGCGCCAGCATGCCCTCCCCCTCGATCGTGACGGGATCACCGTGAAGGTCGACGCCGGTGACGGTCGTGTGCCGGTAACGGCGGACCGGGAAGCCGAGGCCAGGGATGGAGAGGCAGCCCTCGACCTGGTCCGGCTGGAAGTCCTCGCTGCTCACCAGCACAGGGTTGATGATGTGACCCTCTACGCCGCCGATCCGGTAGGTGAAGACGCGCTTGCTCACGCCGACCTGGGGCGCGGCCAGCCCTGCCCCGTCGACGTCCTCCATGGTTTCGGTCATGTCCGCTACGAGTTTCGCCAGTTCAGGCCCGAATTCCGTCACGGGATCGGCGACTGTGCGCAGCACAGGATCTCCGATGATGCGGATATTCAAAATGGCCATGTGCAGTCTGTCCTCACGGTGGATGGCTAGGGAATCGAGTCCAGTTTAGTTGCACCTGAGGGCCGGTCCGCTTTCGCCATCGGATCCGTCAGGGTGGGGCTGGCCGGCCTCGCCTGGGTGTGGGCTTCCGCGGCCCTCCGTGCGGCCCCACGGCCTGGCAGTCTGGCGCCGAAGCCCTGGACGATTGCCTCGGGGTGTCTTGCACCCAAAGGTGCTTCCCGCTTGACGGCCGTCTCTTTGCTGTCAGGCCGGCCGGTCACGCCGCAACAGCGGCCATTTCATCATTATTGTCAGAGCCCACTGGCAGACTGTGATTGTGGAAGCCGTCGGGGATTTCATTCCTTTTGAGGACGAGGGGCAGGGTGCGGACCGTGGCCCGATGCAGGGCACCGCGCCTGCCGGACCGTCCGGCCTGGACAGCGCTCTCGCTGCACTCCAACGCGTGGGCTCGACGGCGGTGCAGGACGCGGCTTTGTTTGGTTTCCGGGCGGCGTCGGAGTTCGCCGGCGGCGTGGAGGAACTGTCGCGGCATGTGGAGTATCTCCAGCTCGTGGCGGCCGCGGCGGTGGACCGGACCCGGAGCCAGGCTGCGGCGGACGCCGCGAAGTGTGCTGCCTCGTGGACGACGGGCTGGCGGGACGATTCCGGCGGGAGCGGGGCGACGTTGGCGGCTGTGGCCACCGCGGCTGGCGGGACACGGGCCGGGGATGGTGCTTCGCCCGTTACGGCGGCCGGAGTCTCTAGGGGCGGGGCGGCGTCCCGGTCGGGTGCGGCGGAACCGGTGGAACCGGTGGATGACGGGTACCGGAACACCGTGGAGTTCCTGCGGGCACGGCTGTTGATCGCAGCGTCCGAGGCCCGGCGCCGGCTCTCCCTCGCCGAGAGCATCCTGCCCCGACAGGGATTCGCCGGGGAGACGCTGCCTGCCGTGCGCGGGGAACTCGGGGCCGCGGTCGCGGCCGGGGAAGTCGCGTCCCGGGCCGCCACGATCATCACGCTCGCGCTGGACCGGGTCCGGCACGCCTGCGACGGGGACGCCGCGGCCCGGATGGAGCACGCCCTGACGAGCACCGCGGCCGGGAACGACGCGGACTTCCTGGTCCGGGTCGCACGCCGCTGGGCGGACGCGATGGACCAGGACGGCGCCGAACCCTCCGAGGAACTGCTGCGCCAGCTCCAGGGCGCCTTCATCCGCCGGAACCGCCACGGCCTGCACCGCCTGGAGATCTTCGCGACCCCCGACCAGTTCGAGCACCTCCTCACGGTCATGAACACCGCCACCAACCCCCGCACCGGCAACGCGCAGGCGCCGGGCACGGCGCCTGAGGGTGAATC
>NZ_JBFTKM010000023.1:0-44821 GCF_056395945.1 Arthrobacter sp. 05T442 | reverse complement strand
GTTAAGCACGCCGCCAGCGTTCATCCTGAGCCAGGATCAAACTCTCCGTTGAAGTAAAACAAAAACAGACACAACCAACACCCCCGGGAAAACGGGACGCGCCGGCTGCACAAAATTTGAAACCAGCTGTAAAAACCAGACCACACCACGGGGTGGCGCAACCTGGCCAATCCAACCAATTCAATACAATAAATTGGTATCAACAAACTTGGCACACTATTGAGTTCTCAAACAACAGACACATTCGAATACTTGCCGAAATAATTCATTTCCATGAATTCTTTATTTCGTTTTTCTTCGCTGCGATGTTTATAGCTTATTTCATTCATTTCCACTTTGCAAATCCGGGATATTCTCCCGAATTTCACTTAGTGGAGCGAATCCGCCCAGCAAAATGTGAGGCAAATTTTCCATCTCAGCGCCTAGCGCCTGAAAAACTGCCTCTGTTTTGTTGGGGGTTTGTCACCACTCAACGGCGGCGACTCAGAAGACACTACACGCTCCTCCCCTGCCGGGCAAATCGGCCGGGGAGGAGCATGCTGGCAGCCTCCGGGAGCACGAGTCCTACGGCGCGGTGACTTCCACCGTTGCCAGGTTCTTCTTACCCCGGCGCAGCAATAGGTACCGTCCAAGGAGCAGTTCACCGGGCGCAACTACGGCCTCCGGATCCGAGACTTTCGCGTTGTTAACGTACGCCCCTCCTTCATTCACCGTCCTGCGGGCCGCCGACTTGCTTTCCGACAGGCCCGAGGCGACGAGGAGCTCAATGATCCCCAGGGCGCCGGCATCGACATTGGCTGAAGGCAGTTCCGAGGTGGCGGCCTTCAGGGTTGCCTCGTCGAGCAAGGTGAGGTCGCCGTTGCCGAAGACCGCTGCCGAAGCAGCGATGACTTTGTCTGTGGCCTCCGCGCCGTGGACGAGCGAGGTCACCTCGTAGGCAAGCGTCCGCTGGCCTTCCCGGGCGAACGGCCGTTCGGCGACGGCGAGCTCCAGTGCCTCGATCTCGGCGCGGCTCAGGAACGTGAACACCTTCAGGCGTGCGGCGACGTCGCCGTCCGCGGTGTTCAGCCAGAACTGGTAGAAGGCGTACGGGCTGCACATCCGGGGGTCAAGCCAGATCGCGTTGCCCTCGCTCTTGCCGAACTTGGTGCCGTCGGAGTTCGTGATGAGCGGCGTGCCCAGGGCATGGACATGCTTGCCCTCGACCTTGCGGATGAGTTCGGTGCCGCTGGTCAGGTTGCCCCACTGGTCCGAACCGCCGGTCTGCAGCACGCAGTCGTAGTCGCGGTAGAGCTGGAGGTAATCCATGCCCTGCAGGATCTGGTAGCTGAACTCCGTGTAGCTGATGCCTTCGTCGGAACCCAGGCGGGACGCAACGGCATCCTTGCGCAGCATGGTGCCGACACGGAAGTGCTTGCCGATGTCGCGGAGGAAGTCGATGGCGCTCAGTGGCGCTGTCCAGTCGAGGTTGTTGACCATGCGGGCGGCGTTGTCGCCGTCGAAGCTCAGGAAGCGGCGGACCTGGGCCTGCAGGTACCCCACCCACTCCGTCACGGTGTCCTTGGTGTTGAGGGTGCGCTCGGCCGTCGGACGCGGATCGCCAATCAGGCCGGTGGAACCGCCCACCAGCCCGAGGGGCTTGTGGCCGGCCAGCTGGATCCGGCGCATGAGCAACAGCTGCACCAGGTTGCCCAGGTGCAGGCTCGGCGCGGTCGGATCGAAGCCGCAGTAGTACGTCACGGGATCACCGGCAAGCAGCTTCTCCAGCTCCGCCTCGTCCGTGGAGACGTGGACAAGGCCACGCCATTTCAGTTCCTGCCAGATGTTGGCGAAACTGGAGTCGTTCTGCTGGGCATCGAGATTATTTAGCTGGGACACGGAATCTAAGGTAGCAGGATCGCTACCCCCGCAGCACAGGTGACGCAGGCGGACGGCCTGGCGCCGCCGCCTGTCCTAGCCCTCGATGCCTGCCGGCACGCCGGCGGCGGCGATGAGCCGCAGCCGCTGCGTGGGCCGGGTCATCGCGACGTACAGATCCCCGACCCGGCCGTGCTCATGGTTGAGCATGGCGGTCGGCTCCAGGACCACGACGCCGTCGAACTCCAGGCCCTTTGCCTCACGGGGGCTGATGACCACGATGTCCTGCGCATAGCTGCCGGCACCGTTCCCGACGCGGCGGCCGTACACCGCCCGCAGCGCTGCCGCGGCCTCCGGGAGCAGCGGGCCGTCGGCAATCACGGCGAGCAGGCCGCCCTCGATGGCGGCCAGCTCGCCGGGAAGTACATCAACGAGTTTGCTGACGATCCCGCCCGTGTCGACCCGGTCAATGACGGGTGCCCAGCGTCCTTCGCGGACAGCCTTGGGCGCCGAGACAACGAGCCCGGCGGCGTTGGCCATCCGTGCGGCGGCCTCGGCGATCTGGGAGGGGGTGCGGTAGTTGACGGTGAGTTCCTCGAGCTGCCAGCGGTCGCCAAACATCGGGGCCAGGGCGCTGTGCCATGAATTGGCACCCGCGACGGAGCTTGTCTGGGCGATGTCGCCCACGATCGTGAAGGACTTCAGCGGGCAGCGGCGCACGAGGAGGCGCCACTGCATCGGCGAGAGTTCCTGCGCTTCGTCGACCACGATGTGCCCGAAAGCCCACGTGCGGTCGGTCGTGGCGCGTTCCGCCGCGGTCAGCCGGGTCTCGCGCTCCTGGTTCTGGTCCACCAGGTCCTCGGCGGAAATGAGGACATCGACCCCCGCGGTTTCCATGTTGACCAGCGTCTGCTTGGCGTTGGCGAGATCGCGGGCACGGTCGTGTTCCTGTTGCGCCAGTCCCCTGCCGGCCGCCGGGTCAAGCTCGCCGAGGAGTTCGGCGGCCTCGTCCAGGAGCGGCACATCGGCCTCAGTCCAGGGCGCATCCGCGGGCCGGAGCAGCAAGGCCCGCTCGGCCGGGGTGAGGTTCGGGGTGCAGGCTTCCAGGATGGCCGGCTTGCTCAGGAGCTCCGACACAAGCTTCTCCGGGGTCATCGGCATCCAGCACAAGTTCAGGGCGATCCGGACATCGCGTGCGGAGCGCACGTCCTCGGCGAGGTAGGAGCGGTCGGCATTGTTGCCGATGCTCCCGGCCTCCACGAGTTCCGTCATCTGTTCGGTCAGTTCGCGCAGCAGGATCTTGACGAAGGAGACACGGGCCTCGTTGTGCGGCTTGCCGGTGGCCCGTGCCTTGTCGCGGGCACGCCGGACCTGCCGCGGCGTCAGGACGAGCTTGCGTCCGTCGACCTCGAGGATGCGGTTCGCGGCCGGGATGCGCTGCCGGTTGGCCACGGCGTTGGCGACGACTTCGGCCATCGCAAGCCGGCCCTTGATCGCGGCAACGTCGGATTCCGGCTCGGCGACAGCGGTGATTCCGGGCATGAGCCGGCCCAGGCTCGCCATCACGACGCCGGTCTCGCCAAGGGAGGGCAGCACGCGTTCGATGTATTTCATGAACGACGACGTCGGGCCCACCAAAAGCACGCCCGCCGTCTTGAGGCGTTCCCGGTGGGTGTACAGGAGGTACGCAGCACGGTGCAACGCGACAGCAGTCTTGCCGGTGCCCGGGCCGCCCTGGACCACGAGGGCGCCGGAGATGGAGGAGCGGATGATCCGGTCCTGCTCGGACTGGATGGTGCCGACGATGTCCGACATGCGGCCGGTCCGCTTGGAGTTCAGTGCGGCCAGCAGGGCGCCTTCGCCCTGGAGGGAATCGTTGTCGGCGAGCATGTCGGCGTCGAGCACGTCATCCTCGATCGCCTTGACCTCGCGTCCCTGCAGAATCAGGTGGCGCCGGCGGCGGACACCCTGGCGGTCGAACGCGGTGGCCTGGTAGAAGTGGCCGGCTTCGGGTGCCCGCCAGTCCACCATGAGGCGCTGCAGGTCCTCGGTTGTCAGGCCGATGCGGCCGATGTACTGCGCCTCCCCGGAATCAAGGTCCAGGCGGCCGAACACGAGGCGGTCATCGACGGCGTCGAGCTGGGCGAGGCGGTCCTCATAGAGCGCCGCGAAGGCGTCACGTTCGGAGACATTCTGCATGGTGCCCACGGCACCGGCGCGGCGTACCTGGGCCAGCTGTGCGCGCTTTTCTGCCCGCAACTCATCGAGCCGGGCATAGAGTCCGGCCACATAGTCGCGTTCATGGGCCAAATCAGCGTCGTGCATCGAACGTTCCCCTATCGAAAAAGACGGACCGTCCATTCTACAACCATTTCGGTGAACCCGTCTGAACATGTCGAGGCAATGTTAGTCAGGGAATTGTACCGGTCCGGCCGGAATGGTCCAGCTAAAGGCGCAGCAGGGAGCGGACCGGATAGCCGCTCAAGGCCTCGCGGCCGGACAGGTCGTCGAGCTCCATCACCACGCCGATGCCCGCGACGTGGATACCGCACCGTTCGAACAGCCGGGCGGCTGCGCCCAGGGTGCCGCCGGTGGCGAGCACGTCATCGAGGATCAGGACCCGGCTCCCCGGAGCGAGGTCCGTGGTGTGCAGCTCGAGGGTGGCCGTGCCGTATTCGAGCGCATAGTCCTCGGACACAACAGCACGCGGCAGTTTGCCGGCCTTGCGGACGGTGATGACTCCGGTGCCTGTGGCGTACGCCGCGGCCGCTGCGAGCAGGAAGCCGCGGGCCTCGACGCCGGCGACGGCGTCGAACTGGCCCTTGAATGGTCCGACGAGGGCGTCGACCACTGCCTTCAGTGCGGGGCCGTCGGCGAAGACGGGGGTCAGGTCCTTGAAGCTGATTCCGGGTTTGGGATAGTCCGGGATAGTTGCGCACAGGCTGCTGATCAGCCCGTCCACCGGCTTCGCTGTTTTGTTCTGGTTCGACTCGCTTGGATTCACCCGTCCACCTTACTGGCTGGCGGTTCCGGTAGCCGCAGGAGGCCGTTCGCGAGGCCGTACCTGACGACGTCGAGGGCTTTTCTGAGCGCGCGCTCCGCCTCGAACCTTTCGGCCGCCACGGCGCTCATCCGGGCGTAGTCCTCCGCCCAGCCGGCGCGGTGGAACCTGTCGGCGTCACCGTGGAGGAGCCGTCCATAGAGAACGTCCTCGAACAGGTCACGCGCTTCATCCGGGGCCGATTCTGACATCAGCGGCTGCCGGTCCCGGATCATCTCGGCAGTGAACAAGTGGGCCACTTCATCTGCGCCCGCCTCCACTCTGCCCTCTGATGAGGTGTTGCACAGACGCAGGGCCCTCACCACGAGCTTGAGCGATACGTGCTCCTCGGGAACGATGAACTTGCGCAACAGGGCCGCGCGGAAGAGCTCGACCCAGTGCCTGCGCTCCCACTCCATGGCGTCGGGGGGAACGGGCCCTCCACGGGGTGTGAATAGCTCAACCATCCGGAAGTACTCCGCGGCCAGCTTCTCAAAGATATGGAGCCTTTCCAGCTCGCTGGCCGGCTTCCCACGCTTGCCTTCGCCCATAATGCTTGATCATCCCCTGTGCGGTGCTCCAGTGCGGATGCCGGGCACCCGCTGGCGTGCCCGGTTACGCGGTCCTGACCTTCGCGGCCTTGTAGCGGGACACGGTCGGGTCGCCACTGAGCCAGAACCGCCAGGGATAGTCGTCCGTGCCGCCGGCGCCGGAGACTCCCACGCGCGGACCTGAGCTGATGTCGGCGGCCGGAGCCACCGGCAATTCCAGCCGGAACGGCGCGCCGAGTGCGTCCCGCCCGCTGTCCGCAGTCGTCAGCCCAAGCGCCGTGGCGAGCCGTGCGGGGCCGCTCGCCAGGTCCTTGGCGGATTTCGACGTCGGGCGCCTGGCCAGTGCCACGTCCTGTCCCGCGACGACCTCGCCGGCCCGCAGCAGCAGTCCCGAGGCCATGCCCTCGGGTCCGCAGACGATGTTGGCGCAGTGGTGCATCCCGTACGTGAAGTACACGTAGAGGTGGCCCGCCGGGCCGAACATCGGCGCATTCCGCCGTGTCGCGCCGCGGAAGGTATGCGAGCCGGGATCCGGGTGCAGCGAGTCATGCGGTCCGAGGTAGGCCTCCACCTCCGTGATCCGCACCGAGACCGTGCCTTCGCGCCCGTCGTGCGTCAGGACGGCGCCGAGAAGCAACGGCGCGACGTGCCTGGCATCCGCCGAAAGCACCTCGCGCAGGGTCCGGTTCGCGTCGAACGCCGGTGGCGTAGCGGCGGCCGATGGATTGGTACTCATATTCAGACTTTAACAACTCCGGGCAACGGGCTCCACGCCCGTGTCCGAATTCCGCTAGCAGGCGAACCGGGAAGCTGGCAGGATGGACCCATGGACTTTTGGCAGCGCTACCGGGCAATCGATGCCCGCGACACCCGTTTCGACGGGCAGTTCTATACCGCTGTCCGGACGACCGGCATCTACTGCCGGCCCTCCTGCCCGGCCCGGACCCCGAAAGCGGCCAACGTCACGTTCTACGAGACGTCCGCCGCGGCCCATGATGCCGGCTACCGGGCCTGCAAGCGTTGCCTCCCCGAAGCCGTGCCGGGCACGCCCGCCTGGAACCTCCGCTCCGACATCGCCGGCCGGGCCATGCGGCTGATCAACGACGGCGTGATCAACCGCGACGGCGTGGAGGGTCTCGCATCCCGGCTGGGCTATTCCTCACGCCAGCTCAACCGGATCCTCAGCCACGAGCTCGGCGCGGGTCCGCTGTCGCTGGCCCGTGCCAGCCGGGCCCAGACGGCCCGCACGCTGCTCGTCTCCACGGACATGCTGGTGTCCGACGTCGCCTTTGCAGCCGGGTTCAGCAGCGTCCGCCAGTTCAACGAGACCATCGGCGAAGTTTTTGCCATGACGCCCTCCGCGCTCCGGGCCACGGCGAGGCACCACCGGGCCCCGGCGTCCTCGACAGCCCTGACGCTGAACCTGCCGTACCGGGAGCCGTTCGATCCGGGCATTTTCGACTTCCTCGCCGTCCGCGCCGTCCCCGGCATCGAGGAAGGGACGTCCAGCTCTTACGCCAGGACCCTGCGGCTGACGCACGGGGATGCGCGGTTCCGGGTGGACTTCGACGCCGGTGCCCCCGGCCGTCCGCTCGTCCTGACGATCGGTGCCGTCGACCTCCGGGACCTTTCCTCGCTGCTCAGCCGCGTCCGCCGCCTGCTGGATCTCGACGCCGATCCGCTCGCCATCGACGGGGCCCTCGCCGCCGACCCGCGCCTGGCCGCAAGCGTGGAGCGGACGCCCGGCATGCGGATGCCCGGGTCATTCGATCCGCAGGAGCTGCTGATCCGGGCGATGATCGGGCAGCAGATCACCGTCGCAGCAGCCCGGACGGCCCTGGTTCAGCTCTCCGAGGCCGGGAGCGAAAGCCTGGTTCCCGCAGATGGCCTGCACCGGATGTTTCCCACGGCGGAACAGATCGCGGAGACCGGGTTCGAGTTGCTCCGCGGTCCGCAGCGGCGCATTGACTCCATCCGGGGCGCCGCCGCTGCCATGGCCTCCGGGGAGCTCGATTTTGGCTATGGCGATGACCTGCCCGGGCTGGAGTCCAAGCTCCTCCCGCTGGCCGGCGTGGGGCCCTGGACGGTGGGCTACGTCGCGATGCGCGTCATCGGCGCCCCGGACGTGTTCCTCGCCAACGACGCGGCGGTCCGCAACGGCATCCGCTCCCTCCGGGCGGCCGTCATCGGGCCGGCGATGTCCGGCACAGCCCCTTCCAGCACAGCCCTGGCCGGCACGGCCCCTTCCAGCACGGCCCTGGCACCTGATTTCCGCGGCGTCAGCCCATGGCGCTCATACGCCACCATGCACCTTTGGCTTGCCGCCGCAGCAGCCCAGGCCGCGGCACGCAAGAAACTTCTCACCCCGGCGCAGACTCCGAAGAAAGCGAAACCATGAAAGCCCAGCTGTTGACCATGTCTACCCCGGACGGTCCCTTCACCATCATTGCCCGCGATGGCGCCGTGCTGGCCTCGGGCTGGACCGCCGTTCCCGGCGAGCTGACGGGCCAGATCCACGCGGAGCTCCTGCCCACCGGCTACGAGCCCGTCCCGGATCTCGCCGCCATCTCCGAAGCCGTGGAGGCGTTCTACGCCGGCAATCCAGGGCAGGCCATGGAAGTGCCCGTGCTGCAGAAGTCCGGCCCCTTCCGCAACCATGCCTGGGACGTGCTGCGGAAAGTGGAGCCTGGCCGCCCCGTGACGTACACGGAGTACGCCGCGCTGTCCGGGAACGTCAAGGCCGTCCGGGCGGCCGCCAGTGCGTGCGCCTTCAACGCCGCAGCCCTGTTCGTTCCCTGCCACCGCGTCATCCGCACCGACGGCACCCTGGGCGGTTTCCGCTGGGGGCTCGCCATCAAAGAGAGCCTTCTGGACCGCGAACGGGCAGTGGCGCTTGCGATGAATTGAGCGCTGCCCCGGATTGAACGGCGTCCTGAAGTGAGCTGCGCCGGCTGAGCCGCGTGTGCTAGTTGCTCACCGGAACCCCGGCCGGCCACGGCAGGAGCGCGGGGAGGTCGACGCCGTCGGCCGCCGCAGTGGCGCGCAGGCTGCCGAGAGTCGGCGTGCGGCCGGCGAGCCAGGCCGCAATGTCGGTCAGCATGCCGTTGATCACCGTGGACCTGCCACCGGTGCCGATGGCAATAGCCGGCAGTCCGAGCGGCTGCAGGACGAACTTCTGCCCCGCCGGCACCCGGGCGGACAGGAAGTCGAAGAGGTGCCCGCAGAAGGGCCGGCTCCACGTTTCCGGTCCGCGGCCGGTGCCAAGATCGGTGGAGTGGATGACGAGTTCGCGCCAAAGCGCCAGGCCGCCGTCGAACACGACTCCCCCGCGGTAGGTGATGGGCTCGCGCCAGCCCGCCGCGTCGAGGGAGTCGAAAGCACGCAAGGCCCATTCCAGCGCGGCGTCCAGGTCGGCGCGGTGTTCCTCGAGGCTGTGTCCCGCGGCCAGATCGATGGCGCGGGTGCGGCCCTCGTAGCCGCCGTCGTAGAGCTCAATGCTTTCGCCGCGCGCGGCGTGTTCAAGCTGGCGCGCCATCGCGTTGGCGATGCCCGTGATGTGTGCCAGCACGTGGCCGCGGGTCCAGCCGGGCAGCTCTGAGCGCGACCTGACGTCCTGGTCCGTGAGGTTGGCGGCGATTCCGGCCACGATATCCGCTGCCCCGTGGAGTTCTTCCAGCAGCTTTTCTGGTGTGATTGCGGTCATGGCGCCCATCCTAACCGGAGCAAGCCGATTAACGGGGATTAACTGGGGACCGCCGGGCCGTAGCGGTGGCGGATGTGCCGGCGGTCGTGGCGGGCCTGCCAGAATTCAATCTCGCGGGGCCGGACTGCGTACAGCTGCCAGCTGGGGTTCTCACCGCCATCCGCGCCGGGCCTTGCGTTCCAGTCGGATGCTGACGCCGCGGCGGACAGCTCCACGACGTCCCCGGCGACCCGCACCTGCCGGCCCTGCAGCTGCCAATAGAAGGTCAAGGCCGCATGCGGGTTTGCCGCGAGCTCCCGGCCCTTCCGGGAGTCGCGGGACGTCGCGAAGTGCCAGCCGTCGTCGTCGATGTCTTTCAGGATCAGCATGCGGGAGGACGGCCGGCCGAGTTCATCGGCCGTGGCCAGGCTGCAGGCGTTCGGCTGGCGCTCTCCGGCGGCCAGGGCACCGGCAAGCCATAGCCGGAACAACTCCGCCGGGTCCGCGGGAGCCGTGGCGGGATCGAACTCGGGCAACTCGTCCGGGAAATCCGGCAGGGAGCGCAGAAGCTCGCGGAAAGATTCGCTCATGCCGCAATGCTAGCGGGAAGACTTCCGCGGCAAACGCCCAACGCCCCCTCACCTTTGGCAGGAAATCCGCCGACGCTCCTGCAGGCAGTGCAGGAGCGTCGGCGGAAATGCGACCGGAAGTCCCCACCGGCACCCTAGCCTCGCAAGCTCGGCCAGGGAACCCTGCCGGCGTGGCCCCTCTCGCGTGCGTTGCTAGCCGGCGTAACCGCGGACGCCGTCGAGCTCGGCCGCCAGGGCCAGCAGTTGGCGTTCGACGGCGGCCGGTGCCGTGCCGCCCTGGGAATTGCGGCTGTTGAGCGACCCCTCGGTGGACAGGACCGTGCGGACCTCCGGCGTCAGGTGCTCCGAGATGGCCGCGTACTCAGCATCCGTCAGGTCCCAGAGCTCGACGCCGCGGCTTTCGGCCTGCTTCACAGCGGCACCGGAGAGCTCATGCGCCTCGCGGAACGGAACACCCTGCCGGACCAGCCACTCGGCAATATCCGTGGCCAGCGCGAAGCCCTGCGGTGCCAGGGCCTCCATCCGTTCGGTGTTGAACGTCAACGTCGCGATCATGCCGGACACGGCCGGAAGCAGGACCTCCAGCGTGTCCGCGGCGTCGAAGACCGGCTCCTTATCCTCCTGCAGGTCGCGGTTGTACGCGAGCGGCAGGCCTTTCAACGTGGCGAGGAGCCCGGTCAGGTTGCCGATCAGCCGGCCGGCCTTGCCGCGGGCGAGCTCGGCCACGTCCGGGTTTTTCTTCTGCGGCATGATCGAGGAGCCGGTGGAGTAGGAGTCGTGCAGGGTGACAAAGGAGAACTCCTTTGTGGCCCACAGGATCACTTCCTCCGAGACCCGGGAGAGGTCGACGCCGATCATGGCCGTGATCCAGGCGAACTCGGCGAAGACGTCGCGGGAGGCCGTCCCGTCGATCGAGTTGTGCGTGGCTGAGAAAAAGCCCAGTTCCGCCGCCACCGCCTCCGGGTCCAGCCCGAGCGAGGAGCCCGCGAGGGCACCCGAGCCGTAGGGCGAGACCCCGGCGCGCTTGTCCCAGTCCGCCAGCCGCTGCACGTCGCGCAGCAGCGCCCAGGCGTGGGCCAGCAGGTGGTGGCTGAGCAGTACCGGCTGGGCGTGCTGGAGGTGCGTCCGTCCCGGCATGGCCACACCGTGGTGGGCCTTGGCCTGCGCCACGAGGGCATCGATCGTGGCGAGGACGCCGCGGGCGATGATCCGGGCGTGGTCGCGCAGGAACATCCGGCCCAGCGTGGCCACCTGGTCGTTGCGGGACCGGCCGGCGCGGAGCTTGCCGCCCAGCTGGGCTCCGGCGCGCTCGATCAGTCCGCGTTCGAGGGATCCGTGCACGTCCTCGTCGGACTCGGCCGGCAGGTAGGCGCCGGAGGCGACGTCCCCGTCCAGCTGCGTCAGGGCGGCAAGCATGCCTTCCAGTTCGGCGTCGTCCAGCAGGCCGGCCTTGTGCAGCACGCGGGCATGCGCCTTGGACCCGGCGATGTCGTAGCGGGCCAGCCGCCAGTCAAAGTGCGTGGACTTGCTCAGCGCCGCGAGGGCGTCCGCGGGGCCGCCGGCGAACCGGCCGCCCCACAGGGCGCCAGTGTTGGTGGCTTCAGACTTTGTCCCCGGGCGCACCGCAGTCTCGCTTCGCTCGGCCGGGGCCCCCTGCGCCCGTGGGCCCTGGCCCTCCATCACTGGCCTGCGACGCGGATGTCGCGGCCGGAGGCAACCTTGGCGGACATGCCCCACAGCTCGATAAAGCCCCGCGCCATCGACTGGTCGAAGGTGTCGCCGGTGTCGTAGGTGGCGAGGTCGAAGTCGTAAAGCGAGGTCTCGGAGCGGCGTCCGTTGACGATCGCCTGGCCGCCGTGGAGGACCATGCGGATGTCGCCGGAGACGTAGCGCTGGGTGTCGTCGATGAAGGCGTCGAGGGAGCGCTTGAGCGGGGAGAACCACTGGCCGTCGTACACCAGCTCGGACCAGCGCTGGCCGACGGTCGCCTTGAAGCGGGCCTGCTCGCGCTCGATCGTGATGTCCTCGAGGTGCTTGTGTGCCGTGATCAGGGCCATGGCGCCCGGAGCCTCGTAGATTTCGCGGGACTTGATGCCGACCAGGCGGTCCTCGACGACGTCGATCCGGCCCACGCCCTGCGCGCCGGCGCGGCGGTTGAGTTCCTTGATGGCCTGCAGCGGGGTGACCTTGACGCCGTCGATCGCTACCGGCACGCCGGCTTCGAAGGAGATGGTGACCTCATCGGGTGCCGGCGGGAATTCAGGGGTGGCGGTGTAGTCGTAGATGTCCTTGGTGGGCGCGTTCCAGATGTCCTCGAGGTAGCCGGTCTCGACGGCGCGGCCCCAGACGTTCTGGTCGATCGAGTACGGGTTCTTCTTCGTGGTCTCGATCGGCAGTCCCTTGTCCTCGGCGAAGGCGATGGCCTTGTCGCGGGTCAGGGCGAGGTCGCGGACCGGGGCGATGCACTTCAGGTCCGGGCCGAGGGTCTGGATGCCAACTTCGAAGCGGACCTGGTCGTTGCCCTTGCCTGTGCAGCCGTGGGCCACCGTGGTGGCGCCGAATTCGCGGGCGGCCTTGACCAGGTGCTTGACGATCACCGGGCGGGAAATCGCCGAGACCAGGGGGTAGTGGCCCTGGTAGAGGGCATTGGCCTTCAGCGTGGGCATGCAGTACTCGTTGGCGAACTCGTCGCCCGCGTCGGCCACGTAGGCCTCGACGGCGCCACAGCCCAGCGCGCGCTGGCGGATGGTCTCCAGCGATTCGCCGCCCTGTCCGACGTCGACCGCCACGGCGATGACCTCGGCGCCGGTGGCTTCTCCGATCCAGCCGATGGCTACGGAAGTATCCAGGCCACCGGAGTAGGCCAGAACAATACGCTCAGTCACGTCAAATGCTCCTTCGTTGTTTGGTGATGCTTTGTGTCTGGGAAAAAGTCTGTCGGGTAAAACTTGTCTACGGAACAGCCTGTCACACCCCTGCGGCAGGCCAACCGCAGCTATTGGCCGGCTTCCTCGGCGAACTGCAGGAAACGGGCGGCCACGTCGGCGCCGCCCGACGGGTCCCGGGTGACCAGGAGGACGGTGTCGTCCCCGGCGATCGTGCCCAGGATCGAGGGCATCACGGAGTGGTCGATCGCGAGGGCCAGGAAATTCGCGGCTCCCGGAGGGGTACGCAGCACCACGATGTTTGCGGAGGCTTCGGCGGTGACCAGCAGTTCCCCGCAGAGCCGGGCCAGCCGCGCGTCGAGGATCTCCTGGGTCACGCCGCTCTTGGCGGCACGCTCCCCGCCCTCCCCCGGTACGGCGTAGACGAGCACGCCGTCCTTGCCGCGGACCCGCACCGCGCCCAGTTCCACGAGGTCCCTGGACAGCGTCGCCTGGGTGACCTGGACGCCGTCGTCCGCCAGGAGCGCCGCAAGCTCCGCCTGCGAACGGACGGACTCGCCCGTCAGGATCGCGGTGATCCGCGCCTGCCTGGCCGTCTTCGTGGCCGGGCTGGCGCCCGGGGAGGCCGGCTGGGCGGACACTAGGCCAGCCCCTCCGCCGGCGCCGGCCCACCGACCGGCGAGAGCCCGTCGACCAGAGCCAGGCCGGAGCGGTGCATGAGCCAGGCCATGAGCGCCTTCTGGGCGTGGAGCCGGTTTTCCGCCTCGTCCCAGACCACGGACTGCGGGCCGTCAATGACGTCCGCGGCGATCTCGTAGCCCCGGTAGGCCGGAAGGCAGTGGAGCACGACGGCGTCGGGCGCCGCGAGCTTCATCGCTGCCTCGTCCACGGCGTAGTCGCGGAACAGCTTCAGCCGGGCTTCCTTCTCGTCCTCCTGGCCCATCGACACCCAGGTGTCCGTGGCGACGACGTCGGCGCCGAGCAGTGCCTCGGCGGCGTCGACCGTCACCAGCACGGAGCCCCCGGTCTGCGAGGCGCGGTCTTCGGCCGCGGCGATGATCTCCGGCGAGGGAAGGTAGCCTTCCGGGCCGGCTATGCGCACGTGCATGCCTGCCGTGACGCCGGCCAGCAGGTAGGAGTTCGCCATGTTGTTGGCGGAGTCGCCGAGGTAGCTCATCGTGAGGCCCTGGAGCTGGCCCTTGTGTTCCTTGATGGTCAGCAGGTCGGCCAGGAGCTGGCAGGGGTGGTAGTCATCGCACAGGGCGTTGATCACCGGAACCTTGGAGTTTTCGGCCATGGCGACGAGGCCGGCGTGCGCACCGGTGCGCCACACGATGGTGGACACCATGCGCTCGAGCACCCTGGCGGTGTCCTCCACGGATTCCTTGTGGCCGATCTGGGCCTCGCCCGGGTTGATGATGAGCGCGTTCCCGCCCATGTCCGCCACGCCGGTGGCGAAGGACACCCGGGTCCGGGTGGAGGTTTTGTCGAAGATGACGGCGACGGTCTTGCGGCCGCTGCCTTCCGCGGCGAAGGGCTGCACGCTGTAGGGCGCGGCCTTCATCCGGGCGGCGAGCTCAAGCACTTCCGCCTGCTCGGCCGGGGAGAGGTCAGTGTCCTTGAGGAAGTGGCGGGTCTGGCTCTTCGGATTCTCGGTCACTGGGCGTCCTTTGCGGTCTGGAGCAACGCGGGCAGCGCTGCGAGGAAGCGGTCGGCCTGTTCGGCCGTCAGGATCAGCGGCGGCGCGAGCCGGATGGTGCGCGGTCCGGGGCTGTTGACGATGAAGCCTGCGTCGAGTCCGGCGGCCACGACGCCCGGGGCGACGTCGGCGTCGAGGTCGAACCCGATCAGGAGCCCTTCGCCGCGGACCTCCGTGACGCCGTCGATGGCGGCAAGGCCGGAGCGCAGATGCTCCCCCACTTCCCGGACGTGTGCCAGGACGCGCTGGTTTTCGAGCACATGCAGGGTGGCCAGGGCTGCCGCGGTGGCTACCGGGTTGCCGCCAAAGGTGGTCCCATGCTGGCCGGCAGTGAGCAGCCCGGACGTCTCCGGGCCGAAGGTCACGAGGGCGCCGATCGGGAATCCGCCGCCCAGGCCCTTGGCGAGGGTGACGGCGTCGGGGACGATCCCCGAGTCCTCGCTCGCGAGCCATTTGCCGGTGCGGCCGATTCCGGTCTGGACCTCGTCGAGGATCAGGAGGGCACCGGCTGCGCTCGTGGCTTCCCGGGCAGCCTTGAGGTAGCCGGCCGGCAGCGGGCGGACCCCGGCCTCGCCCTGGATCGGTTCCAGGAAAACGGCGGCGGTCGTGTCATCGACCGCGGCACGAAGGGCATCAATGTCACCGAAGGGGACATGGACGACCCCGCCGGGCAGCGGCGCGAACGGCGCCCGGTACGCTTCCTTGGAGGTCAGTGCCAGGGCACCCATGGTGCGGCCGTGGAACGCGCCCTCAAGGGCGACGATCCTGGTCCGCGGTTTGGAGTCCGGACCGGCATTACGGCGCGCTAGCTTGAAGGCGGCCTCGACGGCTTCCGTGCCGGAGTTGGCGAAGAAGACCTTGGAGCCGGCCGGGGCGTGGCTGAGCTCCAGCAGCTTCTCGGCCAGGGCGATCTGCGTCGGGCTCGTGAAGAAGTTGGAGACGTGGCCCAGGGTGGCGAGCTGGCTGGAAATCACCGAGGTCACGAACGGGTGGGCGTGGCCCAGGGCGTTGACCGCGATCCCGCCGAGCAGGTCCAGGTATTCCTTGCCGTCGGCGTCCCAGACGAGGCAGCCGGCTCCGCGGACCAGGACCCGCTGCGGGGTGCCGAAGACGCCCAGCAGGGAGGATGAGTAGCGGGAGAGCCAATCGGCTCCGCTACTGCTGGCAACAATTGTGGTTGCGGCGGCCTCCGCAGCGATGGGGGCCCCGCCCGTCCCCAGCCTCACCCCGTCCTCGCCAGCTCGGACGGGGACCGCGGAGGCCGTGGGCCCATCGCGGTGCCCGACCACACCCGGCCCCCCATCGCTGCTGCGGCCTTCAGCGGAATGGCTCAGTTCAGTACTGCTCAATTTGCGTTCACTTCCTCATCCGGGACGACCTGCGTGCCGATACCCGCGGTCGTAAAGGTTTCCAGGAGCATCGAATGCGGCAGGCGGCCGTCCACGATGTGCGCCCGCTCGACGCCGTCGTCAATCGCTTTCAGGCAGGCCGCCATTTTCGGGATCATGCCGGACTCAAGGCGCGGCAGCATCTCGCGCAGCTCCGAAGCTGTCAGCGACGAGATGAGCGAGGAACGGTCCGGCCAGTTGGCGTAGAGGCCTTCGACATCGGTCAGGATGACCAGCTTGGATGCACCGAGTGCTGACGCGACCGCCGCCGCCGCCGTGTCGGCGTTGACGTTCAGGACCTGGCCGGTGGTCTGGGCCCGCTGCAGGCTGTCGGGGGTGCCGTCGTCAAAGATCTCCGGCGCAACGGTGGAGATGACCGGGATCCGGCCGGCGGCCACTATGTCCAGGATGCCCTCGGGGTTCACGCCGACCACCTCACCGACCAGGCCCAGGTCCACCTCCTCGCCGTCCACCACGGTGCCGGTCCGGACCGCGCGGAGCAGGCCGCCGTCCTCCCCGGACATGCCCACGGCGTAGGGGCCATGGGAGTTGATCAGGCCTACGAGTTCCCGGCCGACCTGGCCGGTCAGGACCATGCGCACCACGTCCATGGCCTCGGGCGTCGTGACGCGGAGGCCGCCCTTGAATTCGGACTCGATGCCGAGGCGGCTGAGCATGGCGTTGATCTGCGGGCCGCCGCCGTGCACGACGACGGGGTGGATGCCGACATGGTGAAGGAACACGACGTCCTCCGCGAAGGCCCGGCGGAGCCCGTCGTTGACCATGGCGTTGCCTCCGTACTTGATCACCATGGTGGTGCCGGCGAAGCGCTGGATCCAGGGCAGCGCCTCGATCAGGGTGGCGGCCTTGTCCTGGGCGTCGGCCATGGATGTGGTCTCGCGGGTCTGGGTGTTCATGGTTTTTCGTCCCTCCGGGAACGGCCTAGCTTGAGTAGGCGCTGTTTTCGTGGACGTAGTCGTGCGTGAGGTCGTTGGTCAGGATCGTGGCCTCGGCGCCGCCGGCCTGGAGATCGATCTCGACGAGCACCTCGCGCGGTTCCAGGTCCACGAGGCTGCGGTCGTCGCCGATGCTGCCGTTGCGGCAGATCTGGATGCCGTTCATGGACACGTTCAGCTGGTCCGGCTCGAAGGCCGCGTCCGTGGTGCCGACGGCGGAGAGCACGCGGCCCCAGTTCGGATCCTTGCCGAAGATGGCGGTCTTGAACAGGTTGGAGCGGGCGACCGCGCGGCTGACGGTCTCCGCGTCCAGCTCGGTGGCGGCGTTGAAGGTGCGGATCGCGATGTCGTGGCTGGCACCCTCGGCGTCGCCGATCAGCTTCCTGGCCAGCTCCGCGCAAACCTGCGTCAGGCCGGCGCCGAAGTCTACGGCCGAGGGGACGACGCCGGAAGCGCCGGAGGCGAGCAGGACCACGGTGTCGTTGGTGGACATGCAGCCGTCCGAATCAGCGCGGTCGAAGGTGACACGGGTGGCGTCGCGGAGCACGACGTCGAGCATTTCCGGCTGGACGTCCGCGTCCGTCGTGAGGACCACGAGCATGGTGGCGAGTCCTGGGGCGAGCATGCCGGCGCCCTTGGCCATGCCGCCGATGGTGAATTCGTTGCCTTCGGCGTCCGCGCCGGTGAACACTGCCTGCTTGGACACCGAGTCGGTGGTCATGATGGCCGTGGCGGCTGCGGCGCCGCCGTCCGTGGTCAGCGCGGCCGTGGCTGCGCCGATCCCGGGAACGATCTTGTCCATGGGGAGCTGTTCACCGATCAGGCCCGTGGAGCATACGACGACGTCCGTAGCCGAGATGCCCAGGGACTCGGCCGTCTTCTCCGCAGTGGTGTGCGTGTTCTGGAAGCCCTCCGGTCCGGTGCAGGCGTTGGCTCCGCCGGAGTTGAGGATGACGGCGTCCACCCGGCCGTCCTTGACGGTTTCCCGGGACCAGTGGACGGGGGCGGCGGCCACACGGTTGGAGGTGAAGACGGCGGCGGCGGCCTTGGAAGGGCCGTCGTTGACCACGAGGGCCATGTCCGGGTTGCCGGAGGCCTTGAGGCCGGCTGTGACTCCGGCGGCGCGGAATCCCTTGGGTGCGGTGATGCTCACGGTGCGACTCCCTGCAGGTTGAGGCCGGCGGTTTCCGCGAGGCCGAGGGCAATGTTCATGGACTGCACGGCGCCGCCGGCCGTGCCCTTCGTCAGGTTGTCGATGGCGCAGGTGACGATGACGCGGCCGATGCGGGCGTCGAGCGCCAGCTGCAGAACGGCGTGGTTGGATCCCTGGACCGACTTGGTGGAGGGCCACTGGCCTTCCGGGAGCAGGTGGACGAACGGCTCGTCGTCGTACGCCTCGCTCCAGGCGCGGCGCAGTTCGCCGGCGGTGACGCCCGGCCGGATCCTCGCGGTCGCCGTCGTGAGGATGCCCCGGCTCATGGGAGCGAGGGTGGGCGTGAAAGAGACCGTGACCGGCCCATGCAGTGCCTTGGAGAGGCCCTGTTCAATCTCCGGCGTGTGCCGGTGCCCGCCGCCGACGCCATAGGGGCTCATGGACCCCATGACCTCGGCTCCGATCAGGTTGGCCTTGGCGGCCTTGCCGGCGCCGGAAGTGCCCGAGGCGGAAACAATGACGACGTCCCCGCCTTCCAGGAGGTGGTTGCTGAAACCTGGAGTCAGTGCCAGCAGGGCCGACGTCGGGTAGCAGCCCGGGACGGCGATCCGCTTGGCGCCGCGGAGCGCTTCGCGCTGGCCGGGTAGCTCCGGAAGGCCGTAGGGCCAGGTCCCGGCGTGCGGTGAGCCATAGAATTTTTCCCAGGCGGCCGGATCCTCCAGCCGGTGGTCGGCACCGGCGTCGATCACGAGCGTGCCGGCAGGCAACTGCGCCGCGATCCCGGCGGAGGCCCCGTGCGGAAGTGCCAGGAACACGACGTCGTGCCCCGACAGGTTATCCACCGTGGTGTCTTCGAGGATGCGGCTGGCCAGGCCATGGAGATGCTGCTGCACTTCCCCTAGTCTGGAACCGGCGTTGCTGTGCGCTGTGATGGCGCCGATCGTGACGTCGGGATGACCGGCGAGGAGCCGCAGCACCTCGCCGCCGGCATAGCCGCTTGCGCCGGAGACGGCAACAGAAATAGTCATAGGCACGACTATACAGCAAGATTATGCATAGATGCCGATATTTATGCATTCGATTGCCCGTGTCCCGAAGTTCCGCCGCCATCCGATTCGGCCAGGGCCAGAGTCCTGCAGGGCGCCGTGGCGTATGCTGGCTAAAGGGTGATCTTGACCGCGCAGCCGCGACCGTCGGCAGCAGCGTTGCCCGTAACAGTTACGAGGCCACCGCTCCATGACCCCCACTACCACTTCGGAGCGCCCGCAAACGCGCGTCCGGCAACCCAACGCCGTCGTCCTGAGCTATTCGGAGCTCCTCAAGAGCGTCAAGGCGGCAGGCCTCCTCGAACGCCGCGTCGGTTTCTACGTCACGGTGTTCTCCGTTTTGGTCCTGCTGATGGCCGCCACGTGGGTCGGCTTTGCCCTGATCGGTGGCAGCTGGTTCCAGCTCCTGATTGCCGCAGCCCTGGGCATTGTCTGCACGCAGCTCAGCTTCCTGGCCCACGAGGCCGGACACCGGCAGATTTTCGCCTCCCGCCGCGCCAACGACTGGGCCGCACGGCTGCTTGCCACCTCGGTCGCCGGGATGAGCTACTCATGGTGGGAGCAGAAGCACGGCGCGCACCACAACCACCCCAACGTGATTTCGAAGGATCCCGATATCGCCACCGGCGCGATCGCCTTCTTCCCGGAAGCCGCGGCAACCAGGCAGGGGCGGTTCTCCTTCCTCACCCGCAAGCAGGGCTGGCTCTTCTTCCCGCTGCTGTTCCTTGTGGGCCTGGGCCTGCAGATCGATTCGGTCAAGTTCGTCGTCCAGCGTGCCAAGGTCACCCACCGCTGGGTGGAGATCCCGATCCTCGCGGTCCGGCTTAGCGCATTGCCGGTCCTGGCCTTCACTTTCCTCCCGTGGGGCATCGCCCTGGCCTTCATCGCCGTCCAGCTCGCCGTCTTCGGCTTCTACATGGGCGCCTCCTTCGCGCCAAACCACAAAGGCATGCCGGTCCTGCCCGCCGACAGCCGCGTGGACTTCTTCAGCCGCCAGGTGCTGACGTCCCGCAATATCTCCGGCGGCCGGTTCATGGACCTCCTGCTTGGCGGCCTCAACCGCCAGGCCGAGCACCATCTCTTCCCCGACATGGCCCGCCCGCAGCTTGACAAGGCAGCCGTGATTGTCCGCGAGTTCTGCGCGAAGCACCAGGTCCCCTACACGGAGACCACCTTGCTCCAGTCGTACGGCATCATCGTCCGCTACCTGAACGACGTCGGCCTGGCCGCTGGACGCCACTTCGAGTGCCCCATGGCAACCGTTACGCGCCGTTACTAGGACGGCCCGTAACGGGTGCGGCCCGCTGCCTCCGGGCCGCAACGAAGCGCATGACCACGAAGTGACCGCCGGATTCCGGCGGTCACTTCGCCGTTGGCGCAGGTGTCCCTAGGATGGAGCCAGGATTCGGGCCAGGAAATCCCCGGCCGGACAAAGGAGACACATGATGCACGCAATCCTCGCCCGGCAAGCGGGCGGACCCGAGGTTCTGGAACTCGCACAGACGGAGCGCCCCGTGCCGGGCCCGGGACAGCTGCTGATCAAGGTTGCGGCCGCGGGCGTGAACTTCATCGACACGTACAAGCGCAGCGGCGTCTACAAGGTCCAGTACCCTTTCACCCCCGGCTCCGAGGCCTCCGGCACCGTGGAGGAACTGGGCGACGGCGTCACCGGGTTCTCCCCCGGCGACCGTGTGGCCACTGCGGAAGGCGTCAACTGCTACGCCGGCTACGCCCTCGTCGACGAGGACAAGGCCCTCCCGGTCCCTGACGGCCTGGACGATTTCACCGCCGCGGCCCTGCCGCTGCAGGGCGTCACCTCGCACTACCTGATCAACTCCACTTTCAAGGTCGAACCGGACCACACCGTCCTGGTCCACGCCGGCGCCGGCGGCGTCGGGCTCCTGATGATCCAGCTGCTCAAGGCCAAGGGCGCGCACGTCATCACCACCGTCTCCACGGACGCGAAGGAACAGCTGGCCCGCGAAGCCGGCGCCGACCACGTGCTCCGCTATGACGGCTTCGCAGACAAGGTCCGCGACCTCACCGGCGGGACCGGAGCGGACGTCGTGTACGACGGCGTCGGGAAGGACACCTTCGACGGTTCCCTCGCCGCGTTGCGCATCAGGGGCATGCTCGTGCTCTTCGGCGGCGCCTCCGGTCCGGTACCGCCGTTCGACCCGCAGCGGCTCAACGCCGGCGGCTCCCTGTACCTGACCAGGCCGACCATGGGGCACTACCTGCGGAACGCACGGGAGCGCCGCTGGCGCTCGGACGAAGTCTTCGCCGCCGCCGCGAATGGCAGCCTGAAGGTACGGATCGGGGCCCGCTACTCCCTCGCCGAAGCAGCGCAGGCCCATGATGACCTTGAACAGCGCCGCACCACCGGCAAGGTCATCCTGGTCCCCTGAGCCGGCCCCCAAGGGAACAGCAGGGGAACAGCATGCAAACAGCCGGCCAACCCGGACACCTTCCGTTCATCTGATGCAGGGAGAATGCCCGTGTGACTGAGCAGCAAGCGCCTACGAGTGATGCCCCCAACACCGGGCCGGTGTACCGGGCGCAGCTGCCCGGCGCCCTCGCGGCCCCGCCGGAACGCACGCTCATCGGGATCATCCAGGACACCGCAGCCCGCTTCCCGGATGCCTCCGCCCTCGACGACGGTCACCATTCGCTCAGTTACGCCCAGCTCCTCGCGGAGGTCCGGGCCGCGGCCAGGAAGCTGCACCTGGCCGGGCTCGGGGCGGGCGACAAGATCGGGGTCCGGATCCCCTCCGGCACCAACGAGCTTTACGTCACGATCCTTGCGGTACTGCTGGTGGGCGCCGCCTACGTTCCGGTGGACGCGGACGATCCCGACGAACGGGCCAAGCTGGTGTTTGGCGAAGCCAGGGTGTCCGGCATTGTGCGCGGCGGCGGCCGGATCGTCACCGACCGCACGCGGCCCCGGCCCTTCCCTGCCGCCAGGCCGCCCGCTGTCGACGACGACGCGTGGGTGATCTTCACCTCCGGCTCCACCGGGACACCCAAGGGAGTGGCGGTGCAGCACCGCTCGGCAGCCGCGTTCGTCGACGCCGAGGCCCGGCTCTTCCTCCAGGGCGAACCGATCGGACCCCAGGACCGCGTCCTGGCGGGGCTGTCCGTGGCCTTCGACGCCTCGTGCGAGGAAATGTGGCTCGCGTGGCGCCACGGCGCCTGCCTCGTCCCCGCTCCGCGCGCGCTGGTGCGGACCGGCATGGACCTGGGCCCGTGGCTGATCAGCCACGGCATCACGGTCGTGTCCACGGTTCCCACGCTCGCGGCACTCTGGCCCGTCGAATCCCTGGAAAGCGTCCGCCTGCTGATCTTCGGGGGCGAGGCGTGTCCGCCTGAACTCGCGGAGCGGCTCGCCGTCGACGGCCGTGAAGTGTGGAACACGTACGGCCCCACCGAGGCCACCGTCGTCGCGTGCGCTGCGCCGCTGGGTTCTCCCGGTCCCATCCGGATCGGCCTGCCGCTGGACGGATGGGACCTCGCCGTCGTCGATGCCCGGTCCCGGCCCGTCGCCGAAGGCGAGGTCGGCGAGCTGATCATCGGCGGCGTCGGGCTGGCCCGCTACCTGGACCCGGCGAAGGACGCCGAAAAATACGCCCCGATGCCCTCCCTCGGCTGGGCGCGCGCCTACCGCTCCGGCGACCTGGTCCGCTACGAAGCCGGGGGCCTGATCTTCCAGGGGCGGGCGGATGAGCAGGTCAAGCTCGGCGGCCGCCGGATCGAGCTCGGCGAGATCGACGCCGCCCTGCAGTCGCTGCCGGACGTTGCCGGTGCGGCGGCGGCCGTTCAGACGACGGCCGCCGGCAACCAGATCCTGGTCGGCTACCTGGCTCCTGCTGCCGGCCGGGAGATCGACCTGGTGGAAGCCCGGGCGCGGCTGGGCACGAGCCTTCCGGCCCCGCTCATCCCCCTCCTCACGCTGGTGGAATCGCTGCCCACCAAAACCAGCGGCAAGGTGGACCGCCGCGCCCTGCCCTGGCCCCTTGCCGGCGCCGGCGCGGCCGATGCCGAGGGTGCTCCGCTGAACCTCCCGGACGACGCCCGCTGGATCGTGGAACAGTGGAGCTCCGTGCTCGGCAGCGCCGTCAGCACGCTCGACGCCGACTTCTTCGCCTACGGAGGCGGCTCCCTGGCCGCGGCGCAGCTGGTCTCCGCCCTCCGGGTGCGCTACCCCACCATCACCGTGGCTGATGTCTACGCGACCCCGAGGATCGGGGCCCTCGTGGACGCGGCCCGCCAGTCGCTGCCCGAGGGCGGCGCCGGCCCGGCACCGGAACGCACTGTCCGGCCGACGGCCCGGAAGTCCCAGGTCTTCCAGACCCTCATGGGCATTCCGCTGCATATCCTGGTGGGCATGCGCTGGCTGACCTACCTCATGGCCGCCAACAACCTGCTCTCCGCCCTCGCCGGGTTCAGCGACGCGCCGACCGTGTCCTGGTGGTGGGTGGGGGCGTCCTGGCTCGTGTTCGTAAGCCCCGCGGGGCGGATGCTGGTCTCCGTGGCCGCCGCCCGGCTCCTGCTGAGGAACGTGGGCCCCGGAACGTACCCCCGCTCGGGCCGGGTGCATCTGCGCCTATGGCTCGCCGAACAAATCCAGGATCTTGCCGGGGCCATCAGCCTCGCCAGCGCCCCCTGGGTCCCGTACTACGCCAGGGCACTCGGCGCGAAAATCGGCGAGGACGTCCAGCTGCATTCGGTCCCGCCCGTCACGGGCCTGCTCTCCCTCGGCAACGGCGCCAACATCGAACCTGAAGTCGATCTGTCCGGCTGGTGGATCGACGGCGACTGCGTCCACATCGGGGCCATCCGGATCGGTGCCGGCGCTACTATCGGGGCGCGCAGCACGCTCATGCCGGGCGTGGTCATCGGTGCCGGAGCCCAGGTTGAGCCCGGTTCTGCCGTGCTGGGCAAGGTCAAGGCCGGGCAGCTGGTCGCCGGTTCACCCGCCGAGCGCCGCGGCAAGGCCCGGCATACCTGGCCCGCCGTCCCGGCGGAACACCACCTGACCGGCCGGCTCTGGTTTGCCGGCTTCGCCGCTGCCTCGGCCGTTCTGGCACTGATCCCCTATGTGTCCGCCGCCGCAGCCGCACTGGTGGTCTTCCTTTTCGTCCGGGGCCGGCCGTCCCTGTCCTCGGCGCTCCCGCAGCTGCTGGTGTCCCTTCCGCCGGCGGCGCTGGCCTGGTTCCTGGCCAACTTGCTGCTGATCCTGCTCACGACGAGGCTCCTCGGAGTCGGACTCGCCGAAGGCTACTACCGGGTGCGCAGCCGGATCGGCTGGCAGGTCTGGGCCACAGAGCGGGTCCTCGACCTGGCCCGCGACCTCCTGTTTCCGGTCTATGCCAGCCTCTTCACGCCGGTCTGGCTGCGGCTGCTCGGCGCGCGGGTCGGCAAGAACGTCGAGGCGTCCACGGTCCTTTTGATCCCGAAGATGACCACGGTGGGCGAAAGCGCCTTCCTGGCGGACGACACCTTGGTGGCGTCCTACGAACTCGACGGCGGCTGGCTGAGGATTGCCCCGGCCAAGATCGGGAAGCGCTCCTTCCTGGGCAACTCCGGAATGACGGCGGCCGGCCGCAACGTGCCCAAGAATTCCCTCGTGGCCGTGCTCTCGGCGACACCCGCCAAGGCGAAGTCCGGCACCTCGTGGCTGGGCAGCCCGCCGGTGCGGCTCCGGCGCACCGCCATCGCCTCCGATGACATGCGGACCTACCAGCCGCCGCTGAAGCTGAAGGTCGCGCGCACGGTGTGGGAGCTGTGCCGGTTTGTCCCGGTGGTCCTGACGGTGGCTATCGCCGCCGGGGTCCTGCTGACCTTCGACTGGCTGGCAGGTACTTTCAACTACGGCGTTGCCGCCCTTCTTGGCGGCATCGTGGTCCTCTTCGCCGGTGCGACGGCCGCGGGCAGTGCCGTGGTGGCCAAATGGGTTCTCGTCGGACGCATCCGGCCCGGCCAGCACCCGCTTTGGAGCTCCTTCATCTGGCGGAACGAGGTCGTGGATACGTTTATCGAGATGGTCAGCGCCCCGTGGTTCGCGCGCGCCGCGACGGGAACTCCTGCACTGGTCTGGTGGCTCCGGGCGCTCGGAGCCAGGATCGGGGCGGGCACGTGGTGCGAAAGCTACTGGCTTCCCGAAGCGGACCTGGTCACCCTCGGCAAGAACTCAACGGTCAACCGGGGCTGCGTTGTCCAGACCCATCTCTTCCACGACCGTGTCATGAGCATCGACACTGTTACGCTCGAGGACGGAGCAACCATGGGTCCGCACGGGGTCATCCTCCCGCAGGCCAGGATCGGCAGCGGCGGCACCGTGGGTCCGGCCTCCCTGGTCATGCGGGGCGAAACGGTCCCCGCGGCGACGTACTGGATGGGCAACCCGGTCAGCCCGTGGGTGGGCCCGGCAGTTCCTGCCCCCAAGCCCCGGCAACGCCAGCCCAGCAACTAACTCCAGTCCAGCAACCACTGAAGGTCCGTCCCATGAGTCCCAGCGAACCAGCAGGCAGCGGCCTCGTCGTCGCGCCGCCCGGCCAGGAAGCCAACGCGCCGGATCCCTACATGCCCGGCCACGGCACCAGCGCGTACCGCGTCCGGCGCTATGAACTCGAGCTCGACTACAGGGTCAGCAGCAACCGGCTCAGCGCCCGGGCCGTGCTGCAGGCGGTGGCGCAGCTTCCGACGTCGGCCGTTGTCCTGGATTTGACGGGGCTGCGCGTGACCAAGGTCCAGCTGGGAGGGCGGAAGGTCCGCAAGTTCAGCCAGCGTGCCGAGCAGCTCATCGTGGCCCTGGATGTGCCGCTGCTGCCGGACGAGACCTTCACCCTCGACATCCGCTACGAGGGCTACCCCGCCCCGCGCCGCGGCCTGTGGGGCGACGTGGGCTGGGAGGAGCTCTCCGACGGCGTCCTCGTCGCCGGCCAGCCCAACGGCGCGGCATCCTGGTTCCCGTGCAACGACCACCCGGGGGACAAGGCGAGCTACCGGATCAGCGTGACGACGGACGTCAACTACCGGCCCGTGTGCAACGGCGTCTTGCTTTCCCGGACCAGCAGGTCCAGCCGCGAAACCTGGGTCTATGAGCAGGCCGAACCGATGTCCACGTACCTCGCCACGGTCCAGATCGGGCGGTACGGGCTCCTGACGCTGAACCCCGAGCGGCCGTCCGGGCAGGTGCCGCAGTTCGCTGCCGTCCCGGAGTCGCTGGCCGACACAGCAAGGACCGGGCTGGCGCGCCAGCCCGACATGATGCGGACGTTCACGAACTGCTTCGGCCCCTACCCGTTCCCCGAGTACACCGTGGTGGTCAGCGAGGATGTCCTGGAGATCCCGCTCGAGGCGCAGACCCTGTCTATCCTGGGTCCCAACCATCTGGGCCTGGAGTGGGAGTCGCAGCGGATGATGGCCCACGAGCTCGCGCACCAGTGGTTCGGGAATTCGCTGACAGCGGCATCGTGGAAAGACATCTGGCTGCACGAGGGCTTCGCCTGCTACGCGGAGTGGCTGTGGTCCGAGGAGGCCGGCGTCATGTCCGTCGCGTCCCGCGCTGCAGCCGCATGGCGAAAGCTCGACGCCGGCAGCCAGGACCTGCTCATCGGCGATCCCGGGCCGGAGCTGATGTTTGATGACCGGGTGTATAAGCGCGGAGCCCTCGCCCTGCACGCATTGCGCCTGCGCTGCGGCGACCTGGCGTTCTTCGCGCTGCTGCATGACTGGGCGCACCGCTTCCGGCACGGCTCCGTATCAACGCCGGCATTCATCCTCGCCGCGGACCGCGCCACGGGCATCGATTCCGAGGCCCTGCTGCATCCCTGGCTCTACGAAGGAGCGCTCCCGCCGCTGCCGCCCTCCTAGGGCGCCGCATGCCTTAGGGCCCGGGAATGACGGAGCGCGACGGCGGCCACGAGGTCCGCCGGCAGGCCGGTCTCGGCAGGAGCCAGGTCCCGGACCCCGGTCCGGTGCAGCACGTCGACCGTGTCCGGGGCTTTCCGCAGGCCCTCACCGGTCATCTTGAGCCAGGCTTCCTTCCGGGCCCAGAGCCGCGCCCGTCCGCGCAGCAGTCCCGTGGCGGGGAGCCGGTGGAGCGCCAGCCGTTCCGCCGGAGCCAGCGCCACGGCGTCGAAGCCGTGAAAGTCCATCCGCGCCGGGTCCTCGACGTCGATCCCCAGTCCCAGGCCGGGCCCTGGATCGGTCACTGCCGCCAGCAGCGTCCAGCCGGACGCCCTGGCGAGGCTCAGGAGCAGCGGTACGGCGGCTCCCTCGTAGGAGTAGCCGGGCCTGCCGTGCGAGACGTCCCCGCCGCTCCCGCAGCGTGGACAGGTGTACCGGGCAGTGAGGCCCGACGGCGGCACTCCGAGCAGTTCGGCGGCGAAGCGACGCTGCGCGAGCCGCGCCGACAGGAATTCGTCGCGGGCGCCGGGCGCCATGGCGCGGGCCCGCGCGTGCTCGGCGGCCTCCAGGAGGGCGCCGGCATCGCGTTGCAGCCCGGCGGCCGCCGCCGCCAAGGTCTGCCCGGGTGTGCGAAGGGGCGGGCAGGCACGCACGATGAGTCGTGATGCCATGCCCGCCCCTTCCTTGCTTAGCGCTGTACGGCTCCGAAGCGTTCGGCCGCAACGGCCACGGCACTTTCGCGGGCCGCGGAGGCCTCGTCGGCGGTCAGGGTGCGGTCCGGGGCGCGGAACCGCAGGCTGAACGCCAGCGACTTCTTGCCCTCGGCGATCCCCTTGCCCACGTACACGTCGAAGAGCGCCACGTCCTCAAGAAGTTCGCCGGCGCCTTCGCGCAAGGCCGAGAGGACATCGTCCGCCGGGATGTCCTGCGGCACCACGAGGGCCACGTCCTGGGTGGCCACCGGGTAGGTCGAGATGTGCTTGGCCACGATCACGTCGGCTGCGGCTTCGAACAGGGCATCGGCATTGATCTCCAGCGCCACCGAGCGTGCCGGCATGTCGTGCGCCGCCAGCAGTTTCGGGTGCAGCTCGCCGGCGTAGCCCACCACGTCGCCGGTGCGGAGCGTGAGCCGCGCGGCCCGTCCCGGGTGGAACGCCTGGTGCTGCCCCTGGCTGACCAGGATGTCGACGCCGAGGACCTCACCGGCGAGCCGGGCGAAGTCCAGCGCATCCGCCCAGTCCCAAGGACGGGGCGCATGCGCGGGCGCGGCGGGTGAATCATGGCCGGTCAGGACGGCGGCGAGGTGCAGCGGCTGGTCCGGGACGCCGTCGTACAGGGCATCCAGCACCTCCTCGGAGGGCTTAACGCCCAGCGGCGGGATCGTGGCCGTGCCCAGGTTCCCGCCCGGCAGGAACACGAGTCCCGCCTCAAACAAGGCGAGGTCGCGGAAGCCACGGGCGTGGTTGCGCTTGGCCACCTCGATCAGGCCCGGCAGGATGGACGTCCGCAGGAAGCCATGCTCCTCGCTGATCGGGTTGGCGAGCTTGAGGGCTTGGCGCTCGGTGCCCTCCGTGGCCACGCCAAAGGTGTCATTGGCAGCTTTGGAGACGAACGGGTAGGCCAGGACCTCGGTGAGGCCGGCGTCCGCCAGCGCCTGGATCAGGCGGCGGCGCTGCTGCTGGACGCGGGTCAGGCCGCGGCCCGGAGGCGCCACCGGCAGGGTCGCCGGGATCTTGTCGTAGCCGACCAGGCGGGCGATTTCCTCGGAGAGGTCTTCCTTGGTTTCCAGGTCATTGCGCCAGCTCGGTGCGGTCACTGTGTAGCCGGCGCCGTTCTTCCCGACAATAGCGCCGAGGTCCTCCAGCGAGGTCAGGATCTGCTCCTCGCTGAAGTCAATTCCGATCCGGTCCGCGGCGTAGCCTGCCGGAAGTTCGATGGTGACGGCATCCGGGGCGGTCCCGACGTCGGTCCCGGCCTCGTCTGCCGTGCCCCCGGCGAGCTCGACCAGGAGGTCCACCACGCGCTGGGCAGCAACGTTGGCGACCTGCCAGTCCACTCCGCGCTCGAAGCGCTTGGACGCCTCGGACGGCAGCTTGTGGCGGCGGCGGGAGCGGGCGATCGAGACTTCGTCAAAGTGCGCGGCCTCGACGAGGATGTTGGCGGTGGAGTCCGATACTTCCGTATGGGACCCGCCCATGACACCGGCGATGCCGATGGGTCCGGAGGCATCCGTGATCAGGAGGTCCTCGACGTCGAGCGTGCGCTCCTTGTCGTCGAGGGTGGTGATCTTCTCCCCCGCGGTGGCACGCCGCACAACGATGTCGCCGGAGAGTTTGTCGAGGTCGTAGCAGTGGTTCGGCTGGCCGAGCTCAAGCATGACGTAGTTGGAGATGTCGACCGGCAAGGAGATGGAGCGGATGCCGGCGAGCCGGAGGCGGGAGGACATCCACGGCGGGGTGGGCCGGGTGGCGTCCACGCCGCGCACGGTGCGGGCCACGAAGCGGTCGCAGCCGGGCTTGCCGTAGATGGGGGCGTCGTCGTTGATCTTGACGCCGTAGCCGCCGGAGAGGGCTGCGGGGGCCTGGACCCTGGACGCCGGGTCGGTGAAAACGGTGCCGGTGGCGTGCGCGTATTCGCGGGCCACGCCGCGGATGGAGAAGCAGTAGCTGCGGTCCGGGGTGACGTTGATTTCCGCGGCCTGGTCGTAGAGGCCGAGCAGCTCCATCGCGTCGGTGCCGAGCTCCGGGTCGAGCCCGATCCGCGACAGCACCAGGATGCCGTCATGGTCCTCGCCGATGCCCAGTTCACGGACGGAGGCGATCATGCCGGCGGAGAGGTGGCCGTACGTCTTGCGGGCGGAGATGCGGAAGTCGCCGGGCAGCACGGCACCGGGAAGGGTGACCACCACCTTGTCGCCTTCAACGAAGTTGTGGGCGCCGCAGATGATCCCCTGCACACCGGAGGGGTCGATGCCCTCGCCGGCAAGCGTCTGCGGCTGGCCCTCGGGGACCACCCGGACCTGGCACCAGTTGATGGTCTTGCCGTTGGTCTGGGGTTCCTTGACGATGCTCAGGACCTGGCCCACCACGATCGGGCCGCGGATGGTGTCCGTGGGGCGGTGGACCCCTTCTTCTTCGAGGCCAACCTTGACCAGCTCTGCCATGACGTCTTCGGCCGTTGCTGCGGCCGGTACCTGCGCGAATTCACGCAGCCAGGAAAGTGGGATACGCACTGTTAGATCTCCATCCCGAAGTGCTCGCTGAAACGTACATCGCCTTCTATCATGTCGCGCATGTCGCCAACCTCGTTGCGGAACATGAGGGTGCGCTCAATGCCCATGCCGAAGGCAAAACCTGAATAGATGTCCGGATCGATGCCGGCGGCGCGGAGGACGTTGGGGTTGACCATGCCGCAGCCGCCCCACTCGATCCAGCTCGGGCCGCCCTTGGCGCCCGGGTGCCAGATGTCCAGCTCCGCCGAGGGCTCGGTGAACGGGAAGTAGTTGGGGCGCAGCCGGATCTGGGCGTCGTCGCCGAACATCTGGCGCGCGAAGTGCTCCAGGGTGCCGCGGAGGTCAGCCATGCTGAGCTTCTTGTCGATGGCCAGGCCCTCGAACTGGTGAAACACCGGCGTGTGGGTTGCGTCCAGCTCGTCGGTGCGGAACACCTTGCCCGGGCACAGCACGTAGATGGGCAGTTCCCGTTCCAGCATGGAGCGGACCTGGACCGGGGACGTGTGCGTGCGCATCAGCAGGTGGGCCTCGGGCGGTTCCACGAAAAAGGTGTCCTGCATGTCACGGGCCGGGTGGTCCGGCTTGAAGTTCAGGGCATCGAAGTTGAACCATTCGGATTCCACCTCGGGCCCTTCGGCGATTTCCCAGCCCATGCCGACAAAGATGTCCGCCACGCGCTCCTGCAGGGTGGACAGCGGGTGGCGTGCGCCGGCCCGGCGCCGGCGCGGGGCCGCCGTGACGTCCACCGTCTCTTCGACGAGGATCCGGGCGTCGTTCTCGGCTTCGAGCTCGGCCGTGCGGTCCGCGAGCGCCTTGTTGACGCGTCCGCGGGAGGCGCCCATGAGCTTTCCGGCCGCAGCCTTCTGGTCCTTGGGCAGGCCGCCGATCTCGCGGTTGGCGAGGCTCAGCGCGGACTTCTCGCCGGTGTGCGCGAGGCGGACGGCTTTGAGTTCCTCGAGCGTGGCGGCGGCGGCTATGGCGGCGACGGCCTGGTCTACGGCGGCGGTGATGGCGGCTTCATCCAGAGGATTCGGGACGGCGGCGCCCGGCAAAGTTTCAGTCATCTACTGTTCTTAGCTACGAGTCGGGTCATGCCAGCGGCACGGACCGCTGCACGGGGCAGGGTCGCGGGTCGTTGACATAGGGCAGGGCCCGCCGAATTCCCTCCGGCGGGCGCTCGCTTCCAGTCTAGTAGAAGGCACCCCGCTGCCCGAACGTGACGTCCGTCCCCCACTATCGTTCTCGGCCCACCGCTAGCATGGCCTCATGACTTCCGGACAACGGCTGCGGCAGATCATCAATGTGCTCAATGGTTCGACCCTCCTGGGCCTGCTGCTGGCAGCCTGTGCGCGCACGCCCGTCCGCTCCGGCCCGCGCGGCCTGCTGATCGCCAGCCGTTACCGGTGGCGCCTCCCCTTTGCCGGGGCCTTCACCGTGGGCAACGTGGTGCTGTTCCGGGCCGGCCTCCAGGAGGCCCTGGCCAATCCCGTCCTGCTGGGCCACGAGGAGCGCCACAGCACGCAGTATGCGTGGTGCCTCGGAGTGCCCTTCCTGCCGCTGTACTTCGTGGCGGCGGCCTGGTCCCAGTGGCGGACGGGCAATCCGGGGTCGGGCAATTTCTTTGAGCGGCACGCCGGGCTGCAGGGCGGCGGCTACCCGGACCCGCAGGCGACCACCAGGGGCCCCGCGGCCCGCGAACGGAACGAGGCGTGAGATGACGGACAACCCAAGAACGATCTCGGTGACCGGGTCCGGCAGCGCCGAAGCCGCGCCGGACCTGCTGACCATTTCCATCGGCGTCGAGTGCCGCCGGGGCAATGTCGACGCGGCGTACGGCGACGCAGGCCGCGCCGCCGGCACCGTCACTGCGGCGCTCCGGGCCCACGGCGTGGGGAGCCCGGACATCACGGCCTCCGGGCTCAACGTCCGGGCCGAAGTCACCTGGCAGGAAGGGCACGGGCAAAGTGTCTCCGGCTACCTGGCGTCCAGTACACTCAGCGTCCGGATCCGGGAGCTCGCGGGCTCCTCCGCCATCATCGCTGCCGCGGTCGCTGCCGGCGGCGACGACGTCAGGCTCAACGGATTGCAGCTGGGCTTCGCCGATCCCTCCGCGGTCACGGCACGCGCCCGCGAGGCGGCCTGGAACGACGCCCTGGCCACGGCGCGGCACTACGCTGCCCTGGCCGGCGCCGGGCTGGGCAAGGCAGTGTCCATCGCCCAGCAGTCCGGCTTCCAGCCGCCGATCCCGGTCGGGAAAATGCAGCGCGCCGTGGCTGCGGAGTCGCTCACGGTCGAAGCCGGCGAGTCCAGCGTCGCGGCGGCTGTAAGAGTTGTCTGGGAACTCGTCGACTAGACTGCCCGCTTCCTAGCGGGCGGCGCCTAGTGGGTGGCGCCGGCGGAGAGCTTGAGGTCCGCCGTCGTGGCCAGAGCCGTGCGGACGACGACGGCGAGCGCCTGCGCCATGTGCTCCGCCGGCAGTGAGGGGCCGCTGCTCCCCTTCGGGAGCTGGGCCGTCTCGTACGGGACGTGGACAAAGCCGCCGCGGGTGCCGGGGTGCAGCCGCAGGGCGTGCATGAGCCCGTAGAAGACGTGGTTGCAGACGTAGGTTCCCGCCGTCTGGGAGACCTCGGCCGGGATCTGTGCAGCGTTCAGCGCCGCGAGGGCTGCTTTCACGGGAAGTGAGGTGAAGTAGGCGGCCGGTCCGTCGGGAACCACGGCCTCGTCGATGGGACGGTTGCCCGCATTGTCCGGAATCCGGGCATCGTCACAGTTGATGGCCACCCGCTCCAGCGAGATGCGGGGCCTGCCGCCAGCCTGGCCTGCGCAGACCACGAGCTCGGGGCTGTGACGCTCCAGCGCCTCCTCCAACGCTGTGATGGACTCCCCGAAGACACAGGGAAGCTGCACCGCCTGCACTGCGAGACCCTCGGCTTCCAGCAGCTGCGCCGCGGCGCGGGCCGCGGACCAGGAAGGGTTGGTTGTTTCGCCGTCGAAGGGCTCGAAGCCGGTAAGGAGAATCATGGGCCCCAGCCTAGCAACGCCGGTCCGGAGGACCCCCCCCGGCCGTGGCGGCTTGCCGGGCCGGTCCTTGACTTTGAATCGAACATACATTCGAATGGAGCTATGAGATGGGACGCCCAGGCACTCAAAGCCCCACAGGAAAGAGCCGCTGAACGCGCTGGAGCTGGTCCCGGGCCCACGGGTCCCGGAGAGGCAGGTCCCGGAGAGGCAGGTCCCGGAGGCAGCACCGGCGGCAGCGGATCCCCGTCGGCCCCGGCCGCCGATGCCCTCCTGCCCCTGGCCGGGCTGGTGCGTTCTGTCACCACCCCTGAGTTTGCCGGGATCACCTTCCATGAGGTCACTGCCAAATCGGTGCTCAACAAGGTGGTCGCCGGTTCACGCATGCCGTTTGAATGGACCATCAACCCCTACCGCGGCTGCAGCCACGCCTGCGTGTACTGCTTTGCCCGCAAGAGCCACACGTACCTGGACTTTGACGCCGGGCTGGATTTTGACAGCCAGGTGGTGGTCAAGATCAACGCTGCGGAGGTCCTTCGCCGGGAACTGGCAAAACCTTCCTGGCGGCGTGAACACGTCGCCCTGGGCACCAATACGGATCCCTATCAGCGGGCCGAGGGACGGTACAAGTTGATGCCCGGCATCATCGGCGCCCTCGCCGATTCCGGTACCCCCCTGTCGATCCTGACAAAGGGCACCCTCCTGGCCCGTGACATCCCGCTCCTGAAGCATGCCGCGGCGCAGGTCCCGGTCGGAGTCGGCATCTCGCTGGCCATGACCAACGAGCAGCTCTCGGAGGCTGTGGAGCCCGGCACCCCCGGCCCGCGGGCCCGGCTGAAACTGGTCACCCGGTTGCAGGAGGCGGGATTGCCCTGCGGGGTCATGGCCATGCCCATCCTCCCCTGGCTCTCCGACAGCGACGAAGCCTTGGACTCTCTGTTCAGCTCCCTTGCCGCAGCCGGCGCCACGGGGGTCACGGCCGGCGCGCTCTACCTGAAGCCCGGCACCCGGGAATGGTTCATGCAGTGGATTGCGAGGGAGCATCCGCAGCTGGCCGGCAAGTACCGGCGCCTCTACGGCAGCGGCTCCTACGCTTCCAAGGAATACCGGGCATGGCTCTCCGGACGCATCCGCCACTTCAAAGCCCTGCACGGCTTTTCCGGCTCACAGGGCTTCAGCCACCGCGACCTCAACGATGATCCCCGCGAGGAAGAAGCCCAGTACCCGGCCGGCAGCATCCCGGAAACGGCTGCTGGAACGCACCACGGCAACCAGGCCGCCGCTGCCGCGCAGCCGACGCTGTTCTGAGCCTCGTTGCCTGAGCGGGCCGTGCTGAGACCGATCGCCCGCGCCCGCTGTTCGGACCTGCCGATTGACCCCGCTGCTTGACCCCGCTGTTTATCCCCGCTGGCGCAACCGCGCTGGCCGCAACCGCACTGGCCTCCCGCCCGGGCCCCCGGTCAAAGCGCTTTGACCGCGCCCAGCACCTTGGACAGCGAGTCCTTGGCGTCGCCGAACAGGAGCGTGGTCTTCGGATCATGCAGGAGCTCGTTCTCGATGCCGGCGAACCCGGGGCGCATCGAGCGCTTGAGGAACACCACCTGCTGGGCCTGCACCACGTCCAGGATCGGCATCCCGTAGATCGGTGAGCCCGGCGATGTCTTCGCTGCCGGGTTGACCACGTCATTGGCCCCGACCACCAGCACGATGTCGGTGTTCGGGAATTCCGGGTTGGCCTCGCCCAGCTCCCGCAGCAATTCGTACGGCACATTGGCCTCCGCGAGGAGCACGTTCATGTGCCCCGGCATGCGCCCGGCCACTGGATGGATGGCAAAAACCACCTCCGCACCGCGTGCCGCGAGGGCGATAGCGAGCTCCGCCACCGCGTGCTGGCCCTGGGCAACGGCCAGCCCGTAGCCGGGGACGATCACCACGCGCTGGGCGTAGCCAAGCTGCACAGCCACATCCTCCGGCGAGGCCGACCGCACCGGCCGGTCGCTCAGGGCGGTCGAGCCCGCCGTCGAGCCGCCGCGGAACGCCCCGAACATGATGCCCGCCACTCCCCGCCCCATCGCCGAGGCCATGACCTTGGTCAGGATGGTTCCGCTTGCCCCGACCAGCGTTCCGGCGACGAGCAGGAGCACGTTGCCGAGCACCACGCCGGAGGCGGCCACCGCGAGCCCGGTGAAGGCGTTGAGCAGGGAGATCACGATCGGAACGTCGGCCCCGCCGACGGGCAGCACCAGCAGCAGCCCGGCCGCGAGGCCCAGGACCAGCAGGGCCCACGACCAGCCGGCGGAACCTGTCAGGCTGATGACGGCCCCGGACGTCACCGCACCCAACATGACGAGCCCCATCACCACGGGCATGCCGGGAAACAACAGCGGGCGGGTGCTGATCAGCTCCTGCAGCTTCCCCACCGTCACCGCGGAGCCGGCGAACGACACCGCACCCACCAGCATCGTGAAGACCACCGCCAGGCGGACCCACGGATCCCCGCTGTGGCCGAGCTCCAGCACGGCAACCAGTGCGGCAGCGCCGCCCCCGACCCCGTTGAACAGGGCGACCAGCTGCGGCATCTGGGTCATGTGCACGCGCCGGGCCACCGGGACGGCGACGGCGGCGCCCACGGCGATCGCGGCCAGGATCAGCGGGAGGTTCTCCAGCCTTGCGGACAGGAATACGGTCACCAGCGCCACAACGGCGCCCGCTGCTCCAATGGCGTTGCCGCGGCGGGCGGTCCGGGGTGAACTGAGGCCCTTAAGCGCCAGGATGAAGCAGACGGCCGCCACGAGATAGAGCAGCCCCGTCCAGCCGGGCGCAAGGATGCTCATCGGCTTTCCCCGGACGTTCCTTCACCGGCACCGGGACCCCCGGGGACGCCCGCCCCGGCAGCGCTTTCTCCGGTGCGGGGGCGGACGCGCTTCCGGCCGCTGAACATCTCCAGCATGCGGTCGGTGACCACGAAACCGCCGACCAGGTTTGCGGTAGCGAGAATCACCGCGACGAGGGCGATCGTCAAGGCCCACACGTCGGTGGCCTGCCCCGCCACGATGACCGCACCGACGAGGATAATGCCGTGGATGGCGTTGGCGCCGGACATGAGGGGTGTGTGCAGCTTGCTGGTCACTTTGGAGACCACCTCGAAGCCCACGAAAACGGCCAGCACCACTACTGTCAGCAACGTAACCGGATCCATCAGGGCCGCCCTTCGATCTCTTCAGGCATCACCGTCAGGGCCTCCAATGCCGCGGCGGTGGCGGCATGCCTCACGGAACCGCCGCACGTCAGGCAGGCTCCGGCGACCACGTCGTCGAGGAAGTCCGGCGCGACGGAACCGTCGACGGTCATGAGGGCGAGCAAGTTGCTGACGTTCCTGGCGAACAGGCGGGATGCGTCCGAGGGCATCGCGGATGCCGCATCCTGCAGGCCAACGAGTGTCACGGATCCCCCGACGACCGGCACCTGGATGTCCTGGCCGGCTACTACCCCCTCGACGTTCCCGCCGGATTCGGCAGCGAGGTCGACCACGACTGAACCGGCCCGCATGCCCGCAACCATGTCCGCCGTCACCAGCAAGGGGGCGGGGCGGCCCGGAATCGCCGCGGTCGTGATGAGGACATCGGCGGCTGCGACGTGGGGGGCGAGCAGGCCGCGCTGGCGCCCGGCCCGGTCCTCACCGAGTTCACGGGCGTAGCCGCCCGTTCCTTCGGCGGTGGTGAGGTCCAGGTTGATGAAGGTGCCTCCCATGGATGCGACCTCATCGGCGGAGGCCGCGCGGATGTCGTTGGCTGACACCCTGGCCCCCAGCCGCTTGGCGGTGCCGATGGCCTGCAGTCCGGCGACCCCGGCCCCGAGAACCAGGACCTTCGCCGGCGGGATGGTCCCGGCGGCGGTCATGTAGAGCGGGAAAAACCGCGGGTAACGCAGGGCGGCCTCCAGTACCGCGCGGTAGCCCGAGACAAGGGACTGGGAACTGAGGGCGTCCATGGACTGTGCCCTGGAGATCCGCGGGACAAGTTCCAGGGCGAAGGCGGTGACACCGGCTGCTGCCAGCGCCCGGACGGTCGGCAACTCAGAAGCCGGGGAAGCGAACCCGATGGTGATGGCGCCGGGCCGAAGCCGGGCGGCCGTCCAGGGCGCCAGCGGCCGGACGTGCAGCAAGACATCCAAGGAGTCGAGCGGTAGCTCCGTGGCCATCGTGGCGCCGGCCTCCTTGAACGCCGCGTCCGCGAACCCGGCGGCTGTTCCGGCGCCGCTCTCCACGATGACGTTCAGGCCGAGGGCGGTGATCTGCTGCACCGTCTCCGGCGTGGCGGCGACCCGGCGCTCCCCTGGCCGCTGCTCCCGTCCGACCCCCACCTGCACTGGCCGCTCCTCTCGGTTCGCTTCAGAGTAGACACATGCCCGCACGTTTGGCGAGGGGTGGGCGCGGCTAATGCGTCAGGGAGCGCCTTTCAGCGGATCAGTTCGCCGGCCGGGCCGTGCGGACCAGGGATCCGGACGGCCTCCAGCAGCGACTCGACAATCGGAAAGTCTGCCGGAATCCACGGCAGGCCCAGGACTTCCTCCCGGTTCCGGAGATCGATCCAGCGCAGCGCGTCATGGTCCTGGAGCGGCTGCGGGTCGCCGTCCACCAGTTCGGCAAACCAGACCCGCATCACCGCCCGCTCGTTCAGCGGCCATCCGGCGGCGGAGGCCGCTTCCAGCTCGGTCCCGAGCCGCACCCGGACGCCGAGTTCCTCGCGGAGTTCGCGGTGCAGGGCCTGCTCGGCAGTCTCACCGGGCTCGACTTTGCCGCCAGGGAACTCCCACATGCCGGCAAATTGCGGGGGCGAGGTCCGGCGTGCGACGAGCAGCCGTCCCGGTTCCGCCAGCGAGTCCACTACTGCGCCGCCTACGACGCCAATGAGTCCAGTCACGCCCCCAGTCTACGGCGGGCGACCGGGACGGCGGCCGTCTGGGGGAGAATGGTGGTGACCGCCCTCCTGATCACCCCGGGAATATCCGGCGTGTCCGCGACGTTGATAAATCATATTTAACATGCCGAATTCTCCTGGCGACCGCCGGGCAACACCCCGAGAAGCAGACGAATGACAACCACCACACAAGCCCCGGCGACGCCGAAGACCGGCACCCGCCACCTTGCCCTTGCCATCGTTTCCCTTGCCATGGGCGGATTCGGCATCGGCACCACCGAATTCACCATGATGGGCCTGCTCAAGGAAGTCGAACACGGCCTCAACATCAGCACCCCCGAGGCCGGCCACCTGATTTCGGCCTACGCCCTCGGCGTCGTCGTCGGCGCGCCGGTCCTTGCCGCCGTCGGCGCAAAACTGCCGCGAAAGTATCTGGCCCTTGGGCTCATGCTCTTTTTCAGCATTGCGAACCTTTCCTCCTTCATCGCCCCGGACTACGGCAGCATGCTGGTCTCCCGGTTCGCGGCCGGGCTGCCGCACGGCGCCTTTTTCGGCGTCGCCGCCGTCATCGCGGCTTCCCTCGTGGCGCCCACGAAACGCGGCTGGGCCATCTCGATGGTCATGGCCGGCCTGACGGTCTCCAACGTCATCGGCGTTCCCTTTGCCACCTGGCTTGGCCAGAGCTACGGCTGGCGGCTCCTGTTCCTGCTGGTCGGCCTGATCGGCCTCATCACGCTTGCCATGCTCTGGAAGTTCGTCCCGTTCCAGAAACCGCACGCTGATGCCAGCGTCCGCCGCGAACTGGGGGCGCTCAAACGGCTGCAGGTCTGGCTTGCCATCCTGATCGGCATCGTGGGCTTCGGCGGTTTCTTCGCGACGTACACCTACATCGCGCACACTATGACCGACGTGGCCGGCATCCCCGGTCCGTGGCTGCCGCTGGTGGTGGCGCTCTACGGCCTCGGCATGGTGGCCGGCAATATCGTCGGCGGACGGATCGCCGACAAGTCCGTCATGGGCACGATTTACTGGGTCCTGCCCGGCATCGCTGTGGCCCTCGTGGTCTACGCCGTGGCCGTGCACTGGCCCTGGTCGGCCTATGTCATGGTCTTCGTGGTCGGCGGCGCCGGCTCCATGCTGGTGCCGGCACTGCAGACGCGCCTGCTGGACGCCTCCCCCGACGCGCCGTCGCTGGCGTCCTCGCTGAACCACTCGGCCCTCAACGTGGCCAACGCACTGGGCGCCTTCCTCGGCGGTCTTGTGATCGCGTGGGGCTGGGGTTACGTCGCCCCGGCCCTCGTGGGCGCCGTCCTGGCCATCCTGGGACTCGGCGTGGCGGTCATCAGCGGTGCGGTGGAACGCAAACGGCCGCTGGCACCGTAGCCGCACCGCCACGGTGGCCCGGGTGTGACGGCCGCGGGCCCGGAGACAGCGGTTCGGGAGAGCGGGTCCGGAGACCGGTTCAGGGAGCGCTGACGCGCTCCACGTCGGGTTCGAGGTAGATGACCCGCGCGATCGGAACCGCTTCGCGGATCCGGATCTCGGCGTCGTCAATCGCCTTGGCGATGTCCTGGCCGGAGTCGGTCCGGCCGATACTGATCTTGGCCGCCACGAGCAGCTCTTCGGGGCCCAGGTGCATGGTCTTGAGATGGATGATCCTGGTTCCTCCGGCTTCGACGGCCGTCCGGATCTTCGCGACGTCGGCCCTGGTCGCCGACTCGCCCAACAGCAGGGACTTCGTTTCCACCGCGAGCACGACGGCGATGGCCACTAGCAGCAGGCCGATCATGCCGGTACCCAGGGCGTCCCAGATGCCGTTTCCGGTGATGAGCGTCAGCCCGACGCCGAGGAGCGCGAACACGAGGCCCACTAGGGCGCCGAAGTCCTCCAGCAGAATGACCGGAAGCTCCGGCTGTTTGGCGTTCCTAATGAACTTGATCCAGCTCTGTGTCCCGCGGATGTGGTTGGATTCGGCGATCGCCGTCTTGAAGGAGAAGGACTCGGCAACGATCGCGCCGAGGAGCACGGCCAGCGGCACCCACCAGAAGTCCCCTTCGATGGCATGCGGGTGCTGGATCTTCCCCCACGCTTCGTACAGGGCAAAGAGGCCGCCGACGCTGAAGAGCACAATGGAGACGATGAAGGCGTAGATGTAGCGTTCGCGTCCGTAGCCGAAGGGATGTTCGGCGCTTGCTTCCTTCTGTGCCCGCTTGCCGCCGATGAGCAGGAGCAGCTGGTTGCCTGAATCCGCGAGCGAGTGGATGGCCTCCGCCAGCATGGATGAAGACAGGGTCAGGACAAAGGCGACGAACTTCAGGACGGCAATGCTCAGATTGGCGGCCAGCGCCGCGACAATCGCCTTGGTTCCGCCATTTGCAGCCACGTGCGCTTCTCCTTTGGGATTCTTCCGGGATGGTTGCGGACGCCGGAAGTTGCCTTTATCCGCAAGGAATACCGTACCCGTTTCCGGACCGCCGCCGCACCGCGGCGGGGGCCTGCGGCGTCACGTAACGATTGGGTATGATCCTGCTGACAAGTAAAGCCGCCTATGTTAGCTTGAAGCCATAATCGGGATTCACAATTTGGATACCGACGAATATGTAGGAGGAGACATGGGCTTCATAGGCTGGATCATTCTCGGACTCATAGTAGGTGCAATCGTTAAGGCAGTCATGCCGGGCAGGGTCGGCGGGGGTTGGGTCACCAGCCTGGTGCTCGGCGTTGTCGGCGCCATTGTCGGCGGCTGGATCGGCGACCTTCTGTTCGGCGGCGGCAAGATGGAATTCTGGAATCTCGGTTCCTGGCTACTCGCCATTGTGGGCGGCCTGGTTGTTGCCGGCATCTACGGCGCCATCACAGGACGCAACAAGACTACGTAATTGCACCGGCCACAGACCGCGCAGCACGAGTGCCGCGGAGGTGACAACGACGGCGGGGCCCACCGAAAGGTGGGCCCCGCCGACGTTGTGCCCCGTCTAGTCCTGCCGGGGGCCGGTGCCCTGCTGCGATCGGGCGCTCGCGTAGAGGCAGACAGTTGCCGCGGTTCCCAGGTTGAGGCTCTCCGCTCCTCCGTAGACCGGCACGGCCACCCGGTGGTCGGCCAGCGCGAGTTCGTCCTCGGACAGGCCCTGGGCTTCGTTGCCGAAAAGCCATGCTGTCGGGTTTTCCAGGGCATAGACAGACTCGGCGCCGGAGGCCCCCAGGCGCCGTGCGGTATTCTCGTCCTGGAGCCGGTCCAGGTTCAGCTGGCCTTGGCCGTCCGCCGCGAGGACGCCGATGCCGCGTTCCCTGCAGCGGGCCGCCAGCTCCGCCACGTCGGCACCCAGGACGATCGGAAGGTGGAAGAGGGATCCCGCCGTCGACCGCACGGCCTTGGGGTTGTAGATGTCCACGCTCGAACCGGTCAGGATGACCGCGTCCGCGCCGGCCGCGTCCGCGGCCCGAAGCACGGTGCCGGCATTGCCTGGGTCGCGGACCTGGCACAGGACGGCGACCAGCCGGGGGCGGGCGTCGAGCACCTGCTCAAGGCTGACGTCCAGGAAACCGCAGACCGCAAGAATGCCCTGCGGGGTCACGGTGTCCGCCATCGCGGCCAGCACTTCCTCGGTGGCGAGGTATGCAGTGGTGCCCTCTGCGAGTGTTTCCAGGTCCGGGTGCCGGTCGAGGCAGGCCTCGCTCGCGTAAACCTCATAGACGAGGCCGGGCTCCCCCGCGGCAATCCTTTTCTGGTGCAGGACCAGGGCCTCCCTGACAGCCTGCGGGCCCTCCGCCAGGAACTCGCTGCGCTTTAAACGGGCCGGACGCCCGGCAAGCTGTGCCACCTTCCTCACCCGATCAGCTCGGGGGTTGGAAAGTGGAAAGTCTTGCGGGCGCCCGGTTTCGTTCATATAAGAACCTTAGTAGCTTTCCAGCCGGTCCTTGAACGACGCTGTCTTTCGACGGCGGTAGGAACTACTTTGCGGCCTCGGCGTCAGCCTTCTTGGCAGCAGGCTTCTTCGCGGGAGCCTTCTTGGCGGCCTTCGGAGCCGGTGCAGCCTCAGCCTGGACGGCCGGGGCGGACGTGTCGGCGGGCAGCGAGTCCTTGGCGACCTTGACCAGCGCGGCGAAGGCGTTGGCGTCGGAAACGGCGAGCTCGGCCAGCATGCGGCGGTCAACCTCGACCTCAGCGGCCTTCAGGCCCTGGATCAGGCGGTTGTAGGTCAGGCCGTTGGCGCGGGATGCAGCGTTGATGCGCTGGATCCACAGGCGGCGGAAGTCGCCCTTCTTCTTCTTGCGGTCGCCATAGCTGTACACAAACGAGTGCAGCAGCTGCTCTTTGGCCTTGCGGTACAGGCGTGAACGCTGTCCACGGTAGCCCTTTGCGCGCTCAAGGATAACCCGGCGCTTCTTGTGGGCGTTGACCGCCCTCTTCACACGTGCCACGTGCGTACTCCTTCAAAATCTGATCCCAAGCGTCTACTGCCGGAAATCCCGGCGGGCCTGAGAAGCCATTGTGGTAGTTGACTGGTGCCAGGTGGCAATCAGTCAGAGAACTTGGAAATTAGATGCCGAGCATCTTCCGGATGACCTTTGCGTCGCCCTTGAAGACGATCTTGTCGCCGGCGAGGCGGCGGGTCAGCCTGGAGGACTTGTGCTCGAGGTAGTGACGGCGGTTGGCCTGCTGGCGGCGCAGCTTGCCGCTGCCGGTCAGCTTGAAGCGCTTCTTAGCACCGCTGTGGGTCTTCATCTTCGGCATGGGAACCGATCTCCTTACGTATCCGCAGACGAGGTCTGCAGTTCTTTCGTGCAGCCGCCCCTGCGGGCGGCATGCTGGTTGCTTGCTGCCGGACATTGCTGTCCGGCAGCCGTGAACTAGTTGGTCTTCTTGCTGCCCGGCTTGGTGGCTGCCTTCGGTGCGGCCGGCCGTGCCGCAGGTTTCGGCGCCGACGGACGCGGTACCGGCTTCGGAGCGGCAACCGGCTTCGGCGCCGCTGCCGGAGCAGCCTTTTCAGCCTCGGGGGCCCGGGCAGCCTCTGGAGCCTTCCCGGCTGCAGCCTTCGGCGCCGCAGGCGCCTTGGCAACGACCGGCTTGGCGGCGGCCTTCGGAGCTTCGCGCTTCGGAGCAGCCTTGGCGGCCTTGGGCGCTTCCTTGGGCGCTTCCTGGACGGGAGCCTTTTCTGCCGGAGCTGCCTCGACCTTGGTCTCGGCGGCCGTCTCGGCCTTGGGGGCCTCCGAGACGACAGCTTCTTCCACCGGGGCGGACTTGGCCGGGGCCTCGTCGACCGCGGAGGCTTCCGCTGCGGGGGCTTCCGCTGCCGGTGTCTCGGCCTCGGTCACCGTTGCCTCAGGTGCCGCAGTCCGGACCTCGTAGCCTTCCGGAAGAAGATCGGCCAGCGACTGCGTCAGGGGCGCTTCGGGGCCGGAGGTGTCAACGCGGCCGGAAGCCTTGGCTTCGTTCTCTGCTTTGGCTTCCGCGCGCTGCGTTGCGCGGCGGGCCTCAGCCTTGGCTTCGGCCTTGTTCTTCAGGGGACCCACCACCATGACCATGTTGCGGCCATCGATCCGCGGGCTGGACTCTACGACGCCGACTTCGGCGACGTCATCCGCGAAACGCTGGAGCAGGCGGATACCCATCTCGGGGCGCTGCTGCTCACGGCCGCGGAACTGGATCATGGCTTTGACCTTGTCCCCGGCACCGAGGAACCGGAGCGCGTGGCCGCGCTTGGTTTCGTAGTCGTGGGTGTCGATCTTCAGGCGGAAGCGGATTTCCTTCAGGACCGTGTTGGTCTGGTTCTTCCGGGCCTCGCGTGCCTTGACGGCGGCTTCGTACTTGTACTTGCCGAAGTCCATCAGCTTGCACACCGGAGGCTTGGCCTGCGGTGCAACTTCAACGAGATCAAGATCGGACTCGGCAGCCAAACGCAGGGCATCCTCAATACGGACAACGCCTACTTGCTCGCCTGCAGGGCCGACCAGCCGCACCTCGGGGACGCGGATACGCTCATTGATTCTTGGCTCGCTAATGTTAAAGCTCCTGTGTTCGTGAGGGGTATTCCACCGGCAAAAAGAGAAGGCCCCCAATTGCCGGAGCAATCGAAGGCCTCGAAGATCGGAGCTGCCTGCCTCAAGGAGGCGGCATGTATCCCCGCCGAACTGACGTCCGAGGGAAATACCCGACCAGGTACCCGGCAACCTTGCTTCCCGAAGGAAGACTCGCGGCTGACGCGGGTGGGAGAGAACTCCGCTTGCAAACTGAAATCCCATCTTACAGAAAGAATCCCCTCGGGCGCACCTACGTGACAAGTCCATCGGACGTGCACTTCGGAGCCGAAAGGCTTCCCCGCAGTAAAATAACGACATTCAGTCGGTCTGTGACAAGCTTACCAGCATGAGCACTTCAGAGAGTAATTCACACGTTTTCGAGCCCGTGGCCGCCCAGGCCGACGTCTCACAGGAGATCCGCGACATCTCCGAGGTCCCCGCGATCGAAGTCATCACCACGGCCGCCGTGCACCTGATGAGCGCCGCCGCCGTCAAGCTCGGCCTCGCCGCCGAGGACAACGCGGAGGAGCTCAAGGACCTCGATGAGGCCCGCAAACTGATCACCGCCCTGGCCGGCCTGGTCACCGCAGCGGCCCCCGAAATCGGCTCGCAGCACGCCGGGCCGTTGCGCGACGGGCTGCGTTCCCTGCAGTTGGCCTTCCGCGAGGAATCCACCATCCCCGATGCTCCGGGCAAGGGTCCGGGCGAGAAGTACACCGGAGCTGTCAACTGATATGTAGATCCGGTTGTCAATAGCCATGGATGAGCGGCTCCTGGGTTTTGTTCCCGGGGGCCGCTCATCGTGTGCCAGGCCGGTTGTGGCGTTTTGAGTGGTGGCGAGTCGTTTTCGACTGGCAGTGTCAGACTGATATT
>NZ_JBFTKM010000022.1:0-46010 GCF_056395945.1 Arthrobacter sp. 05T442 | reverse complement strand
GGGTCGATAATATGGGGTGCGGTCATCGCGTGGTAACTCCTTGAGAGAAGACTTTGGTCGGTCTTTCCAAGAATCACGCGATGGCCGCCTCACGTTCGGGAACAACACGCCCGGGGCCGGGCCGTTACACCACGCTAATGGGCACTACCCCCTGAGGACAAAATGTGCGTGCCGTGTGAGTCCGTATGGATGGGGGGATGAGGTTCGTCCTCCGTCCGTACGACCTGGTCTGGGAGCGGCCTTGCCATCAAGTGCCCGGCCGGCGGATCTTCGTGTTCAGGCGGCGCATCGGAAGCACACCATGACTCCGCGCGACGCTCCCCCGAAGCCAGCCGGCAGGAAGCCAGATTGCAGCTATGCAGCCTGCTGCGATGCCATGTCGGCGGCCGGTGGAGGTCGACACATCGCGGGTGACAGGTCCACGACACGACCGTTCCACGCCCGGCACCTGTCTGAGGCGACGGCGGTCTATCGCCGCAGGCATCATCGGAGACGGGACCGACCCACACGGCCAGTTCCTCGCACGGTCGTCTCTCAAGTCCACACCCCGATCACGCGGTGGATACGACAGTGGATATCGCTGTGGATAACTTTGTGGATTACCAGGCGCAGCCCTTTCGACGTTCGACGGAGGCGGTCTCTCGGGACATTGCCGTCTTCGGCTTCACCGCACGCAGTCAGCAGGAGGGCCTGGGACGTTTCACGTGAAACATGCACCTGCACGGCTTGAAGCCGCTTCGCTCGCTCTGGCGCGCGCCAAGAAAATCCACGTACTCCGGTTAATTTCTGCGACATCAGGACGCAATTGTGCGCTCTTTCCCGTGCACGCGGCAGCTCCCCGTCAGCTATCCGCGGGAGACCCTGACTGCCCGGACTCCGGCAGGCCGGCCGGGGTGAGCTCTAAGCGGATGAATGGGCGGGGCCCGCCGCGGTGACCACAGCTGTGAACAATGTCTCAGACCCTGTGGATAACGATGTGAATAAGTTCTGTGGAAAACGCATCGGCAGCGGCGTAGCCGGGGATCCTTTGCGGGGTTTAAACGAGGCGTGCTGGAGCTTCGAGCGCGCTCCACGACGGTCCCACGGAGCTGGAAGGAACAGGGGTTCCGGCGCGGGAAAGCAAGACGCGGACCAACCACCGTCGAAGGCTGCGGCGCCTGGAAGGAAACCGGGCCAGCTGACGCCCTGGCCCCGAGTCACCTGAGGTCTGTCGGGTTGATTGCTGAGGGCGCGGACTGCACGCATAGCGGTCCTGCGGTCGGCATTTCTATCCAGCCTTCTGCGTGGAGGTCCGAGGACGGAGAGGTGGAAAACATGGTGTCTCGGTTCGATCCCTCGTCGAGACCCATCACTGGAGGTGCCGGAGATTGACCGGATTGTGCGGCGGCGCAGAGCCAACTCGGTGTCCTACAGTTATCATCCCTGATTCGAAAGCCGCAGCAGGGGAACTGCCTGGTCCAGGGCCGTCGAGCACCCGAGGGCAATGTACGCCCTCGAGTCGCGCAGGAAGCATGGGTCCGGACGCAACGCGCATCGGCGCCGGCCGCTGCAGCGGGTCTCCGGCCACGGATCCGACATGTGCCAGTCGGCCCCCGCGCGCCCTGATGCGTCAGTCAGAGGACCCTTCGCCCGTACGAATGGCCCAAGCTGCCGGGGTTCACGTCGGGACGTCCGTGACATCCCGGGACCGTTCCCTCGCGGCGGGGCTGGGCTGTTCAGCGGGTTGCGTTGTGGCGGGACACGGCCGTCATCCAGGTCTCCCCTGCCTTCTCGGCCGCCCTCGTGACGCCCCCCGGAGTGCTCATTTTCGGGTCGGTAGGTTGTCACCGATGAGATGAAACGGTGATGCGGTAATGAGTGCCGGTGAGATTCCCATCAAGAACGGCGCCGGCCAATCTGACGTCGCCAGGGGGTGGCCGGTGGTCCGAGTTGTCTGTGGGTTGAGGAATCATGGCAGGCCCGGACTGTACGAGCCAAGGATCGCGAGTCCCGCGGCAGCATTTAGAGAGGCCGATGCCGTGCGTATTCATGTTTTGGGGGCACCGCATCCCCCGGGCGGGCGCGCACGCCCTCCCGGGTCGCCATCGGAAAGCTCTCCTGCAGCCCGGATGAACCCCAGCGAGTCCGCACTGTTTCACGTGAAACAGCGATGCACGGCTCATGCAGCGGCGAACCACCGGAGGCGCTTAGCCTCAGCACCAATGCTTGTCACGTCGCAGGCATGGCGGGGCGGTGCCTTTGGTGGGCTGAGCGCCGCCCACTTCGGAGAGACTGACGCGTGTGCCGTACCGCTCGGCCGCTCTGGCCGCTTGGCTGGAAGCGGCCCACTGAGGGTGTTTGCGGGGGCCGGCGTCGGGGCGGCCTGGTGCACGCGGACAGGCTATCTAATAGTCGCGTATCAATTGTTCGCCCAAACGCAGTACCACGGCACAGAGGGTCTCTCCGAAGTGCACCAACGGACAAGAATCGAGGGGCACGAGAATCCGTGAAGATGCTCGCTCGCAATGCGCCACGTGAACGTCGGTTAGCCTGCACAGGCGCATGGCTGGCGGCGCGGGTCCGGGGAGAACATCCTGGTCAGGCTCCCTCGGGTGCCGGGTCCGCGGACCAGACATACCGCCTTGGAGCATAGTGTTTCACGTGAAACATTCACTAGACACCAACCATTAGCTTTGGCCATCTGCTTCCCCAGCACAGTCCGCAGAGGTTCGGGCAGCTTGCCCGCATTATCCCGCTAGAGCTGATGAGGCTCCTGCGGCATATGACACCGGATCAACGCATGTCCTGACGGACGGGGAGCATCGCGTTTCATGTGAAACATTCACGAGCCCTGACAATCAGCAGTGGGTATCGGTCCCCCGCCGCCGCCCGCGGTTGCTTCGTCGAGCCAGCACGGGCCTTCCCGCAAGATATGCGCCCACATGGGCCGGCTGGAAGGTGCCCGGTCGGGCGGTCGAAATATCCCGTCGGCTCGTCTGCCGACTTGTGAACGGTCCAGCCGGAACGGCCCCCTACCTCTCGCTGGAAAGCCGCTGCGTCCCGGACGAAATCCCCCTAGGCGTCAGCAGCGCCGAAGGCTGCGGTTCCAACTTGCACAAAGCAGAAACGGGTCCGCCGCGATGCGGATGCCCGCCGTTGTGTTCCGTGTCAATGATTACCCCGACGAGAGGCGCGGACCCTTACAACCATGTTCTGGAGCCCGTGACAGCCGATGTTTCACGTGAAACAGGAAGGACCAGATTCGGCACTCAGCCGAAGCGCCGGACCACCGCCAGCGAGGCACGCTGAGGTTCTTCTCCGTCAATGGGCCAGGCCTGGCACAGCGAAGGGGCGCATCTCGCGTCGGGACCGCTGCCACACAATGCAGGAGTAACTAAACCGTTATCAGGGGAATACGACGACTTCGACTCCGGCTCGATGATCTGTCGGGCAGACTGCCGCCGTACCCGAGCCGAGCCGAGGGCAACGAAGCTGCCAAACGAAAGCGGCCCCCGCATCCAAGAAGCGGGGGCCACCGACACACGCAGGCCCAGCGGCATGCACGTGAGCGTGGACTAAGACAAAACGTCCGCGAATTCCTTTTCGAAGAACTGCTTGGGCCGGGCGCCGATTACAGTGCCCTTCACTTCGCCGCCCTGGAACAGGTAGACGGCGGGGATGGACGTGATGCCGTATTCCGCAGCAATGCCCGGGTTGTCGTCCACGTTGACCTTGACCACGTTGACCTTGTCACTGTACTCGACCGAAATCTCGTCGAGAATGGGGCCAAGCTTTCGGCAGGGACCACACCATTCGGCCCAGAAGTCCACGATGACCGGCTTGTCGGCGGCCAGTACGTCGGTGCTGAAGCTTGCGTCTGTTACGTCTTTTGCGTTGCTCATAACCTTGCTCTCTCTCCGGTTGGTTCCTGCGCGCCGTTTAGGCGTGGAAGTCTGCGAGGTAGTGCTCGACGTCGAGGGCGGCTACACAACCGGAACCCGAGGCGGTGATTGCCTGTCGGTAGGTAGGGTCGATGACGTCACCCGCGGCGAACACGCCCCTGACGCTGGTCTTCGAGGTTCGGCCGTCGACGGCGATAGTTCCCTCCGGGGTCAGCTCCAGCTTGTCCTTGACGAGATCGGTGCGGGGATCGTTGCCGATCGCTACGAACACGCCGGTGACAGCCAGTTCGGTTTCTGTACCGTCCACGAGGTGCTTCAGGCGAAGGCCCGTAACTTTGTCCCCGCCAAGGACGTCCTCGACGCCGGTGTTCCACACGAAGCTGATCTTCTCGTGCGCCAGTGCGCGGTCTGCCATGATTTTGGAGGCCCGGAGCGTGTCGCGGCGGTGCACCACGGTGACGGACTTGGCGAACTTTGTGAGGAACAGGGCCTCTTCCATGGCCGAGTCACCGCCGCCGATCACGGCGATGTCCTGGTCCTTGAAAAAGAAACCATCGCAGGTTGCACACCAGCTCACACCGTGGCCGGAGAGCCGCTTTTCGTTCGGCAGGCCAAGCTCACGGTACGCCGAACCCGTGGACAGGATGATGGCGCGGGCTTGGAAGGTCTCCCCTGTTCCTATGGTCACGGTTTTGATGTCACCGTCGAGGTCCAGTTCGGTAACGTCCTCAAACTGGATTTCAGTTCCGAAACGGGCAGCCTGCTTCTCGAAGTTCTCCATCAGGTCCGGGCCCATGATGCCTTCGGGAAATCCCGGGTAGTTCTCGACGTCTGTCGTGTTCATCAGTTCGCCGCCGGCGGTAACCGATCCTGCGAGCATCAGGGGCTTGAGGTTGGCTCGCGCCGTGTACACCGCGGCGGTGTAACCCGCAGGGCCGGAGCCGACGATGATGACATCACGTACTTCGGACGCGGTGTTTTCTGCGTTGCTCACTGAACGGTGAACCTCTTCCTTTGTCGATGCGCCCGCCTGGGTGGCCGGCCACATGGCACAACTACTACATGGTGCTGAATATTCCGGCCCAGCCGGGCATCACAAAAGGACACCATCACCTAGGCTACCGGCTAACCCGCGAAGACAGATGGCCGCCGTGTCTCAGATGCGCAGCCCTACTGCACCTTGATCTCGGCCAGGCGGAGCCCATAACCGTAGCGGGTCTTCGGGGCGGCCAGCTTCGGAAGTGACTTGATGGACACAATTACGTACTGCGCCGTAACAGGCTCCTGCAGTGGCATCGTCAGGTCCGGGGAGGTGAAGCTGTTGCTGCCGACCTGCTTGGCCCCATCCAGGGACGGGCTGTCGTTGGTGAAGACGCTGATGCTGCCGCCGGACGCCCCAAGCTGGCTCAGCGTGACGGAGGAGATCTTGGAGGGACCCTTTAGCTTGACCACCAAAGGCACTTCCGTGGCGAGACCGCCCCAGTTGTCTGTGGCGAACTCCATGTCCGACCAGAAGCTGGCACCGTTTCCGTCGAAGGTCTTGACCAGATCACCGTCGTAGGTGGCGGCAAAATCGAAGTTGCCAAGCCGGGTTACTCCCTCGATGGCAGGAGGGCCCGCTACAGGTGCGTTGCTGGCGCTTGCTGAAGGCGCACCGGACGCCGCCGACGGCTCGGGTGCGCTGGACGAGGATGTTGCCACAGCATTGGGCTGCGGGCTGCTTTTGAAGAGGCTTCCGAGGTTGGTTACAGCAAAGATCAGCCCTACAACGAGGACAGCGGCGAGAAGCCCGCCGACGAGCCAGCGCATGGACCGCGGTTCGCGACGGGGCTCGTCGTCCTCGTCGCCGTAATATTCGTCGTCCTCGGCAGTGTCCCTGGCAGACGCCGGGAAGTTGCCGGGAGCACGGTCTGCCGCCCCCAAGCCTCCTGCGGCCATGCCGGCGGAGGCACTTGCGCGACCCTGACCGACGCCGGCGCCGGGCTTATCCCGCGTGGGCTGAACGGCCGTGCGCTGGTCGCCGCCAGTGTAGTCGTCGTCGGACCACAGAGACACTTTGGGTGACTCGGCGGCGGCCACCGGCTGGGCGGCGGTCGGCTCGGCCGGCCTGCGGGCAGCAGCGTTCTGGACAGGTTGGGGCGCCGTCGAGTGCGGTGCCGCTTCCTGCGGCGCGGTCTGGGGGGACTTTGCTGCGCTGGCCGCCGCGGCGCCGCCGGCAAGTCCTGCTGCAGCCGCAGCTGCGCCTGCACCGGGGGAGGGCGACGCCGTCGGCCGCGACGGTGCATTTGCCGGGCGGCTTACCGGAGATGCAGCAGGGGAACCCGGCTGCTGGGCTGCGGCCGGCTGGCCCTGACCGTAGTCGATGTACCCGGCGTCGACTTCCTCGTCGTCGTATAGCCCGTCGTAGGTTTCGGGTTCGTTGGACCGGGCCTGCCCGAAGATTTCGCTGCCGAGCGTGTCAGTGAAGAAGGGTTCAACGTAAGGAGGGTTGGATGACACCACCAGATCCAGTAGGTCAGCCGCTGAAGTGTGGTTGGTGATCAGGTATGTAGTGGATTCGCTGACGCCAAGATCCAGGATCTGGACGCTGCCGGGCCGCTCGCCTGTGGCCACCTCGCGCGCACTTTGCGCCACTTGATCAGCGTTGCCCGGTCCCGCGACAAGGATGCTCACGGGACGGTTCAAGACCTGGTCCATCCCGTCCAGCACCAGATCCTGGTCATGCGAGGTCAGCACTGTAGCAGTGACCTTGTAACGGCCACCGAGTACTGATCCGACATCGATCGGGTGGGACACGGGCTCCTCCTAAGCTGTCCGGCAATTACCGACGCTGGTCACCTTATGAGTGACGATCAGCCCCCCGTTAAGCCGGTTGGCCGCTGGCCTGCAACTCTCCTTGTTAGTCTTCGATCCTAGCCGATGCGCTGTCCGCGCCGTGGAGGCCCGGCTGTTCGAAAGCGGTCGAAGATCATTTTTTCTTCTTCCGTCCAAACGGAAAATATGGATTGTGACCCACCGGGCCCTGATAGGTCCTGCGCCCCGGGAGCGGAACGTCGCCCCGGCCCAAGCCCCCTTGCGCGGTGCTGGGAAGGTCTTCCGCGGGGAGATAGCCGCCCTCCGGTCCCGCGGGCCGGCCGAAGGAAGCTGCGTCTTCGTCCCTGATGTCAGGCCCGGCGCGGAAGGATGCCGCATCGAATTCACCGGAGATCCTCGGAATCAGGCCCGTATCGACGGAGACTGTGGCCCGTTCGGGGGCCGTCCGTGCAGGGGTGGCGCCGTCCTTGCCGGGTTCGGTGCGGGCCTGGCCGCCGGGTTCCGGGGACGGTCCCCGCCGGAGCCGGCCCAGCAGCGGCTGCAGCAGATCCCGGAGTTCGGTGACCTGGAAGACCTTGAGCAGGACGAGGTAGACGGCCAGCATCACTGGTCCGACGACGGCGATCGTCGCCAGCGCTGCAATGCGGCTGCTCCAGGCGAACCCGTCCGGGCTGTAGCTGCCCAGCAGCCACAGGCCCAGCGCGCCGGCGATTGCGGAGCCGAGTGCCGCATAGCCCATGCGGATATAGGAGTTGGCGATCCGCGGCCCGTCCAGGTGTCCGAGGAGCCGGCGCAGGAATAACGCGCTGACGATGACGGAGAGGATGTTGCCGCCGGTGTAGAGGATGGCGATGGCGAAGATGATCTGGTCAAACGGCAGGAACTGGATGGAGAAAGCGGACACGACGTTGACCAGGGCGAGGACCAGCTGGATGAAGAACGGCGTGCGTGCGTCTTCGTTGGCGTAGAAGACCCGGGACATCATGAAGTTGGCGCTCATGAAGGGCGTGCTGAGTGCCAGGATGGTCAGCGTCTGGGCCAGCATGACGCCGTCCTGCGGCTTCCCGCCGGAGAAGAACATGCCCAGCGGGCCGGCGAGGGCAAACAGCGCCAGCGCCCCGAATACCGTGGCGACGGCCATGGTCCGCAGGCCGTGGGACAGTGCGTTCCGCAGCTCGGCCCGGTTTCCATCCTGCGAGGCGCGGGTCATCCGGTTGAAGAGCACGGTGGCCAGGGACAGCGCAATGATGGAATGCGGCAGCAGATAGAGCTGGCTGGCCACTTCCAGCACGGCGTTTCCTGGCAGGGTGGCCGCGGCGGGGTCACCGGCGTGTTCCAGGCGCAGCCGCTCGGCACCGGGGATCGTGGCAATGCGCATGACATACAGGAATGCAAGCTGCCCGACGGCGGCGGTAGCCAGGGTCCAGACGCTCAGTCTTGCGGCTTGGCCCAGCCCGACGCCCCTCCATCCGAAGCGGGGCCGGAGGCCGAGCCTGAGCCGGAACACCGGGACCAGCAGGATGGCAGTCTGGGCGATCACGCCGATCGTGGAGAACCCGGCCACCAAAATCGTCTGGAAGGATCCCCAGTTGTCGAGTGTGTGCGGGTTGGCGACGTTGGCGCCCATGATCCCGATGAACATGCCTAGTCCGGCGATCGCCACGATGTTGTTCAGGATCGGAGCCCACATTGCCGGTCCGAATGCGCCATTGGCGTTCAGTACCTGGGTCAGCAGGGCATACAGGCCGTAGAAGAAAATCTGCGGAAGGCACCAGAATGCGAAAGACACGGCCAGCGATTTCTGCTGGGGCGAATAGCCCTGCGTCGTCAGCTCGATGACGGACGGTGCCAGCAGCGTCACCAGCAGGGTCAACGTCAGCAGCACCACGACGGCGAGCGTCAGGAGCCTGCTGATGTAGTCAGCTCCCCTGTCAGGCGCCCGGCTGGCCTTGATGATCTGCGGGACCAAAACCGCGTTGAAGACACCGCCCGCGACCAGCAAGAAGATCAGGTTCGGCAGGTTGTTGGCGTTGATGAACGTGTCGTTGACGGTGGAGCCGAGGCCAAGCGCGGCTCCCAGCATCCAGGTCTTGCCGAACCCCAGGAAACGCGAAACCAGGGTTCCGGCGGCCATGATGGCGCTGGAGCGTGCTTCGCCGGGGTGGGCGGCCTGGGAATCGGCGGGACCGGGGCGTGAGGGGGTGGGTTTGGCGGATGACATTGTCTTCATCGTCTCACCCGGGCGTGCCTTTGCGCGTCACCCGTGGCCGGAAGCGGCGGCCCGCGTGCCCCGGATTCCCTCAGCGGTCTTCCGGGAGGACTTCCTTGGCGAGATCGGCAATCCGGCGCTCGTTCGGGAAGGAGAGCTTGCGGGCCAGTTCGTGGATGGGGACCCAGGCAACGTCGACAGCTTCTTTGTCGGGATCGTTCTCGATGGTGAGTTCCCCGCCAGTAGCCTGCAACAGATAGTGATGGACGGTCTTGTGGACCCGGTGTCCGCTGACAGTGAACCAGTAGTCAATGCTTCCGAGCGGCGCGAGGATCTTGCCTTCGATGCCCGTTTCCTCCGCGATTTCGCGCACGGCGGCTTCCTCGTTGCTTTCCTTGCCTTCCGGATGTCCCTTCGGCAGGCACCATTCGAGGCGTCCTCCGCGGTTGAGCCGGGCGATAATCGCAACCCTCAGTTCGGCGTCGGACGTGTCCACCACGACGCCGCCGGCAGAGATTTCCTCCACGGTGGGCAGGGAGGCCTGTCCCGTGTGCTGGACGGGCGCGACATTGGCACCGATTGCCGATGGCAATGGTGCGTTTGTCCTCCTGCCGGGAGCGCTCGGTACGGGGTGGGCCATGAAGTCCACTCTAACTACTCTTGTCCGCTGTTGATGACCTAAACATGGCTCGAAAGTGGACGGCCGGGAAAGTGGTTTGCCGCCGCCGCGGTCCTTGCCCGGTCCCGTCCGGGGCCAACGCCGGGATTATGCGACGGATCCTGTGTGGTGCTCGCGCGGTTTTCTGACAAGCTTAAGAAACTATGGCGCACGCACATCACAAGATTGACACCCACACCGTTGAATTCCAGGTGGACCCGGTGGTTCTGGAGCTTGGGCAGCGGTTCGTCGACGCCGGCCATGAACTGTCCCTCGTTGGCGGACCTGTCCGCGACCTATTCCTCGGAAGGGTGTCCCCCGACCTGGACTTCACCACGGACGCGACCCCGGACCAGACTGTTGCGCTGATCAGGAAGTGGGCGGACAACTACTGGGAGATCGGGCGCGCCTTCGGCACCATTGGGATGCGCAAGGGCGGATTCCAGATCGAGATCACCACCTACCGGGCCGACGCCTACGATGCCGACTCCCGCAAACCCGTGGTGGCGTTCGGGCATTCCCTGACGGATGACCTCCTGCGGCGGGACTTCACCATCAACGCCATGGCCCTGCGCTTGCCGATGCTGGACCTCGTAGATCCCTTCGGCGGCGTCCGGGACCTGCACGCCTCCGTCCTCGCCACTCCGGGACCGCCGGAAACGTCCTTCTCCGACGATCCGTTGCGCATGATGCGCGCCGCCCGTTTCGCGGCCCAGCTGGGCGTGAGCCTGCGCGAGGACGTCCGCGAGGCCATGACCCGGATGGCCGAACGGATCACCATCATTTCGGCCGAGCGCGTGCGGGACGAACTGGTCAAGCTCATCTGCGCCGCCCATCCCCGCGCCGGTGTGGACTTGCTGGTGGACACCGGGCTCGCGGAGTTTGTCCTGCCCGAGGTCTCGGCCCTGCGCCTCGAATCCGATGAGCACCACCGGCACAAGGATGTCTACCAGCATTCGCTCCAGGTCCTGGAGCAGGCCGCGGCACTGGAAACAGGCGCGGACGGCGACGTTCCCGGCCCTGATTTTGTGCTGCGGTTTGCGGCGCTCATGCACGACGTCGGCAAGCCGGCTACGCGACGCTTCGAGCCCGGCGGCGCGGTGAGCTTCCGCCACCACGACATGGTGGGGTCCAAACTGACCGCCAAGCGGATGAAGACACTGCGTTTCGATAACGACACCATTAAGGCGGTCGGCAGGCTCGTGGAGCTGCATATGCGGTTTTACGGCTACGGCGATGCGGGCTGGAGCGATTCCGCCGTTCGCCGGTACGTCACTGACGCCGGGCCCCTGCTGGAGCGGCTCCACAGGCTCACCCGCTCTGATGTCACCACCCGGAACCAGCGCAAGGCGGACCGTCTATCTTTCGCCTATGACGACCTGGAAGCCAGGATCGCGGCCCTGCGGGAGCGGGAATCCCTTGAAGCCGTCCGCCCGGACCTGGACGGCGGGCAAATCATGGCACTCCTTGGACTCAAACCCGGGCCCGTCGTGGGCCGCGCCTACAAGTTCCTGCTGGAAGAACGAATGGAGCACGGCCCGCTTGATCCCGCCGTGGCGGAGGCTAAAATTCGAGAATGGTGGGCAGCTCAGCCCGAGTCTTCAGCCGCCGTCGAACTGTCCACCACTGAGGAGCTTTAAGTGATTGCACCTTCCAACGGCCCGCGTCCGCAGCTGTGGATCCTGCGGCATGGTGAAACCGAATGGTCCAAGAGCGGGCAGTACACCGGGCTCACCGACATGCCGCTCACGGTGGAGGGCGAGCAGCAGGCCGTGGAGGCGCGCAAGGTTCTCGAGACTGTCGACTTTGACCTCGTGCTGACCTCCCCCCTGCGCCGCGCACGCCGGACCGCCGAACTCGCCGGCTACCCCGATGCCCAGCTGGAGCCGCTGGCGGTGGAATGGGACTACGGCGACTACGAGGGCATCAGCTCAGACCTCATCCGCAAGGACAACCCCGAATACCTGATCTGGACGCACGGCGTCCCCAACGGTGAAGCGCTCGACGACGTCGCCGCGCGGGCCGACAAGATCGTGGCCAGGGTGCTGGAATCGGGCCTGGATAACGTGCTGATCGTCGCGCACGGACATTTCTCCCGCATCCTGACCGCCAGGTGGCTCGGACTCGATCCCCACGAGGGCCGGCACTTTGTGCTGGGTACCGCCAAGGTCTGCACACTGGGTTGGGATAAGAAAACGCCGGCGATCGTCCGCTGGGGCCTGTAAATACATTCAAGGAAAGAACTTCCAAAAAACTTTATGAATTCAGTAGTCAGCTGCTGTATTCGTAGGGTAGTTTTATTTCTGTCCCCAGAGCGTCTTGCCGGGGACATGGCGCGCGTCGCCCGGCCAGTCAGCCGGAGCCACGGCAGGACGGAAAAGGAGGTTGGGAAAATGAATACTTTGACTAGCGGATGGAAAGTCACCTTTGCCTCTTCCCCGGCCACTGTCGCTGAACCGCGCCTGGTTCCCGGAATGACTGCCTCCTGATTCACCCGCTCCCCGTCTAGGCGTCACCGCCAGCCGGTGGAGCCCGGGTGACAGGCGGGACCTCCCATGAGGAAGGTCCCTATGCAGCAGCCCGGACAAGCGGACCGTCGAGGTTGCGCAGCACCCCTTAGTTCGGAACCCAGCTTCTTGTTGGGGTTCATTGCGCTACCGCGGCCAGGGGCCATTCCTCGCTCCGGCGAAACATATCCCGCTGCCGGGCATTTACGGACCAGTTACTGTGCCATTAGTGGCCGCTAATTGCCGTACCCGAAAAGCCATTGTTCATTCTGATGAATGGGGCTTTATTTGCCATGCCCAATTCTATTCATTGCAGCAGTGCTGCACTAAGGTGCAGCCCCGGCTAAAGACACAACACCACCCAAAGAAAGGTCCATCGTGTCGATCGCCACCAACACCAACACCAACACCAGCCCCGGCCGGACAGAGGCGCTGCCGCTGCCGCCCAAGCCAAGCCACCGACGGGAGGTAACAACCATGATGAAAAAGCTCCGCGACGTCCTGATCTTTTCGAGGAAGCCGGCGCGCAGGGAAGCTACCCGTTTCAACGGAGCGCTGCTCGACCAGAAACGCGAGGACGTCTTCGCCGCAATGCGCCAGATCGGCCTGCTCCGCTGAGCGACGGGCTTCCGCCGCCGCGCACCATCAGCGCGCGGAACCGTGCCTCAGCTGGACTGTGCTCAGCGAAGGAGGATCTGATGACTGACATCGGAACCGGTCTGCAAGGAGCCCACGCGGCGACGCGTGGGCTCCCGCAGTTAAGCGCCGGCGGCGAATCGGCCTTCCGGGCCCGGCCGAAGCGCGACCGGCAGCGGCGGCCCCGGTAAGCTCAAGGGCATGCAGGAGACAAAGCCGCCGGAGCACCGCAAACGGGCCCGACTGGTCATCCCGAGCCGCAGCGACCTGCTACTACGGAACTTCACAGAACTAATCGGCGGTCCCATGGGCCACCGCTCGGCACCGGGCATTGTCTCGCCGGGATTCTTCACCGTGGAACGGGTTCTGGTCCTGCTCACCGTCCTGGCCGCGTTGACGGGGATCCTGGTCAAGAATTACTGCCGCATCAACGGCTGGGAATCCCCCGGACAGTTCTACGCCACGTGCTACTCCGACTTCCCGGAGCTGTTCCGGAACCGCGGACTTGCCGACGGCGCCTTCCCCTTCATCACGCACGGCAGCTTCTTTGAATATCCCGTGCTTATGGGGTTCATCGCCGGCGCCACGGCCTTGCTGGTCCCGGGCACCGGCGCCAGCAGCCCGCGCGCCCTGGCCTACTTCGATATCAACGCCACGCTGATCGCGGCAGTCTGGATCGTCACGGTCCTCGCTACGGCACGGATGACGCGCCGGCGGCCCTGGGACGCCGCCATGGTGGCCCTCGCCCCCGGAATTGTCCTGGCGGGCGTCATCAATTGGGACATGTGGGCTGTCGGCCTGCTGGCCGCCGGGATGTTCTTCTTTTCCCGCAACAAGCTGGTCCTTGCCGGGATCTTCATCGGCCTCGGCACGGCGATGAAGCTCTACCCGTTGCTGATCTTGGGCGCCATCCTGCTGCTGTCCCTGCGGACCGGCCGCTTCCGGGCGGTCCTGGTCACCGCCGGTGCGGCGGCAGCCGCCTGGCTGGCGGTCAACGTTCCGGTAGCCGCCCTGAACCCGGACGGCTGGAAGTACTTCTACCAGTTCACCCAGGAACGGCCTGCGGGCTACAGCTCCCCGTGGTTCGCCTACAACCTGGTGGCCGGGCGTCTGGGCTGGACACCGCTGCAGGCTGAAGCCATCAACTCCGCGGCATTGAACGTGTTCCTGCTGGCCTGCATCCTGGTTGGCGTGCTCGCCCTCACGGCACCCCGGCGCCCCAGGCTCGCGCAGCTGGCCTTCCTGATCGTCGCGGCGTTCATCCTCACCAACAAGGTGTACTCCCCGCAGTTTGTCCTATGGCTGATCCCCCTGATCGCCCTCGCCCGTCCACGCTGGCGCGACTTCCTTCTCTGGCAGGCCGTCGAAGGGCTGCACTGGGCTGCCGTCTGGATGTACCTGGGGCAGGTGACGAGCGGCGGCGCGGCCCAACACAACATCGACATGCCGTACTACGTCCTTGCCGTGGCCTTCCACATGCTCGCCACCGCATACCTGATGGTCCGTGTGGCCTGGGACATCTGGGACCCCGGCTATGACGTCATCCGCCGCCATGACATGGATGATCCCCACGGGGGGCCCTTCGACCGTGCCCCGGACTGGTTGCGGCTGGATCCCCTGCGGCCCTCGGCTTCGCTGCTGCCCTGGCGGAAGGTGACGGCCGATGCCTGACGTCGCCGTCGTCGGCTCCGGCCCGAACGGGCTGGCCGCAGCAGTGACGATGGCGCGGGCCGGGCTCAACGTGCACGTATACGAGGCCGCCCCCACGCCCGGAGGCGGCCTTCGCACCGCCGAACTGATGGAGCCGGGCCATTTCCACGACGTCTGCTCTGCAGTGCATCCGATGGCACTCGCGTCCCCCTTCTTCCGGGAGTTCGAACTCTCCCGACGCATCATCCTCAGCGCGCCCGAGGTCTCGTACGGCTCCCCCCTCGACGGCGGCCGGGCAGCACTGGCCTACCGTTCCCTCGACCGGACAGTTGCCGGGCTGGGGCGGGACGGCGCTGCCTATGGCCGCCTGATGGCGCCCCTGGTCCGACGCGTGGAAGGCATCACGGACGTGGCCCTGAACCAGCTCCTTCGGGTACCGAGGGACCCTGCGGCCGCCGGCGTGTTCGGCCTCAGGACGCTGGAGCAAGGCTCGCCCCTGTGGGGTGCCCGGTTCCGGGAGGAATTGGCCCCGGCCCTGCTCACCGGCGCCGCAGCCCACGCCGTCGGACGGCTGCCTGCCCTGGCTGCGGCAGCCGCCGGTCTGATGCTGGGCGCGCTGGGCCATGCCGGGGGCTGGCCCATTCCGCAGGGCGGATCGGCCGCAATCGCGCGCGCCCTCATCGCGGACCTCGAAGCCCATGGCGGCGTCGTCGAGACCGGAAACCGGATCGGATCCCTGGCCGATTTGCCCCCCGCGAGAGCCACCCTGCTTGACGTTGCCCCTCCCGGGCTCCTGCGGCTCGCGGAGGGACGCCTTCCGGCACGCTACCGCCAGGCGCTGGAATCCTTCCGGTTCGGGAACGCAGCCTGCAAAGTCGACTTCATCCTCTCCGGCCCCGTACCGTGGGCGGCCCCCGGACTGGCGGACGCCGGGACAGTCCATGTGGGCGGGACGAGGCATGAGATGGCCGAGGCGGAAAACCAGGTGGCGGCGGGCCGGCACCCCGCCCGGCCGTTCGTCCTGGTCTCGCAGCCGTCACGCTTCGATCCCGGACGTGCTCCGGCCGGGCGGCAGGTGCTCTGGAGCTACTGCCATGTTCCGGCCGGTTCCGCCGTGGACATGGGCGAGGCCGTCATCGCCCAGCTTGAACGCTTCGCTCCCGGATTCAGGGACATCATCGTCGAGTTCAAGGTGACGACGGCGGCCGGGCTGGCGGCGTACAACGAGAACTACGTCGGCGGGGACTTCAGTGCCGGCGTGATGGACGTCCCGGGCCTGCTACGGCGTCCGGTCGTCGGTCCGGTGCCGTGGCGGACGCCCCTGTCGGGCGTCTACCTGTGCTCGTCCTCGACGCCGCCGGGCCCCGGCGTCACCGGGATGCCCGGCTACCATGCGGCGAGGCATGCCCTTAAAGACATGTTCGGTCTGCCCGTGCCGGACCTGGGCTTCGAACCCTAAGAGCCCACCAGCTGCGCTGCCGAGAGCCGGCCGTCCCGCATGATCGCCCGCGCGTCCGTCAGCCGGACAAACTCCGTCTCGTGGGTAACCATGACCGTTGCGACATTGAACTCGTCGGTGACCTGCCGCAGCAGTGAAACGATGGCCTCGCCACGTTCGTGGTCCAGGGCCGCCGTCGGCTCGTCGACGAGCAGCAGCGCGGGGCTGCCCATGAGTGCGCGGGCAATGTTGACGCGCTGACGCTGCCCGCCCGAGAGCTGGTGCGGCCGTTTCGACAGGACGCCCCCGAGGCCGACGAGATCCAGCAACCCCTGTGCGCGCTCCACTGCAGCCGAGGCCGGCTTCCCGCGGAGGTGGTCACCAATCGCGAGCTGCTCCACCGCGGTCAGCGACGGCAGGAGGTTCGGTTGCTGGAAGATGATCCCGATCTTCTCGCGGCGCAGCGCAGTGCGACCGGCGTCGGTCAGCGCGCCTGCATCCTTCCCGTCAATCAGCACGAGGCCGGCCGTCGGCCTGACGAGGGTGGCGGCGACGGCCAGGAGGGAGGACTTGCCGGAGCCGGACGGGCCCACCAGGGCCAGGAACTCCCCCGGCCGGACCGTGAGGCTGACGCCGTCGAGGGCCTTGAGCGTTCCGTCGCCGTCCGGGTACTCCAGCGTGACGTCGACGAGGCTGAGGGCAGGGTTCATGATGTATTCCTCTCGGGGAATGTATAGTGCCGCGGCTGCGCCGGGCATTAGTTGCCGCCAAGGGCGATGAGCGGATCGACCCGCGTGACGCTGCGGACAGCGAGAGCCGCCCCGCCAAGGCCGAGGAGGACAATGCCCGCTACCGGCAGGAGCGTGGTCATTGGGGTGACGAGGAAGGGTGCGACCCGGGAGGCGAGGAAACCGCCGGCGACTCCCGCTGCGCCGCCGGCAGCGGCACCGGCCAACAACACCAGCGCAGCCTGCACCATGGCGTCCCTCAGGACATACCCGGAAGAACCTCCCAGGGCTTTCAGCACGGCGATGTCACGCGTGCGCTGTACCGTCCAGACCGTCAGGAACGCCCCGATCACGAGGGCGGAGATCCCGTAGAGGAATGCCTGCATGAGCAGCAGCGAGCCGTTCTCGCTCTTGTAGGAACCAAGGGCCTGGAAAGAGCCGTCCCGGGTGGCGCTGACCGTGCCGGCGGCCGCGTTGGCGGCGTCGACGTCGACCCTGGCCCCGGCGTCAAACGTCACGGCGGTCACGGTTGCGACGGCATCGCTTCCGGAGATATGGGCCAGCTTCCGCCAGTCCGCCAGCGTGGTCCACACGACGCCGGTATGCGAATACCACTGGTCCGGAACCACACCGGCCACGGTCAGTTCGGATCCGCCGACGCCCGTGCGGCTGCCGACGCTGAGATCCAGCTCCTTCGCCAGGGCCGCTCCGATCACGACCGTCCCTTCTGCCACGGGTGCAGGGGCGATTCCAGTGCCTCCCGCGCCGGCGTCGTCTGTGCCGAAGACCGCCACGTTGGCGGTGCATGAAGGAGTGCCACCGGCGCCCAACGCCTGGAAACGGCTCTGGCTGACGCCCACGGCCCGGGCGCGGGAGACACCGTCCCGTGCGGCCCATCCGGAGACCTGGGCGCGGGTCACCTCGGACTCGGTGAAGGAGGCGGTCGGGCTGCTTCCGGCGGGGGCGCCGAAGACGATCTGGTCTGCCGGCAGGACGGCGATTGCCGACGTCGACTGGTTGCCGAGACCGGCCGTGAGCCCGGAGAGCAGCACGAGCAGGAGGGTGATGAGGGCAACCACCCCGCCCATGAGGGCGAAGCGTCCTCTGGCGAAGCGGATGTCGCGGATGGCGAGAAACATGGATGTCCTTTTCCTGGGGGTTTGTGGCCGTGCTTCAACCCTCCCGCCCCGGCGCGGCATTGGCATCGGGCGGTCGGTTGAACAACCGCCTCCACCCGGGGGGTCCGCGGGTCAACCAAATGGTTGATTCCTTGCCGCACGGGCACTTTCCCGGCGGCCGGCTGCCGCATCGGCACTACCCTGAAGGAATGGAGGACACAGCCTGCAACACGGAGACACGCAGTACTGACGCGGCCGTGATCCTTCGGGTCCTGCGGGTGAGCCTCCACGTCGGCTTCGCGGCGCTTCTCCTTGTGGCTCTTGTCCGGCTGCTCCTTGCTGGAGTGGAGGGGACCCAGTGGTTCACGCTGGGCCTCGCCGTGGCCCTCGCCGCCGTCTATGTGGCCGGCACGGTGCTGGAAAAGCGCCATGCCCAGGATCCGTCGCGTTTCGACCCGAAACCGTTTTCCGCCTGGTGGCTGGGCGCCGTCGGGGTCCTGTGGCTGCTCCTGATCTGGGCCAGCGCGGACTTTGTGTGGCTGGCCTTCCCGCTGTTCTTCCTGCAACTGCACGTGCTGCCGCGGGCAGTGGCACTGCCGGCGATCGCCGCGAGCACGGTGCTGGTCATCACCGCCCTGTGGTTCCACAACCGCGGTGCAGCCGGGGCCGCCCTGCAGCTGCCCATGGTCCTGGGGCCGGCGTTCGGCGCGGCCTTTGCCGTGGTGACCGGGCTCGCCTACCGTGCGCTTTACCTGGAGGCCGCAAACCAGCGGCGTGCGGCGGAGGAGCTGCGCCGCACGCGTGCCGAACTGGCACGCACCCAGCACGACGCCGGAACGCTCGCCGAGCGGGCGCGGCTGGCCCGCGAGATCCACGACACCCTCGCCCAAGGCTTCTCCAGCATCGTGCTGATGGGCCGCTCGGCTGAGAATGCCCTCGACTCCGGCGACACCGCCACGGCGAAGGACAGGCTCCGCACCGTCCAGGACACCGCCTCCGCCAACCTTGCCGAGGCCCGCAATTTCGTCCGCGACCTGCAGCCCCCGGTCCTGGAGGAAAGTTCGCTCGTCAATAGCCTGCGGCGGCTCTGCGAAAAGACCGAGACCGAGGCTGCCGCCCGCGGAGCGGGGCTACGGTGCCGTTTTGACCTGGAAGGCACACCGGTGGAGCTGCCCAATCCCTACCGGACCACCCTGCTCCGGGCCGCGCAGGCGAGCCTCGCGAACGTGTGGGTTCATGCGAAGGCCGGCTCGGCCGTCGTGACCCTGTCCTTCCTTGGCAGCGAGGTCGCGATGGACATTTACGACGACGGCGCCGGCTTTGACGCCGCCGCTGTCGCGGGGCGCTCTGCACGAGCTGACGGCTCAGGGTACGGGCTGAAGTCCCTCCGCCAGCGGGTCGCCGCGCTGGCTGGCAGCCTGGACATCGAATCGACCGAGGGCGAGGGCACCGTGGTGGCCATCCGCCTGCCGCTCGGAACCGGGGCCGGCGCCCACCCGGCTGCAGACAGGGCAAACCAGTGAACGACATCCGGGTGCTCCTTGTGGATGACCACCCGGTGGTGCGGGCCGGGCTGAGGGCCATGTTGAGCGATTTTGCGGGCATCCGGGTTGCCGCTGAGGCCTCCGACGGCGGTGCGGCGCTGGCCGAGCTGGCCAGGCTCCACACCCTCGGTGAGCCGGTCGACGTCGTGCTGATGGATCTGCAAATGGGTGCCGGCATGGACGGCGTCACGGCGACCGGCAGGATCAAGGCCGGCGAAGCGGGGCAGCCGGCCCCGCCCGTGCTCATCCTGACCACGTACGACTCCGACGCGGACATCCTCGCCGCCGTGGAAGCGGGCGCCAGCGGCTACATGCTCAAGGACGCGCCGCCGGAACAGATCCGCCAGGCGGTGCTCTCCGCCGCTGCCGGCCAGACGGCACTGGCACCCGAAGTGTCCGCGCGGCTCATGGGCCGGATCCGGAATCCGGAGCCGGCGTTGACCGCCCGCGAGATCCAGCTCCTGGAACTCTTGGCCACCGGCATGGGCAACCGGGCCATTGCGAAGCAGCTGTTTATCTCCGAGGCCACGGTCAAGACCCACCTGGTGCACATTTACGGGAAGCTTGGGGTGGACAACCGCACCGCGGCGATCTCCGTCGCGACGCAGCGCAGGGTCATCCGGCGGACCTGAGCCCCGTTACCCGCTGGCGGCGGCCCATCATCATGTGCCCGCGCCATGTGCCTGCATCATGTGCCTGCGTCATGTGACAAGGGAGTTGTCCGCAGCTCAGTGCATAATGGCGCGATGGGGAACTCATCAAAACTTTCACTCGCCCTTGTGGGTCTCGTTCTTGGCGCCTCGCTGGTGGCCTGCGATGACGGGCGCTCCGGCGCCCAGGACGCCGCGAAGAAGCTCGCTTCCGGGGTAGCCGCGCTCGACATCGGCTCCGTCGCTTTTGACGGCAAGGACTCCGGGGCGGCAAACGACCAGCTCAAAGAGGTGTTCAAGGCACTCGATCCGGCCAAGCCGTCCGTGGAGGCCGGAGAGCTGAAAATGGATGCCGACACGGCTAAGGTCCCGCTCAACTACACCTGGAAGGTGGGCGCCGACGAGTGGAAATACACTGTTTCCGCCCAGCTGAAGAAGGCGGGCGACAAATGGCTCACCGTCTGGAATCCAGCCATTTTGGTGCCGGACCTGGCCGACGGGGAAGTCCTCAGCGCATCCACCGAGACACCACAGCGGGCACCCATCCTCGGCGCGGGAGACGTCCCGCTGGTCACTTACCGGCCGGTGGTGAACGTCGGCATCGACAAGCCCCAGCTCGGCGGGGCCGACGCCGCGGACTCCGCCACCAAGCTCGCCCAGTTGGTCGGCGTGGACCCGGCCGCGTACTCCAAGCAGGTGGCGGCAGCCGGGGCCCAGGCGTTCGTTCCCGCCATTACGCTGCGCGAAGACGGCAGCCGGACCATCACCGACGAACAGATCTCAGCGGTTCCCGGCGGCCGGGCCATCAACGACATGCTGCCGCTGGCCCCCACCCGCACGTTCGCGCGGGCCCTGCTGGGAACTGCCGCCGAGGCCAGCGCGGAACAGATCGAGAAGTCCGGCGGCGCGCTCAAGCCCGGCGACACCACCGGCAACGGCGGCCTCGAGCAGCAATATGACGCGCAGCTGCGCGGATCCGAGGGCATCGTGATCCGGGCCCAGAAGTCCGGCCTGACGGCCGAGGAGATCAAGGCTGCGGCCGCTGACCCGCGCCGGATCCTATTCCAGGAGCCGATCAAGCCCGGGATCCCGCTGAAGACCACGCTCGATCCGAAGCTCCAGCAGCTGGCGGAGGACGTCCTGGGCAAGGTCGGTCCGGCCTCGGCCATCGTGGCGCTCCGCCCGTCGACCGGTGCCGTCCTCGCGGCCGCTTCCGGGCCCGGCAGCAACGGCTACGACACGGCCATGCTTGGCCAGTACGCGCCGGGTTCCATCTTCAAGATGGTGGATTCCCTGGCGCTCTTCCGCAACGGAATGACCCCTGACTCCAAGGTCGAATGTACCCCGACCCTGACGGTGGACGGCCGGACGTTCAAGAACGCTGAGGGGTACCCCGCGTCCTCGCTGGGCTCAGTGACCCTCCGCGAGGCTTTCGCGCATTCCTGCAACACCGCCTTCATCAATGCGCGCGACAAGGTCACCCAGGCGCAGCTGGAAGCCGCCGCCACCTCCCTCGGGGTCGCCGTCGAGGCGCCGGCACTGGGTGCCGCGGCCTTCCTCGGTTCAGTCCCGGGCGCGGCCGAGGGCACCGAACACGCCGCCTCCATGATCGGGCAGGGCAAGGTCCTGCTCTCCCCGCTCGCGGCCGCCATCATGGCCGGCTCGGTCGCCAAGGGAGCGCCCGTTTCGGCGCAGCTCGTGCTGAATCCGAACGCCTCCGTCGGCGCCCAGCCCCCCGCGCCCGGCAGCCCCGCGGCGACAGGCTCTGCCCCGGCCTCGCCACCGGCCTCGCCAACCGCGGCCGGCGACGCGTCAACGACCCCAGCCGCCCCCGCGAAGACCTCCGGCACGCCGGTGACGGCCGCGGAAGCGGCCTATTTGACGGACATGATGCGCGCCGTCGTGACTTCCGGCCACGCCGGCTTCCTTGCCTCGGTGCCGGGCGCGCCGGTGGGTGCCAAGACCGGCACCGCCGAATTCGGCACGGATGACCCGCCGAAGACCCACGCCTGGATCGTGGCAGTGCATGGAGACCTCGCCGTCGCGGTGTTCGTGGACGACGGCGGCCTGGGTGCCACGACCTCCGGGCCGTTGCTGAAGCAGTTCCTCACCCAGGCCGGCTGAGCCGACCCTCCCTCAGTTCCGGCAGCGAATCGGCGGACGCTCCCTCAGTTCCGGCAGCGAATCGGCGGACGCTCCCTCAGTTCCGGCGGCGAATCGGCGGACGCTCCCTCATCGTCGGGAGCGTCCGCTTGGGCGGGAAGATGCACGTGGGAAGATTGACTGCGTGGCTCATATTGACGTTTCCGGCATCGACTACTTCCTCTCCGACGGCACCCAGCTCCTGAACGGGGTGACCTTCAAGGTCCCGGACGGCGCCAAGACGGCGCTGATCGGGCCGAACGGAACCGGCAAGACGACGCTGTTCCGGATCATATCCGGTGACCTCATCGCGGATGAAGGCGTCATCGGCCGGTCAGGGAACATGGGCATCATGCGCCAGTTCGTCGGCCAGGTCCGGGACGACTCGACGGTCCGCGATCTGCTTGTGTCCGCTGCCCCGCCCGCACTGGCCGCTGCCGCGCGGGCAGTGGACGACGCCGAGCTGGCCATGATCGAACACGACGACGAACCCATGCAGATGGCCTACGCCCAGGCGATCGTGGACTGGGGCGACGCCGGCGGCTACGACGTCGAGACCGTCTGGGACGAGGTCTGCATGGCCGCACTGGGCCTGCCCTTCGACCGCGCACAGCACCGCCCGGCGTCGAGCCTCTCCGGCGGCGAGCAGAAACGGCTCGTGCTCGAGGCGCTCTTCGCCGGCCCCGACCAGCTGCTGCTCCTGGACGAACCGGACAACTACCTCGACGTCCCCGGCAAGCGCTGGCTTGAGGCCAAACTCAACGACTCGAAGAAGACCGTGTTGTTCATCAGCCACGACCGCGAGCTGCTCAACAACGCCGCAGGGCGCATCGTGACCCTGGAACCGGGCATCAACGGTGCCGGGGCATGGATCCACGGCGGCGGCTTCGGCTCCTACGTGGAGGCCCGCGCGGACCGCAACGCCCGCTTCGAGGAACTGCGCAAACGCTGGGACGAGGAGCACGTGAAGCTCAAGGAACTCGTCAACATGTACAAGAACAAGGCCGCATTCCGTTCAGACATGGCCAACCGCTACCACGCCGCGCAGACCCGGCTGGCGAAGTTCCTCGAAGCAGGGCCGCCCGAGGCCCTGCCGATCGAACAGAACGTGAAGATGCGGCTCAAGGGCGGACGCACGGCCAAGCGCGCGGTCATGGCCGAGAAGCTGGAGCTCACCGGACTGATGAAGCCGTTCTCCACCGAGGTCTGGTTCGGCGACCGTGTCGGCGTCCTGGGCTCCAACGGCTCCGGGAAGAGCCATTTCCTGCGCCTGCTGGCCACCGGCGGCACGGACCCGGAGCGGGAGCACCTGCCGGTTTCCGATGTGGAGATCGCTGAAGTGCCGCACGAGGGCACCGTTAAGCTCGGGGCCCGCATCCGGCCCGGCTTCTTTGCCCAGACGCACGTCCGCCCAGACCTGTTGGGCAAGACCCTGCTGGAAATCCTGCACCGCGGCGACGAGCACCGCTCCGGGCTGGGCCGGGAAGCCGCGGCGGGGGCCCTGGACGGCTACGGCCTCGCCGGGCAGTCGGAACAGAAGTACGAATCCCTCTCCGGCGGCCAGCAGGCCCGCTTCCAGATCCTGCTGCTGCAGCTCTCCGGTGCGACGCTCCTGCTCCTGGACGAGCCGACCGACAACCTGGACCTGCACTCGGCCGAGGCCCTGGAACGGGCAATCGACCACTTCGAGGGCACGGTCCTGGCGGTCACCCACGACCGCTGGTTCGCCCGCACCTTCGACCGCTTCCTGGTCTTCGGCTCCGACGGCAAGGTCTACGAGTCCGCCGAGCCGGTCTGGGACGAGAAACGCGTCGAGCGCGCCCGCTAACCGCAGGCAGCGGAGCCCACACGGCAGGTCCAGACAGCAACACGGGGTCAGATGCGGCCCATTCGCGGGGGCCTGTTTTTGGCGCGGAGTGGCCCCGCGCTGCGCAACAAATGATTAAATGCGCAAGTTTCGTTAGCATTTGAACATGAGTACTGGTGAGCGGCACCGCCTGATCGGTGAACTGCTGCGCAGCCGCGAGCAGGTGACGGTCGACGAGCTGATGGCCGCCTGCGGAGCCTCCGGCGCCACGATCCGGCGCGACCTTGACGCCCTGGCCCTGCACGGCGTGCTGCGCAGGGTCCACGGCGGCGCCGTGAGCCTGCTGATACACGGTGAGAACCCCGAGTACGGCCAGCGGGAGCTGGAGGACCACGGCGTTAAGGTGCGTATTGCTGCCGGGGTTGCGGCGATGCTCAAGGACCGGGGCCATCTCTGGCTGGACAGCGGCACCACTGCCACGGAGATCGCCCGCCAGCTGCGGCAGCGCGAGATGACGATCATGCCGATGTCCTTGCGGGCCGTCAGTGCACTGACCGGTGATGACGCCCCAGCCGGACGCCGCCCCGAACTGTTGCTGCCCGGAGGGAGCCTGGTCCCGGGCGAACTGTCCTTCCGCGGGCCGATGACGGAAGCGAATATCCGTTCGCTCCGCTTCGACACGGCCGTGGTCACGCCGTGCGCTGTGAACCTCCGCGACGGATTGCTGGCCCACGATCTCGACGACGCCGCCGTGAAGCGCGCCGGCCTGGAGTCCGCGTCGAGGGTGATTGTCGCCTGCTCAAACTCCAAATGGAACGCCAGCGCGGTGGCACTGGTCGCTGCCTTGGATGCCGTCGATGCCCTCGTCACTGACCGGCCGCTCCGCCCCGAAGAACTCGCCCAACTCGCCCGACACTCAGTGGAAGCAGTGATGGTATGACCAAAACCGCGACAGACCTTCAGCTCAAGTCCGCGACAGGGGCGACGTTCCTGGTGTTCGGCATCAACGGACTCGTCTTCGCCAGCTGGGCGGCGCGCATCCCGGCGGTCACGGACATCCTGCGCATCACCTCGGGGCAGATGGGAACCCTCCTGCTGTGCGTGGCCGTCGGCTCGCTGATTGCGCTGCCCACCGCGGGGCATGTCGTGGGTCGGATTGGAACGGCCAACGCGGTACGGACCGCCGGTCTGCTGGCGGCCGCGGCCGGCGTGGGAGTGGCACTCTCGCTGCTGGCGGCATCCATTCCCGGGACGGCAATCGCGCTGTTCTTCTTCGGGATCGGAATCGGCCTGTGGGACGTTTCCCAGAACATCGAAGGGGCCGACGTCGAACACCGGCTCGGGCGCACCATCATGCCGCAGTTCCACGCGGCCTTCAGCGGCGGAGCCTTCCTGGGCGCCCTCATCGGCGCGGGCTTGTCCGGTCTCGGCGTCGGGCTGCCGGTGCACTTGCTTGCCATCGCGGCGGTGGTTGCGGTGCTGACCGCCGTGGCCCCGCGGTACTTCCTGCCGCACGTCCCGGCGTCCCCTCCGGCAACGGGAGATGAGACTGCGCGCACGGCCGGGGCGGCCTGGCGGGATGGCCGTACCCTGCTGATCGGCGTCGTGGTCCTCGGCGCCACACTGACAGAGGGCGCCGGCAACGACTGGATCGCCAAGGCGTCTGTAGACGGGCTCGGGGCCTCGCAGTCCACGGGTGCTCTGCTGTTTGCAGCCTTCGTACTGGCGATGACGGCCATGCGCTTCTTCGGCGGCCGGGCGATCGACGTCTATGGCCGTGTCGCGGTCCTCCGCGCCAGCATGGCCGCGGCCGCGGCAGGGCTGGGGCTGTTCGTGTTTGCCGGTAACATCTGGCTGGCCGCCGCCGGAGCCGAGCTGTGGGGGGTGGGAGCAGCCCTCGCGTTCCCGGTCGGCATGTCGGCAGCAGCGGACGAGCCCAGGCACGCCGCCGCCCGCGTGTCGGTCGTCTCGACACTGGGCTACATTTCGTTCCTCGCCGGTCCGCCGTTGCTCGGCTACCTTGGCGATGCGAACGGAATCAGGCTGGCCCTGCTAGCTATCGGGGTCCCGATTCTGGGTGCGCTGCTGCTCGCCGGCGCCGCGAAGCCCCTGCGCGCCGGATGAGGAGCCGCCGGGATTCGCTGAGGGGCCAGCACTCGGGGTGATCGCCCCATCCACCGGCCGCGCCCCCTGGCAGGGCAGTAAGGTGGACAGATGCGAAGCATGCTGAGGAAAGCGCCGGGCCGGCTCGAGAAGTTCGACCGCAGACTGGTGCGGGCTGTGTCGGCCCTGCCGGGCGGGAGCCACGACGAGTTCTTCCGGGGATTGTCCGCGGCCGCGAATAACGGAAAACTGTGGCTCGGGATTGCCGGCGTCCTGGCCCTGGTGCCGGGGAAGACCCGGCGCGCTGCCCTCCACGGCGTCCTGGCGCAAGGTGTGGCGTCCGGTGTCACAAATCTGGTTTTCAAGTCCCTGCTGCCCCGGGCGCGCCCCCTTCCAGAGCACCTGCCAACCTTCCGGTTCGTCCACCCGCAGCCCACGAGTTCGTCCATGCCCTCCGGCCACTCCGCTTCAGCCGTCGCGTTCGCGCTCGGCGTCGGAATGGTGCGCCCGGCCCTGGGGGTCGCACTGGCACCCGCCGCCGCGGGTGTCGCTTACTCCCGGGTCCATACCGGAGCGCATTGGCCTTCCGACGTACTGTTCGGCTCGGCGATCGGCGCGGGGGCCGCGATGGTGACGAGAAAGTGGTGGCCGGTCCGCCCCCCGTTCCCGGACACCCGCCGCACCGCCGTCCGGACGGTCGAGCTGCCCGACGGGCACGGGCTGGGCATCGCCGTGAACACCCTCGGTGGTTCTTACGCCGACGAGACCGCGGACGCCCTCCAGAAAGTATTCCCCAAAGCGTATATTAAGGAGATCGCCCAGGACGAGGACGTCGCTACGGGAATAGCCGGCGTGGCAACCCGGCCCGGCATCGTGGCCCTCGGCGTCTGGGGCGGCGACGGGACCGTCGGTACTGCCGCTGCTGCCGCCGTCGAGCACTCCCTTCCGCTGCTCGTCCTGCCGGGCGGAACGCTGAACCACTTTGCCCGCGATGCCGGAACGCCCACGCTGGAGGCTGCCGTTGCAGCGGCCTCCCGGGGTGAAGCCGCGCTGGCCGACGTGGGGCACGTGGCCGTCGAACGCGGCCTTCCCGACAGCCCCGAACACCTCGAGCTGACCATGCTCAACACTGCCAGCATCGGACTCTACCCGAATCTGGTCCGGCGCCGGGAGCAGCTTCAGCCGGCGCTGGGTAAGCCCCTGGCCGGTGTGGTGGCGATGTTCAGGACCTTCGCCGCAGGCACCCCCACTACGCTGATCGTCAATGGCGTCCGGCACAGGCTTTGGATCATGTACATCGGCCGCGGCCGGTACTACCCGCGCGACCACGCCCCGCTCGTGCGTCCCGTGCTGGACGATGCCGTCCTGGACCTGCGGCTGATCACGGCCGACGAGTCCTTTGCGCGGCTTCGCCTGCTCTGGGCGGTGCTGACGGGAACCGTGGCCACCTCCAAGATCATGCACCTGACCGAAACGGACAAGATCACCGTGGAGCCGGGGAATTCGACCATGGTCCTGGCTGTCGACGGCGAGGTCATGCCCGGCGTGCGGCGAGTCGACTTCACGGTCCGGCGCGGGGAGCTGACGTACTACTCGCCGGCACCCTGAGTCTGCTCCCGAGTCATCCTCCCGGACTACCCTGACCTCGCCCCTGAATCATCCCTGAGACCGTCGAAATGCACGGGCTGCGTCTGTAGCGTGGGGTGTAGCCCGGACCATTGATCACGGCGGTCCGGAAATCCCCTGCTACGCAAAGGAACGCTTCCATGATCGAAGCAAGAGGCCTGACCAAAGTTTATGGCGACAAGACCGCCGTCGCCGGCGTCAATTTCACGGTCGAAGCCGGCCGCGTCACCGGCTTCCTGGGTCCCAACGGGGCCGGCAAGTCCACCACCATGCGCATGATTATGGGGCTGGACCGGCCGACGTCGGGCTCGGTGACCGTCAATGGCTCCCCCTTCGCCCGTCACGCCGCTCCGCTGCGCGACGTCGGCGCCCTGCTCGACGCCAAGGCCGTGCACACGAGCCGGTCCGCGTACAACCACCTGCTCGCCATGGCGGCAACGCACAGCATCCCCAAGACGCGCGTGCACGAGGTCATCGACATGACCGGCCTGGCCGATGTGGCCAAGAAAAAGGTCAAGGGTTTCTCGCTCGGCATGGGCCAGCGGCTGGGGATCGCCGCCGCGCTGCTCGGCGATCCGCAGACCATCATTCTGGACGAGCCCGTCAATGGCCTCGACCCGGAGGGTGTGGTCTGGGTCCGCAACCTCGTCAGATACCTCGCCTCTGAGGGACGCACGGTGTTCCTCTCCAGCCACCTCATGAGTGAAATGGCCGTCACGGCGGACCACCTGATCGTGATCGGCCGCGGACGGATCATCGCCGATGCGCCGATCCAGGAGATCATCACCGGCAAGGGCCAGAGCCGCACCCGCGTCCGCACCGACCAGCCTGACCGGCTCGTGAATCTGCTGGCCGGGACCGGAGTCTCTGTTGAGGTCCAGGAGAACGAACTGCTGGAGGTCAAGGGCCTGGATCCGCGGCAGATTGCCCGCACCGCTCTCGACAGCCATGTCATGATCTACGAACTCACCCCGCTTCAGGCCAGCCTCGAGGAGGCCTACATGGAACTGACCAAGGATGAAGTCGAATACCACTCGCTGATCACCTCGGGTGCCGCCGCTCCCGTCCAGTCCGGAGGCAACTAGGCCATGAGCTCCACTACTCTCGAACCCACACCTTCGCGCCGCGGCGCGCACGCCGGCACCGATGTCCGCCCCGAACGCTCCGGCGACGGCAGCAGCTCCGGTCCCGGACCCAGCTTCCTGCGCGTACTCAACTCCGAATTCATTAAGTTCCGGACCCTGCTGTCCACGCTGATCCTGCTCGGCGCCACCGTCCTTGTCATGGTGGGCTTCGGCGCCCTTTCCGCCTGGGGAACAGGCCAGTTCTCGCAGGCGGCAGGCAGGGACCCGCAGGCCGCCGCCAGGATCGCGGCCCAGGGCGGCGACCTCGCGGTCAGCGTGCCGACCTCCGGCATCGCTTTTGCCCAGTTGATCCTCGGTTCACTTGGCGTGCTGCTGATGAGCTCCGAGTTCACCACCGGCATGGCACGGTCCACTTTCGCCGCAGTGCCGAAGCGCATTCCGGCGTTCGCGGCCAAGCTGCTCGTCGTTGTGCTGACCTCGTTCGTCATCACGGGCTTCTCCACACTGCTCGCCGGACTCGTCTCCGTCCCGATCCTCGACAACTACAACCTCACGCTGGATCTGGGCAGCCCGCAGTCGGTCAAACTGCTCATCGTCAACAGCATCTACGTCGCCGCCGTCGCCGCAATCGGGATGTCCCTGGGCACCCTGATCCGCAATTCGGCAGGCGGCATCATGAGCCTGGTGGGCCTGTTCTTCGTCGCCCCGATCGCGTTCCAGCTGATTCCGGGCGACTTCTTCGTGGAAGCCCGGAAGTACCTGCCCGGGAACACGGTCAGCCCCCTCACCGCAGCGGAACACGTGCCTGACACCCTGGAAGCCTGGCAGGCCGCCCTCGTCCTGGGCGCCTGGGTTGTCCTTCCGCTCCTGCTCGCCGGCTTCCTGTTGAAGAGGCGCGATGTCTAGGCCGGACCCAAAGCCCACCGTCTAGGCTCAGAGCATGATCGACGCCTTGCCCGTGAAGGACGCGCCAGCCAGCCAGGGTGACGCGTCCTTCACTGACATCGCCGCCCGCCGCCGGGGCAGGCTCCGGCGGTACCTGTTCCTGCATCCGCGGGTGCTGGATGCCCTCGTGGGGCTCTGCTACCTGCTCCTGGTTACTCCCACCGCCGTGGAATCAGCGACCGACGGCGCGTGGCCGGTCGTAGCGCTGCTGGCGGTCGCTGCCGCGGCGCTGTTCTTCAGGCGTGGTCAGCCGGTGCCGGTGGTGGCTGCCGTGGCCGCTCTGGAGCTGGCGGTCATCCTGCTGCACCCCTGGGGATCCAACGTCTCGGCCGGCTTGTGGTCCGGGACCCGTGTGCAGGCCGTGGTGTACGCCTACGAGGCCGGACTGGTGGTCCCCAGCAGCACGGAGTACTGACCGGTAGCCGTGAAGCAGTGGTTTCAGGCACATTACAAAATTGCCCCGGGGTCAACTTCCGTTGCGCTTTACTGTGCCGCGTTAGAGTCCCGCCCTGAATGGAACGGCGTCATTTGTGGGAATGCACAACGGCGGCCGTGGTGTGCCGGTCTAGTGTGAGACGACGATGTGGCGCGGCACACGGCCCGCTGTAGACACGAGGGCCACGCCTCACCGCACAGGCCTGCCCAGACAATCACCCGAAGGACGGCGCTTCCATGCACGCTGACCAGCAGCTCTCAAAATCCCTGAAACCACGGCATCTTTCCATGATCGCCATCGCCGGCGTGATCGGCGCCGGACTGTTTGTCGGGTCCGGTGCAGCCATCCAGCAGGCCGGCCCGGGCATCCTCGTCGCCTACGCCGCGGCAGGAATCGTGGTCATTCTGGTGATGCGAATGCTGGGCGAAATGGCCGCGGCCAACCCCGAGACCGGCTCCTTCTCCACCTACGCCGACAAGGCCCTGGGCCGCTGGGCAGGGTTCAGCATCGGCTGGCTCTACGCCTGGTTCTGGATCATCGTGCTCGGCATTGAGGCCACGGCCGGCGCCGCCATCATGCACCGCTGGGTGCCGGGCATCGACCAGTGGGTCTGGGCCCTCGCCCTGATGATCCTGCTGACCCTGACCAACCTCGGTTCCGTGAAGTCCTACGGCGAGTTTGAATTCTGGTTCGCCTCCATCAAGGTCGCGGCGATCGTGCTGTTCCTGATCTTCGGCGTGGCCGCGATCCTCGGCCTCATTCCCGGCGTGCCGGCACCCGGCCTGAGCAACCTCATCGAAAACGGCGGGTTCATGCCCAACGGCCCCGGTGCGGTGCTTGCCGGCATCCTCGTGGTCGTCTTCTCCTTCTTCGGCGCCGAAATCGCCACGATTGCCGCCGGCGAATCCGAGAACCCCGTCGACGCCGTCAAGAAGGCCGTGAAGTCCACCGTCTGGCGCATCCTCGTCTTCTACATCGGTTCCATCGCCATTGTGGTCACCCTGCTTCCGTGGAACTCCGCCACCGTCGCCAAGAGCCCCTACGTCGCGGTGATCGAGCTCTTCGGCATCCCCGGCGCCGGCACCATCATGGACATCGTCGTTTTGACCTCGGTGCTCTCCTGCCTGAACTCCGGCCTCTACACTGCCAGCCGCATGCTCTTCTCCCTGTCGCGCCGCGGCGACGCTCCCCGGGCCTGGATGCGGATCTCGAAGCGCGGCGTGCCGGCCGCCGCAGTGCTCGCCTCCACAGTGGTCGGTTTCATCACCGTCGGCCTGAACTACATCGCCCCGGACACGGTCTTCCTGTTCCTCGTCAACACCTCCGGCGCCATCGCGTTGTTCGTCTGGCTCGTGATCGCAGGCTCCCAGCTGATCCTGCGCCGCCGCATGGGCGCGGCCGCCAAGGATCTGGAGCTGAAGATGTGGCTCTTCCCGTACCTGACGTGGGTGGCCATCATCAGCATCGTTGCCCTGCTGATCGGCATGGTCATCCTGGAATCGACCCGCGAATCCCTGCTGCTCTCGCTGGCCCTCGGCGCCGTTGTGGTGGGGATCGGCCTCTGGCGGTACCGCAAGCACGGCACGAAGGCCGCCGTCGGCGCTGCCGCCACGTCTGGGATGCCTGGCACGTCCGGCACCGGTTCGGCCGCGCCGGACACCAAGACCGGCACCGCTTCCGCCATGCCTGTCACGGGACGCACTGCCGCGCCCGACGCCGCCGAAACCGACCTCGAAGAAACCGCCGCCGCCGGCCGTCCGGCGTCGTAACTCCCACGGGACATGCCCTCCTCCGACGCCCAGGGATGGGCATAGCGGCACTATGTCCACGCCCCGACGCCGGGGGAGGGCATGTCCGGGTGTGGCCCGGTGCAAGACCTGGGCGGGGCTAGACTCGGAGCCATGCCAACACCGACCAGCGCCGCAGACCACATCCATGACCTTGGCGCGTATGTCACTGCGTCGCCGTCGAGCTTCCACGCAGTGCACGAGGCGGCCCGGCGGCTGGACGAGGCGGGTTTCACCGGCCTGGACGAGTTGCAGGCGTGGGACGGGACCGCGGGCGGCGCCGCGGAGGCCGCCGGCAAGCACTATGTCATCCGCGACGGCGCCCTCATCGCCTGGGTGACGCCGGCGGAGGCCGGGCCCACCACCGCCTTCAACATCCTGGGCGCCCACACGGACTCGCCGTCGTTCAAACTCAAGCCGAAGCCGACGACCGGCAAGTTCGGCTGGCTCCAGGCCGGCGTCGAGGTCTACGGCGGACCCCTGCTGAACTCGTGGTTGGACCGCGAACTCCAGCTGGCCGGGCGCCTGGTGATGCTCGACGGTACGCAACACCTGACCGCCACGGGTCCGCTGCTGCGGTTCCCCCAGCTCGCAATCCACCTGGACCGGGCCGTGAACGAGGGACTGGCTCTGGACAAACAACAGCACATGAACCCGGTCTTCGGGCTCGGCGACCCGGCCGGGGCCGACCTGCTGGGCCTGCTCGCCGGGCACGTCCGGGGCGCGGACGTGGATCCCGCGCAGATCGGCGGCTACGACATCGTCATCGCGGACACCCAGGCTCCCGGGGTCTTCGGCGCCAAGGGCGAGTTTTTCGCCTCGGGCCGGCTGGACAACCTTTCCGCCACACACGCCGGGCTGACGGCGCTGATCGCCCACGCCTCAAGGCCGGTGCCCGACGGCGCTCCGATCGCGGTGCTGGCAGCCTTCGACCACGAGGAAATCGGCTCGGCTTCCCGTTCGGGTGCCTGCGGACCGATCCTTGAGGATGTCCTCGTGCGCATCTCCGACGGGCTCGGGGCCTCGGCGAGCCAGCGGCGGCAGGCCTTCGCGGCGTCGTTCTGCGTCTCCGCCGACGCCGGCCACGCCGTGCACCCCAACTACGCCGAGCGGCACGACCCGGCCAACCGTCCGGCGCTGAACGGCGGCCCGCTGCTGAAGATCAACGCAAACCAGCGCTACGCAACCGACGCTCCAGGCGCTGCCCTCTGGGCGCGTCTGTGCACCGCTGCCGGCATCCCGTACCAGGAATTCGTGTCCAACAATGTGATGCCCTGCGGCTCCACCATCGGCCCGCTGACGGCCACCCGGCTGGGCATCAGGACGGTCGACGTCGGCGTGCCCCTGCTGTCCATGCACTCAGCCCGCGAACTGTGCGGGGTGGAGGATCCCCACCGGCTGGCGACGGTGACGGAGCACTTCTTCCGGACCGCGGCCTAGGCGGCGCGAGCCCTAGGCAGTCAGACCGATCACGAGGTTGATGGTTGCGGCCAGGATGACTGTGCCAAAGAGGTAGGACAGCAGGCTGTGCTTGAGCGCCTCCGCACGGATGCCATGGTTCTTCAGGGCGGTGTCCGAGACCTGGTATGTCATTCCGAGACTCGTGGCCAGATAGGCGAAGTCGGTGTACTGCGGCGGCCGGGTCTGGTTGAAGTCGATGCCGCCGACCTCGGCGCCGGCCTTCGGGCCGGTGCTGTAGTAGAGCTGGGCGTAGCGGAGCGTGAAGAGGGTCTGGACCAGCATCCACGACAGGGCCACCGAGGCCAGCGCCAGCAGCCCGCCGCCGAGCCGGGACGCGCCGTCAGTATTGCTGTGGGAGTCGACGACGACGGCCGCCACCGCGGCCAGGCTGGCGACGTTCGCGCCCAGGATCAGCAGGTCAGTGGTGCTGCGGGACGGGTCCTCGGCAGTGGCGTGGGACCGGGTCGCCGGGGGTTCCAGCCGCCCGATCACCAGCCAGACCCAGACCATGTACGTCAAGGCGGCGCTGCTCCAGCCAATCGCCGGAGCCTGCACCAAGTGACCGCTCAGGGCCGCCGCCGTTGCTGCCAGCACCCCTGCGAGCAGCATCACGGCAAAACGCAGGCGGCTCCGCCGGGTGCGGACGGTGCCAAGGCGCGGTGATCCGGAGTTCATTCCCCGATCATGGCACAGAGCGGGCCCGTGTCCCGCGCACCGGACATCCGCGCTCCGGGTTATCCACATGGAGGCCTGCGCAGCTTCCCGCCCGTCGGCGGCGGCGCCTACCGTGGACAGGCACGGAATCGCCGAAATGGGCCCGGATGCACTAGGATATTGAAGTCTGTGCTGCGCCCTGTCCCCGCTCCGGTGACCGGGCAACGCGCGGCACCGCAAATGAACCTCCTGTTACGGAAATGCCGTAACCGCTTAGCCCAAAGGAGGTGGGTTCACATATGCGTCCTTATGAATTGATGGTAATCATCGACCCCGAGGTCGAAGAGCGTACCGTTGAGCCAACGCTTCAGAAGTTCCTGAGTGTCATCACCAACGATGGTGGAACCATCGAAAAGGTTGACATCTGGGGCCGTCGTCGCCTGGCCTACGAAATCCAGAAGAAGTCTGAAGGTATCTACGCCGTGGTGAACTTCACCGCTGAGCCGGCTACCGCCAAGGAACTTGACCGCCAGCTGAGTCTCAATGAGACCATCATGCGCACCAAGATCACCCGCCCCGAAGTACAGAAAGTTGTTGCTGAGTAATTTCAGCTTCGATTTTCACTCTTCATCCCCGCAGGAACGAACAAGGAGGCAGTAGATGGCAGGCGAAACCACTATTACGGTCATCGGTAATCTCACCAATGACCCCGAACTGAGGTTCACACCGTCAGGTTCGGCAGTAGCGAATTTCACCATCGCTTCTACGCCCCGCACCTTCGACCGCCAGTCCAACGAGTGGAAGGATGGGGAAACCCTGTTCCTCCGCGCGTCGGTATGGCGGGAAGCAGCCGAGAACGTCGCCGAATCCCTGACAAAGGGCATGCGCGTGATCGTTTCCGGTCGCCTGAAGAGCCGTACCTACGAAACAAAAGAAGGCGAGAAGCGCACCGTTATCGAGCTCGAGGTCGATGAAATCGGCCCGAGCCTGCGCTACGCCAATGCCAAGGTCAACCGCACCCAGCGCTCCGGCGGTGGGGGTGCCGGCAGCGGCGCCCAGGGTGGCTTCGGCGGCGGCAACAGCGGCGGCGGCTTCGGTGGCGGCTCTGGTGGAAACCAGGGCGGCAACTCCGGTGGAACCTGGGGCGGCAACCAGCCCGCACAGCAGGATGACCCCTGGGCCACGCCCGGGGTCAGCAATGCAGGTGGCGGCTGGGGCAACGGCCCGGACTCCGAACCTCCCTTCTAAACAACATCTAAGGTTCGATTGACGGAACCGCCGGGACGCTGCAAGGCGGACGGGTGCAGACCGACGTCGGATCACCACCATCCCGTGGATCAATATCCACGGGCTCCATCGAATAGGAGCTCCACGATGGCTAAGGCTGAACTCCGTAAGCCCAAACCAAAGTCCAACCCCTTGAAGGCCGCTGACATCACTGTCATCGACTACAAGGACGTAGCATTGCTGCGCAAGTTCATCTCCGACCGCGGAAAGATCCGCGCCCGTCGCGTCACTGGCGTCACGGTGCAGGAACAGCGCAAGATCGCCCAGGCAATCAAGAACGCCCGCGAAGTTGCTCTGCTGCCTTACTCCGGCGCTGGCCGCGGCTAAGGAAGGGATTAACTAACATGGCAAAGCTCATTCTGACCCACGAAGTAACCGGTCTCGGTGCTGCTGGCGACGTTGTCGAGGTCAAGGACGGTTACGCACGTAACTACCTGCTGCCCCGCAACTTCGCCCTGACCTGGTCCAAGGGCGGCGAGAAGCAGGTTGAGTCCATCAAGACTGCCCGCGTTGCCCGCGAGCACGCTTCCTTGGAAGACGCTCAGAAGCAGGCCGCTGCACTCTCCGCCAAGCCGGTCAAGCTCGTCGTCAAGGCTGGCGAGACCGGACGCCTGTTCGGCACCGTCAAGCAGGCCGACGTGGCCGACGCAGTTGAGGCCGCTGGCCTTGGCCGCATCGACAAGCGCAAGGTTGAACTGCCGGCACACATCAAGTCGGTCGGTTCCTACCAGGCCAACGTCCGTCTTCACGACGACGTTGCCGCAGTCATCGAACTCGACGTAGTCGCAGGCAAGTAGCCCTTACCGGCTGCGCAGTCCTGAACTGCTCGAGGGCCCCCGCCTTCGGATTCCTTTCAAGGAACCGGAGGTGGGGGCCCTCTGCGTTAAGGCCGATGTCCTGTCAGTTGTGGTTGTCATTCGGGCCGTTTAGGGACAATTTAGGGACCGGACGTGGTAGCACAACGGGCGGGGTGAAGCGGCGGGAATGGGGCGGGAATAAAGGACACCGACCCCCGCTTCTACAGGTAGATGCAAATGCATGTATTACTGTTAGATATGCCTGACACTAGGAGCACTCCGTGGAATCCCGCCGCATCACCGTCCTCTCCGCCGGACTCGGCGTCCCGTCGTCGAGCCGCCTGCTGGCGGACCAGCTGGCAGCCTCTGCCGAACGCCAGCTCGCGGCAGCCGGCTACGCCGTGACGATCGACGTCGTGGAACTGCGGGACCTCGCAGTGGACATTGCCAACAACTTCGTGACCGGCTACGCCGCCCCGCGGCTGGCGGAAGTGATCGCCGGCGTGGACGCCTCGGACGGCATTATTGCGGTCAGCCCCGTGTTCAGCGCCTCCTACAGCGGTCTGTTCAAGTCGTTCATCGATGTCCTGGACCCTAAGTCCCTGGAAGGCAAGGCTGTGCTGCTGGGAGCGACAGCCGGCACGGACCGTCATCAGATGGTGCTGGACTTCGCCATGCGGCCCCTGTTCACCTACCTGCGCACCCGGATCGCGGCCACCGCGGTCTTTGCCGGCGCCCAGGACTGGGGAAACAACGACGGCGGCGGCTCGCCGCTTTCGGTGCGGATCGACCGCGCGTCGGGGGAATTCGTCCGCCTGCTGCAGGACGCACAACCGCAGCAGAAGGCGGCGGCGTTGGAGTCCCTGCCCTTCGAACAGCTGCTCGCCGGGATATCGGGCGGGCAGTAGCCAGGGCCTGCCGCCGGGGATACCGACATGAACTGCCCTAGTCGTCGAGCAGCGCGATGAATTCCCTGGCCTGCTTCATGGAGATATCCGAGTGGCGGGTGAGCGCTGTTGCGGCCGCCTCGGTGTCGCCGCTCTTGGCCAGGGTGCGGATCCGGCCGTAGATCTCGTCGTTGAGCATGTTGCTGCTCACTTCCCGGGTGACATCCCCCTTGCTGGCGATCGCGCGGTAGCGGTAGGGGAAACGCTGCGGGGTGTCGTCGTCGTCGCTCGTGTCGGGCTCGGGGACCTCCGGTGTGCGGAAGGTCTGCGGGTGCGCTGCGAGGGCGCCGACGGCGTCGCGGGAGGCGCGCAGGCCCTCCCCGGTGGCCTCGAAGTAGAGCTTGATGGCGGCCATGGCCTGTCCCTGGGCGATCAACGCGTACAGGCGGCGGTGCTGCTCCTGGTTCAGTTTGGCCGCCGCGGTGCGGGCGAGCTCGGCGGGGTCCCGCCCCGGTTCCGGCATGGCTTCGGGCCGTGGCCGGTCGCGACGGCGGCCCCAGGCCCTGGCCGCCATCAGCACCCCGGCGACGACGAGTGCCAGGATCAGGATGGGAATGAGCAGGGATTCCATGTACTACAGCCGATCTACGTAATTCTTGGCGGTCAAAAGATCTGAACGGGTTGCCTGGCGCAGCAGCCTGATGGCCTGGAGTTTCTTGCCGCTGCGCGCCAGCGACTGAAGTTGGAGGGCGAACTGGGGGTTCAGCGCCCCGCCGGGCAATACCGCGCCCTGGTAGCCGGGCTGCCCCGCAGCAGGCGAGGAGGCGCCCTGGGCCCGCAGGGCCGCACGGGCATGATCCGCTTGCTGTGACTGCTGTTGTTCGTTCTGGCTGGGCCGTGTGGCCGCATCGACGCGGGCCCGCGCTGCCGTTGCGGCCTGGACCTGTGCTGCGTAGTGGGCCTGGGACCGCACAGCCAGTTCCTGTTGATACCGCTCAGCGTCCGAGATGCCAAAATCCCGTGGCTTGAGTGCCGTGGCGAACCCCCACAGAACTGCCGTCAGAACGAGGGCAGGAAAGATGACCAGCAGTACATCGCCCATGACTAGAGCTTATGCCCGATAGCAGTTATCCACAGCATGTTCCGATGATGCCATACAGCGGTACACGCCAGCAGTCAATATTGCCCGCCGCCCGTGAGGACGGTCATAAAATGCGGCAATTGCGCAGAAGATGTGGCCGCGATCCCCGCCGGTATCCCCAGCTCCGCGCCAGAGGCTGTGGATGAACGTCTGCCAAAATAGTTTTGTGTCCACAAGGTGAATCGAGTGTATCCGCAGGTCAACCGTGGATTTCGCGGCGAATTATTTTTCTATCCACAGGTGTTCCCACAGGCTGTGCACAAGCAGCACGCACTAGTGCACAGGTTATCCACAAGGGGGCGCGCCGACCGGGTTGGTGTCAGCGGACTCGGGGGATAACGTAGCTGGATATCGGGCTCGGATACGGAAATGCGCTCGTCGCTCCACGATGAGTTCACACAGCGCGGCCGGATCCTGTCGGTGCCGGCTGATAGTAATTAGGCGGACGGTGGGCCTGGTTTGACGCTAATGGCCACCAAGGCACATGGCTTACGCGCTGCGGCGAAGAGTGATCCGCCGCGGCACACAATGGAGGACGGCAGTTTTGTCAGTTACGCATCTGGACTCGATCGAGGGCACGCGGGGATCCGAAGGCAGCCGCAAGCCGCCGCAGGACATCCCCGCCGAGCAGTCCGTGCTGGGCGGCATGATGCTCTCCAAGGACGCCATCGCCGATGTCGTCGAAATCCTCCGCGGCCAGGACTTCTACCGGCCGGCCCATGAGACCATCTACGAGGCCATCATCGACCTCTACGGCCGTGGCGAGCCGGCCGACGCCGTAACCGTCTCGGATGAACTGACCAAGCGCGGTGAAATCAACAGGATCGGCGGGCCGGCCTACCTGCACGAGCTCATCCAGACCGTCCCCACCGCTGCCAACGCCGGGTACTACGCCGAAATTGTCGCAGAGCGTGCAATCCTGCGCCGCCTCGTCAACGCGGGCACCAAAATCGTCCAGCTCGGCTACGGACAGGACGGCGAGGTCGAGGACCTGGTCAACCAGGCCCAGGCCGAGGTCTACGCCGTAGCAGAACGCCGCACTGCTGAAGACTACGTGGTCCTCAAGGACGTCATGGAGGCCACAGTGGACGAGATCGAAGCCTCCGGCCACCGCGGCGAGGGCATGGTGGGCGTCCCTACGGGCTTCTACGAGCTCGACGAGCTGACGCACGGCCTGCATCCGGGGCAGATGATCGTCATTGCCGCCCGCCCCGCCGTCGGAAAGTCCACGTTCGCGCTCGACTTCGCCCGCTCCGCCGCGATCAAGAACAACCTCGCCACCGTCATGTTCTCGCTGGAAATGGGCCGGAACGAGATCGCGATGCGCCTGCTGTCCGCAGAGGCCACGATCGGCCTCCAGGATCTGCGCAAGGGCACCATCAAGGACGAGCAGTGGTCGAAAATCGCCACGACGATGGGCCGCATGAATGATGCCCCGCTGTTCATTGACGACAGCCCCAACATGTCCCTGATGGAAATCCGAGCCAAGTGCCGCCGCCTCAAGCAGCAGCACGACCTCAAACTGGTGATCCTTGACTACCTGCAGCTGATGAGTTCGGGTAAGAAAGTCGAGTCACGGCAGCAGGAAGTCTCCGAGTTCTCCCGTGCGCTGAAGCTGCTGGCCAAGGAACTCCAGGTGCCCGTCATTGCGCTCTCGCAGCTGAACCGTGGTTCGGAACAGCGCCAGGACAAGCGGCCCATGGTCTCGGACCTCCGCGAATCCGGTTCCATCGAGCAGGACGCCGACATGGTGATCCTGCTGCACCGTGAGGACGTCTATGACAAAGAATCGCCCCGTGCCGGTGAGGCCGACATCCTGATCGCCAAGCACCGCAACGGCCCGACAAAGGACATTGTGGTGGCTTTCCAGGGCCATTACTCGCGGTTTGCCAACATGGCAGCCGACGCCGGTGGCGGCGGCTTCTAGCCGATCCCCGGTACCGGACCAGGCTGGTGTCTGCCCGCCGCCAGCAGGTGGGTGGGCAATCTGTTCCCTGGCGCCCGGCCGCGGATTTCCAGCAGCTCCCGGGCGTGGGCATGCAGCCGCTTGTCCTCCTCCGATACCGGAACCCATTGCGGGATCGGGATCGAGTTGCCGGCCGCATCGCGGGCGACCATCACGGTCAGGCAGTACGTGGTGAGGTCAAGTTTGCGACCCTTGGGGTCGCCTGAGCGGACGTGGACGGCGATGTGCATGCCCTTCGTGCCGGTGTAGACCAGCCGCGCCTCGACCTCCACCACATGGCCGATCAGCAGCGGCCGGTAGAACCGGACGCCACCGGAAAAGACGGCCACCGTGTCCCTCCCGCAATAGCGCGAGGCGCACACGTAGGCGGCCTCGTCGATCCATTTCATGACAATTCCGCCGTGGACCTTTCCACCCCAGTTGACGTCCGTCGGGGCGGCCATGAACCGCAGGACCACGCGCTCGGCGGTGCCGGCGCCGGTATATTCCTGGCTGCTCATGGCCTTGACGATGTCCTCACGGACCTTGATCCGCGCCAGCGCATGATCCCGCTGCTCGATCTCCGCGGCCGTGGCCGGTTCAAACTGCGGCACCGGAATGGGCCTGCCGTCCTCAGCTACTGCCACGAAGATCACCATGCATTGGCTGCGCATGGTGGCCGGGCCTCCCTTCGGATCGCTGGAGGAGACCACGGTGCGGATATGCATCGAGGAGCGGCCTGTGTAGACGATCGTTGCCGTGACTTCGACCATGTCGCCGCTGTTGACCGGATCGGCAAAGTGGATGTTCCCTACGTACGCGGTGACGCAATAGGACTTGGCCCAGCCGACAGCCGCGGCATAGGCGGCCTTGTCCACCCACTCCAGCACTGTCCCGGCATCGACCGACCCGCTGTGGCCGACGTCGGTGGGGGCCGCCAGGAAGCGCAGGGTCACGGAATTGGCGGATGTCTCACTCATGCTGTGAGTTTACTGACACGCCGCGCGCGGCGTGGCGGGGAAGGACACAAACGCCGCCCCGGCCGCCATATGCGGTCCGGGACGGCGTCCGGGTCAGCAGAGTCGCTGAAACCGGCGGCTAGGCAAGGATCCGGAGCTTGGAAGTGGCGCGGCCGAAGAGCGCGCGGTCCGCGGACAACGTTCCGGCGCCGACGAGTGCAACGGCCAGGGCTGCGGCGGCCAGCAGCAGCACGAGTTCGTAGCCTCCGGTTGCGACGAAGACGCCGGCGGAGGCGTGGACCAGGAACAAGGCCCCCAGCATGTCCGCGGCGAGAAGCACGGCGAAGACCCGGGTGAGCACACCCAGGATCAGCGCGAGCCCGCCGAGCAGTTCGAGCGTGGCGATGACCGGCGCAGTCACTTGGGCGGCCGGAACGCCCATCTGTGAGAACGCGGCCTGGGTTCCGGCGATGGTGAACTCGTTGAATTTCTGCCAGCCGTGGGCAGCGAACAGGAATCCGGTGATCACGCGCAGGATGGTGCGCGCCGAGGTGGCGAGTGCGGGCTGATTCATGTGATGTGCCGTCCAGGAGTCGGGGTGCTGCCGGGGAAGGGCCCCGGAAGGAAACAAGTTGTAGGTTCAACTTCGAGTTTTCCGTCATTTAGTTGAATAGTCAACTAAATGACGTTAGGTTGCGTGCCGGTGCAGCGCTGCCCGGCCCGTTAGGGTTGGTCCGTGCACGCATCTTCTCCGCCCCCAGTGACGTTGCCTGCCTTCGCCGGCCACAGGCGGCAAATCCTGCGCCTCGCCGTGCCGGCCCTGGGCGCCCTGATCGCGGAGCCGCTGTTCCTGCTCGCCGATTCGGCGATCGTCGGCCATCTCGGAGTAGCCCAGCTGGCCGGCGTCGGACTCGCGTCCGCGGTGCTTCACACGGCGGTGGGGCTCATGGTGTTCCTTGCCTATTCCACAACGCCGGCCGTCGCCCGGGCCATCGGCACCGGCCAGCTCCCCAAAGCCCTCGCGGCCGGGCGCGACGGCGTCTGGCTGGCCCTCCTGCTGGGAACCGTCCTGGCCCTGGCCGGGTTCCTCGCCGCGGAGCCGCTCCTGGACCTGATGGGAGCGCGCGGCGCGGTGCGGGTCTATGCCGTGGATTACCTGCGCTGGTCCATGCCCGGGCTGGTGGCAATGCTGCTCATCTTCGCCGGGACCGGCGTGCTGCGGGGACTGCAGGACACCCGGACCCCCCTGGCCGTTGCCGCTGCCGGTTTCACGCTGAACATCGTGCTGAACCTGGTCCTGGTCTACGGATTCCACTGGTCCGTTATCGGGTCCGCCGGCGGCACCAGCATCGCCCAGTGGGCCATGGCGCTCGTCTATGTCGTGATGGTCCAGCGCAATGCCCGGCGCCACAACGTTTCCCCGCTGCCGGATTGGAGCGGCATCCGCGCCATGACGAAGGTCGGTTCATGGCTGATGCTGCGGACGCTCAGCCTGCGCATTGCGATCCTCGCCACGGTCGCCGTCGTCACCGCCCAGGGGCCCGTCAACCTGGCCGCCCACCAGCTCGCCATGACCATCTTCACGTTCCTCGCGTTCGCCTTGGATGCCCTCGCGGTGGCCGCCCAGGCGCTGATCGGTAAGGAGCTGGGTGCCGCCCATCCGGACATGGCCCGGGCGCTGACGCGCACCATGATCCGCTGGGGCATCGGCTTTGGGGCCCTCGCCGGACTCCTTCTGGCACTGGCTGCCCCGTGGGTCGGGCCGGTGTTCACTTCCGACGCCGGGGTCGGGTCTGCGCTGACGCTCGCAGTCTGGGTCCTCGCCGCCGGCCAGCCGATCGCCGGATATGTCTTCGTCCTCGATGGCGTCCTGATCGGCGCCGGCGATGCGCGCTACCTGGCCATCGCCGGGGTCGTCAACCTGGCCGTCTACCTGCCGCTGCTGCTGGCTGTCCGCCTCTCCGGCGCCGAGGGAGGCGCGGGGCTGCTGTGGCTGTGGGCGGCATTCTCGCTCGGTTACATGCTGGCCAGGGCGCTCACACTGGGCCTCCGGGCCCGAACAGACCGGTGGATGGTGCTTGGTTCCCATTGACCGGGGCGCGCGCTGGCGTCGGATCGGCTGGCTTCGGGTGCCGACGGGCGGCCCGTACCGGATCCGCCGCACACTAAACTGGACGGGTGACCCTTCCCTCAGCCCCTGACGCGTCCCCTGTCCTGCCCGCCGCGGCGGACCTCTGGAGGCCCGTGCTTGTCCGCGCCACCGTTGCGCTGGTATTCGGTGCCGTGACGGTGTTCTGGGCCGCTCCCTCCGAGGCGGGAATGGGCTGGTCCGGCGGACTCTACCTGCTGGCCACCGGCGTGGTGCTGATCTGGAGCCTCAAAAAGGCCGGACTCCACCCCGGGGCGCTCCCGGGCCGGACCCTCGCCGCCGGCGGTGCCGTTCTGGCGGGAGCCGGCGCGGCAGTGGCTTTGATCCCCGGCGCCCTTGTTTTCGGAACCATAGGGGCCGTGGGTTTGGGCGTTGCGGGCGCGGCCGAGGTCTGTGCGGGCATCGCCGGCCGCGGCCGTTCCGTGCTGGCGCGTGACTGGATCTACTCCGGCGTGATCGGACTCGGCACTGCGATCGCGCTGCCGTTCTTCATCGGCCTGGGGGCGCACGCGCTCCTGGGCGTCATGGGCGGCGGCGCCATCATCGGCGGCGTGCTGTGGATGCTCGCCGGACTGACCCTGCGGCACGATGGGCGGGGCGAATCCGTGGAGGCCGTAAACTAGTACCGACAGGTTCTACCCTGCGTAGAACAATTGCGGCATCATTACTGCCACGCCTGCCGGGCGCTGGCTGCAGGAGGAATGTACCTTGGCACAGCAGAAATCCGGAGAACCGCGCAGCCTGCGGACCTCGGTCAAGGGACCGCTCATGTTCTCCGCGTTCTGGGCAGTGCTCGCCTTTTTCGGCGTCCTGATCTTCGCCTCGGGCGGCAGCTCACGCTCGCCCCGGTTCGACCTCGCCTTCACCGGCGCTGGTATCGCATTCATCGTGACGCTCGTAATCGCCGCCATGCTCTCGATGAGCTACAAGGACAACGCCGAGCACCTGGGCAAGGGATCCGGGGTCAACCTGAGCTCCAAGCGCCCGTCTTCCGGTCACGGCGGCTACTCCGCGCAGCGCGGCACCGGAGCTGACGGCGCCCCTGACGGGACTCCCGACGACGCGCGCTAGTCCGGGCCTGTCCGCCGCCGGGGCCCGCCGCCGCTAGTAGCGTGCGCCGTTACGAAGCGGCTTTCCGGGCCCGGTAGGCGGCTACATGTGCGCGGTTGGCGCAGTTGCCGGTGTCGCAGTACCGCTTCGAGCGGTTGCGGCTGAGGTCCAGGACGACGGCGTCGCAGTCTTCGGCAGCGCACACCAGCAGGCGGTCCATCTCCTTGCTGCGGATGACGTCGACGAGAGCCATTGCCGCCTCGGTGCTCATCCTGTCCGCCAGCGGAGCCTCCGGCGTGGTGGCATGCAGATGCCAGTCCCAATCGTCATGCTTGACCAGCTGGGGGAGCGCGCGGGCGTCCCTGAGCAGCCGGTTGACGGTCTCCACGGCACTGTTCTCATCGGCGAGCCAGAGCCTGGCGAGCTGTTCCCGGAGCCGGTGCACGCTGGCCAGTTCGCCCACATCCCGCGCCCGCCAGCCCGAGAATCCCTCGGCCGCAAGAAAACGGTCCAGGTCGTCCACCGTGGCCAGATGCTCTTCCCCGTTGGCCGCGGTGTTGATCAGGTTCACCACCGAACGCAAGGCAATTTCCGTGTCAGGGGCAAAAACCATCTTGACTCCTTACCTTGCCCGGGCGTACTGTCATGACCATAAACCCACTTTACTCCTGACAGGAGGCAGCCCGTGTCTGCCGCACGCCACCACACCGAAGCCCCGGTTGCTGATCTTGCCGCAAGGCCGGGCGCCACACAGGTCCAGGCCGCGTCCGGCTTCATGGCTTCCGGTCTGGGTGTCGCCCTGTTTTCCTCTGCCGTGTTCGGGCTGTCCGGCTCGTTTGCCAAGGCACTCCTGGAGTCCGGCTGGACACCCGGCGCCGCGGTGACCGCCCGCCTGACCGGCGCTGCACTCATCCTGGCGGTCCCGGCCGTCCGGGCCCTGCGAGGGCGCTGGCATCAGCTCAAGGACAACCGGCTGACCATCGTCCTCTTCGGCCTTATTGGCGTCGCGGCCTGCCAGCTGTTCTACTTCAACGCTGTGTCCCGGCTATCGGTCGGCGTCGCACTCCTGCTGGAGTACCTCGCGCCCGTTCTGATCGTGCTGTGGCTCTGGGCGGCGAGCAGGAAACGGCCCAGGCCGCTCACCATCGCGGGCACCCTCCTGTCCCTGGGCGGGCTGGTCCTGGTCCTGGACCTCACAGGTGCCGTGAAGATCGACCTGATCGGCGTCTTGTGGGGGATCGCTGCTGCGGTGTGTCTCGCCGTCTATTTCTTCATCACAGCGAAGCAAAATGACACGCTCCCGGCGATGGTCCTGGCATCCGGAGGCCTGATGGTCGGCGCCGTCGTCATGTGGCTCGCGGCTGCCACCGGGCTGCTGCCGATGGCGGTCAGCGCGGCAGATACCAGGCTGGGTCCGTGGGTGGCGCCCTGGTGGGTGGCGCTGGGCGGGCTCGTTGTCCTTGCCACTGTCGTTGCCTATGTCTCCGGCATTGTGGCGGCGCGGGCCCTGGGATCGAAGGTGGCGTCGTTCGTGTCGCTGACGGAAGTGCTCTTTGCCGTCCTCTGGGCCTGGATCCTGCTCGGCGAACTGCCGGGACCCATCCAGCTTGTGGGCGGGCTCCTGATTGTCGGCGGGGTGGTGCTGGTCCGCGTGGATGAACTGCGCACGGCGGTTGTGCCGGCTTCGCTGGATCACGCGAACGACGTCGAACCCGTGCCTTAAAGGCTTACACAGGAACGGCCCGGACGCTGCTGCGTCCGGGCCGTTCCTGAGAATGTGCGGGGGCCGCTCAGCGGGAGGCGCTTTCCTGTTCGGTGGCATTGCGGCCGGCCAGCCGGCTGGCCTCCTGCAGCGCCTGGGAGACCTTCGCCAGCGCCGCGACGTGCTGGCCGTTCCACTCGCTGCGGAACTTATC
>NZ_JBFTKM010000021.1:0-47372 GCF_056395945.1 Arthrobacter sp. 05T442 | reverse complement strand
TCCTCGTACAGCGTGAAGTAATGCTCCTGGAAGTCGCACTCGATGAACCATTGCAGCGAGCCGATCCCAAGCGGAGCGTCTTCGCGGATCACCGTCAACGGCACGAGTCCCCACGCCAGGGACTCGCTGAGCAGGTAGGCGGCGCGTTCGCGCCGGTAGAGTCCGGGCTCGAAATCGGACAGCGGCCTTTCCCCGGCCTCCGGCTTGTAGACCGCATAGGCCGTGTCTTCACCGCAGGAGACCTGGACGAGGAACGTCTCGTTGCTGCTGCGCGGGATGCGTCCGAGCAGCTCGACGCTGCCCTCGGCGAGCAGCGTCAGCTCCCGGCCGGACACCGGCTGCCCCCTTTTCATTGCGCCCTCAGCCCGCTCAGGGCGTCCGACGTCGAATTCACCATGTGCACGGCGGGGTCCTGACCCTCCACAAAGGAGATGGCCGAGACCGACCCCGGGCTGATGACGATGCGCTGGAAGGTGTCCAGGCGGGTGCCCAGGGCGTGGGCGACGGCGGCCTTGATGGGATCGGCGTGGGAGAAGCACACAACCACGCCCCCGGCGTGGGCCGTGCACAGTGCCTCCACCGCGCCGACGATCCGGGCCTGCATCTCCGGGAAGCTCTCGCCGCCCGGGAAGCGGAACGCAGACGGGCTGTGCTGGACGGTCTGCCATTCCGGCAGGGTCGCCAAGTCGGCGATCGCGGACCCGGTCCACTCGCCGAAATCGCACTCCAGCAGTCCGTCGTCGTGCTTCACCTCCAGTCCGGTGCGGGCCGCCGTCGGCTCCGCCGTCTCACGGGCGCGTTCCAGCGGTGAGGAATAGAGGGCATCGACGGACAAGCCTTCGAGTCGTTCCGCCACGCGTTCGGCCTGGGCCCGGCCGCGGTCGGACAGATGCAACCCGGCGGTGCGCCCCGGCAGTACCGTCCCCGTCGTCGGCGTCTCCCCGTGGCGCACCAGCAGCAGGAGCGTGCCCTGCCGCTCGGGTGAAGTCGCGGGTGCCGGCGATGCCGGCGTTGCTGCAGTCATCAGGATCTAAGCGTAGCGGCAGGGGCCCCGCCCGAGCTTGCGAGGGAAGGGGGAGCCGCAGAGCGCTATGACGCGTCCGGGCCCAATACGCAGGAATCTGAAAGAATCCCTCGATTCCGCCCACGGTGGAGGTCTACGGTGGAGGAGTGAGTGATCGCCCCGAAATCTTCACTGTCGGTGAACTGCGTGCCTCCGGCCACGTTCACAAGGACCTGCGCCGCGAAATCCGCGACAACCTGCTCGCCGCGCTCGCCGCCGGCCGCGACCCCTGGCCCGGGATGTTCGGCTTCAGCCGGACCGTCCTGCCCCAGCTCGAGCGGGCCCTGCTCGCCGGCCACGACATCGTGCTGCTCGGCGAACGGGGACAGGGCAAGACACGGCTCCTCCGCACCCTGGCCGGGCTGCTGGACGAGTGGTCGCCCGTGATCGAGGACTCGGAACTGAACGAACACCCCTACGAGCCCATTACGGAGCATTCCCGCGCCCGCGTCCTCACGGAGGGGGACCGGCTCCGGGTGGCGTGGCGCCACCGCTCGGAACGCTACGTCGAAAAGCTCGCGACGCCGGACACCTCCGTCGCCGACCTGATCGGCGACGTCGACCCGATGCGGGTCGCCGAGGGCCGTCGTCTCGGGGACCCGGAAACCATCCACTACGGCCTGGTCCCGCGCTCCAACCGCGGGATCATCGCCATCAACGAGCTGCCGGACCTCGCCGAGCGGATCCAGGTCTCGATGCTCAACGTGATGGAAGAACGCGACATCCAGATCCGCGGCTACGTGCTGAGGCTGCCGCTCGACGTACTCGTCGTCGCGTCGGCCAATCCGGAGGACTACACGAACCGCGGCCGGATCATTACGCCCCTGAGGGACCGCTTCGGCGCCGAGATCCGCACCCACTACCCGATAGAGCTCGACGACGAGGTCGCCGTCATCCGGCAGGAGGGGCATCTGGTGGCCGGCGTCCCGCCCGTCATCCTCGAAATCCTGGCCCGCTACACCCGGGCGCTGAGGCAGTCTCCGGCGATCAACCAGACCTCCGGGGTCTCCGCGCGGTTCGCCATCGCCGGCGCCGAAACCGTCGCCGCGGCGGCCCTGCGCCGCGCAAGTGTGCGCGGAGAGGACGAGGCCGTCGCCCGGATCATCGATCTGGACGCCGCAGTGGACGTCCTCGCGGGGAAGATTGAGTTCGAGTCAGGTGAGGAAGGACGCGAACAGGACGTCCTCGACCACCTCCTGCGCATGGCCACCGCAGAGGCCGTGCGGGCGCACTTCCACGGCATCGACATGGGTCCGCTCGTGGCTGCGCTGGACGGCCGCGCTACGGTGACCACCGGGGAACTGGTCACGGCGCGGGAGTTCCTCCAAAACCTCCCGACCCTCAACGGCTCAAGCCTCTACGACGAGATCAGTAAGCGCCTGGGCGCCACGAACGACGGACAGCGCGCCGCCGCCGTCGAACTTGCACTGGAAGGTCTCTACCTTGCCCGGCGGATCTCCAAGGAGTCCGACGACGAGGCGACCATCTACGGCTGAGGAGGTCTCATGACCGCTCACAACCGGTCCAGGTACGGCCGGTACAGGGGAGGACCGGATCCGCTCGCGCCGCCGGTGGACTTGGCGGAGGCACTGGACGCTGTCGCCGAGGACGTTATGGCAGGCTACTCGCCCCGGCACGCCCTCCAGGAGTACCTGCGGCGCGGCGGCAGGAACAGGGAAGGGCTCGACGACCTCGCCGCCCGCGTCCAGCAGCGACGCAGTGAACTGCTGGGCCGCCACCGGCTCGACGGCACCCTCAACGAAGTCCAGAAGCTGCTTGAGACTGCGGTGCTGGAGGAGCGCAAACAGCTCGCCCGCGACGCCATGATGGACAACACCGACCGCAGCTTCCGGGAGATGCAGCTGCAGAACCTGCCCAAATCCACGGCGGCTGCGGTCAACGAGCTCGCCTCCTATGACTGGCAGTCGAGCACCGCCCGGGAGGCCTACGAGCGGATCAAGGATCTGCTGGGCCGCGAGATCCTGGACCAGCGGTTCGCCGGGATGAAGCAGGCGCTCGAGGGCGCCACGGAGGAGGACCGAGCGGCCGTCAGGGGGATGCTGCAGGACCTCAACGAGCTGCTCGACAAACACCGCCGCGGCGAGGACACGGACGCGGACTTCCAGGAGTTCATGGCCACGCACGGCCAGTTCTTCCCGGAGAACCCGCAGTCGATCGAGGAGCTGGTGGACGCGCTGGCCCAGCGCGCGGCCGCCGCCCAGCGGCTCCTGCAGTCCATGTCCGCCGAGCAGCGCGAGGAGCTGATGCGGCTGTCCGCTGAGGCGTTCGGCTCGCCCGAGCTTATGGCACAGCTGGGCCAACTCGATTCCAACCTGCAGGCTTTGCGCCCCGGCGAGGACTGGTCCGGCTCCGAACGCTTCGACGGGGAGGAGGGGCTGGGACTCGGCGACGGCACCGGCGTGCTCCAGGACCTCGCCGAACTGGACGAGCTCGCCGAACAGCTCTCCCAGTCCTACAACGGGTCCCGCCTGGACGACCTGGACCTGGACGCCCTCGCCCGCCAGCTCGGCCAAAATGCCGCCGTGTCGGCACGAACTCTTGCGGACATCGAGCGGGCCATGCACGACGGTGGCTTCCTCCAACGCGGGGCCGACGGCGACCTCCGGCTCTCACCGCAGGCCATGCGGCGGCTCGGCAGGTCCCTGCTGCGGGACACCGCCAAGCAACTCTCCGGCCGGCAGGGGCGCCGGGACACACGCATTGCCGGAGCCGCCGGGGAGCAGACCGGCTCCAGCCGCCCGTGGGAGTTCGGCGACGCCGAGCCCTGGGACGTCACCCGCACCATCACCAACGCGATCCGCCGTACGATCGCCGACGGCGGCGACCCGCGCCATGGCCTGCGCCTCGCCATGGACGACATTGAGGTGACCGAGACGGAGGCGCGCACGCAGGCCGCCGTCGCCCTGCTGGTCGACGTGTCCTTCTCGATGGCCGCCGAGGGACGCTGGGTGCCAATGAAACGCACGGCGCTCGCCGTGCACCACCTCGTTTCAACCAAATTCCGCGGCGACCGGCTCCAGCTGATCACGTTCGGCCGCTATGCGCAGACCATGGACATCGGCGAGCTCACGGCGCTGCCGGCCCTGCGCGAGCAGGGCACCAACCTGCACCACGGCCTGCTGCTGGCGGGCCGGTTCTTCCGCCAGCACCCGTCCATGCAGCCGGTCCTCCTGGTGGTGACCGACGGTGAACCCACGGCGCACCTGCTGGCCGACGGCGAGTCGTGGTTCTCCTGGCCGCCGGACCCGGAGAGCATCCGCGTTACGGTCGCCGAGCTGGACCGACTTGGGCGCGCCGGCACGCAGGCCACGTTCTTCCGGCTCGGCGACGACCCGGGCCTGGAACGGTTCGTCCAGCGGATGGCCCGCCGAATCGGCGGCCGGGTCGTGGCGCCGGAGTCGGGGGATCTGGGAGCTGCCGTGGTGGGGGAGTACCTCCGCGCTCACTTCCGCGGCCGCCCCTACGGCGACGCCGACTGGGCTAAATAGACGATTAAGCTGTCCTGGACTAACTCAAAAGTACGTCCACGAATTCATTATGTTGACGATACGTTCACCATAAAGGACGATCGGGGTATGGAAACTCACGCCCACCTTGACGTAGGCATGGAACGCCCCGCCGTGGAGGACCAGGCCGAGCGTGCCATGACCGCCGTCGGAGCGCTGGTCTTGCAGTTGCGCCGCGAGGCTGGTTACAGCATCGGCAGTCTCGCGACGGCGGCCGGTCTGAGCCCGGGCCTGCTCAGCCAGATTGAGCGCGGCCAGGGCAACCCGTCGCTGACGACGCTGATCAAGCTGTCCCAGGCCCTGAAAGTGCCGGTCGGACGCTTCTTCGACACGAAGGACCAAGGCGGTGCGCTGGTCCGGCGCGAGGACAGGCGGCGCCTGGAAGTTGCCGAGGACAACCTCATCTATGAACTCCTGACGCCCCATATGAACGGCCAACTGGGCATGCTGCGGGCCCAAATCGCTGCTGGGTGGGACAACGAGGACGCCCCGTTCGTACATCCTGGCGAGGAGTGCGTGACCATAGTGCAGGGCCGGCTCCACGTCTGCGTCAACGGCGTGGGGTACGACCTCGAGGAGGGCGACTCGCTGACCTACGACTCGTCCTTACCCCACTGGTACCGCAACCCGACGTCGAAGGACGCGGTGCTGATCGGCGCTATGACGCCGCCGTCCTTCTAATAGACCGACAGACAATCCTCCATTCAATAAAATGAATAAATCGCGCTCATACTGTTGACATGGGTGGTGGATTCCCCGAATACTGGTGGGAACGCGGTCCCAGCTGCAGCGCGGTAGTGCGAAATGACGCTTGCTGCGTACGGGGTCCTCTCGACGCCTGCTGTTGCTGAACGACCGCGCCGGATGGAGTGCGGCCGTGCGTCGTGACCTAACTGCTGCGCCTGTCGCCGCAGACTCCTCCGTTCCAGCCCGTCCACCTCCCCAAGGAACCTGCCCATGACGTCCACCACCGCACCGGCCGCCGCCAATCCGGCGACCGCCAGCCCGAGCGCCGCCGCGCTCGCATGGAGTGAGAAGCTGGTCTCCTTCGATACAACCAGCCGCAATTCCAACCTGGCGATGATTCATTGCATGGCGGACGAGCTCACCGCCCACGGGATCTCACCACTTATCGTCCCCAGCCCTGACGGCAACAAAGCCAACCTCTTCGCCACGATCCCGGCCCACGACGGTGCGGTGACCGGCGGCATCATGCTCGCCGGCCACACCGACGTGGTCCCCGTGGACGGGCAGGCCTGGGACAGCGACCCGTTCACCCCAGAGATCCGGGTGGGGCGGCTCTACGGCCGAGGCACCACGGACATGAAGGCTTTCAGCGGTGCAATCCTGGGCTTTCTGCCGGAATTCCTGTCCCGTCCGCTCGCGGAGCCGCTGCACTTCGCCTGGACCTACGACGAAGAAGTCGGCTGCCACGGCGCCGTCGTGCTACTCGCCGAACTGGCCGCCCGCGGGATCCACCCGCGGATCGGTTTCGTCGGCGAGCCGACCAGCATGCGGCCCGTCTCGGCTCACAAGAGCAGCCAGCTCTACCGCGTCACTGTCAGCGGGATCGCCGCGCACTCCTCCATGACCTCCACCGGCGTCAACGCCATCGAATATGCGGCCAGGGCCATTGCGTTCATCCGCTCCCTCGCCGACGAACACCGGCTTTCCGGCCCGTTCGATAAGACCTTTGTGGTTCCCTACACCACAGCCAATGTGGGGGTCGTCAGCGGCGGCGCAGCGGTCAACACCGTTGCCGAAAAGTGTGACTTCGAATTCGAGTTCAGGACCATTCCGGGCGACGACCCTAAGGCGGTTATTGCCCGGATCGAGGAGCACCTGGCGGCGCTGCGGGCCGAAATCCAGCAGGAGAACCCCGCGGCGGACATCCGTATGGTCCCGCTGGGCACGGTCCCGGGCCTCAGCCCCGAGGGCCCGCGCGCCGCACTCGAACTGGCCCAGGACCTCACCGGCGAGGCCGTCGAAGGATCAGTGGTCTACGCCACCGAGGCCGGACTTTTCCAGCGCGCCGGCATCGACACTGTGGTTTGCGGTCCAGGCAACATGGACCAGGGGCACACGGCCAACGAATACATCGAGCTATCCCAGATCGCGGCGTGCGAGAGCTTTTTGCAGGCCCTCGCCGCGCACCTCTCCACTACTGAACGGACCGCAATGCCATGAGCCATCAAACCGCCACCGGGGTGGGCCCGAGTGATGAGGTCCTGGACAGCCGTCCGCCCGCCGTCCTTGCATTGGAACGACGCAATGCCCGTAAAGCCGTCGTCGCAGCCTCCATCGGCAACGGACTCGAGTGGTTCGACCTGATTGTGTACGGCACGTTCGCCGTCACCATTTCCAAGCTGTTCTTCCCTACGGACAATGAAGCAGCGTCGCTGCTTTTGACCTTCGCGTCCTTTGGTGTTTCCTTCATCATGCGGCCGCTTGGCGGCATCATCATCGGACGCTATGCGGACAAGGCCGGCCGGAAGGCTGGCATGCTGGTATCAATCCTCGTCATGTTCGTCGGCACCCTGCTAATTGTTCTTGCACCGACAGCGGCCGCCATCGGCGTCACGGCCAGCCTCCTGGTGCTGGTCGCCCGGCTCCTGCAGGGATTTGCCACCGGCGGGGAATTCGGCACGGCCACGGCCTACCTGATCGAGTATGCACCCCGCCGGAAGGCTTTTTACGGCAGCTGGCAGGTGGCCACCCAGGGTGGTGGGATCCTGATTGCCGGAATTTTCGGGTTCGTCCTGAACAGCTATCTCAGCACGCAGTCTCTCGAGTCCTGGGGCTGGCGGCTTCCGTTCATCTTCGCGCTAGCCATCGGACCTGTGGGCTGGTACATCCGGTCCAAGATGGAGGAAACACCGGAATTCCTGGCCACGGAGCGGTCCAACGCGCCCCTGAAAGAGACGTTCATCGGCAACGGCGGCCGGCTCTGGGCCATCGTCGGCGTCGTCTCGCTGGGATCCGTCGGCGTCTACATCGCCCTGTTCATGCCCACCTACGCGATCGTGAACCTCGGCATGCCGAAAACCGTTGCGTTCCTGTCCACCCTGATCTTTGGTGTGGTGATGAGCATCGGCTCCCCGTTCATCGGCATGCTGGCCGACAAAGTGGGGCCTGCCCGGGTCATGACCTGGGCCGCCGCCGGAACCATCATCGTCGGCATCCCGGCGTTCCTGGTGCTCATCGCTGCGCCGGCATTGCCCACCATGATCGTGGTCGAACTCGTTCTATCGGTACTCGCCACCGCCTACTTCGCGCCGCTGCCGGCCATCATGTCCTCGATGTTCCCCGCGCGCATTCGTTCCACCGGACTCTCCTTGGGCTACAACATTGGGGTCACCGTCTTTGGCGGATTTGCACCCTTTATCCTTACGTGGCTGATCGGTAGCACCGGTTCCCTGCTGGTGCCGGGGTACTACCTCGTCGCCGTTGCTGTCATCGCGGCGGTAAGCCTGACCATTTCGCGGAAGGTGTACCGCCAGGCCTGAACAAGGCCTGCCCGGGTTCCCGCACGAAAAGGCGGGAACCCGGAAGCTGGCACTCGGACGCCCGCCGTTGTCTGGCGCTTCATCGCCGTGTCCACCCCGGCCCCGGTCGGCCGGAGCGACTCCTCGAGAACGACGACGGCGGCGGGAGGTCCCGCCGTCGTCCGCGGACGGCGGGGCGCCGCCCACCTGCCCGTCAGCGAGAGGTGGGATCGCGCGTTTCACCGATCCGTGGCCCGGCCGCAGAACGGCCTACTTGGCTGGGCCCCCGTCCGCCACCCGCGGGGCCGCGACCGAGCCCCGGCGGATCAGCTCGGCCGTGAACGAAGGAGCGGCCGCGGGCGCCTTCCGGCCTTCAATTTGCCGGATCAGGGCCGACGCGGCCGCCACGCCCATGTCATAGACGGGCTGCGCAATGACGGTGAGCGGAGGAGCGGTGAGCCGGGTCCAGGCGAAGTCGTCGTACATCAGGAAGGAAACGTCCTCCGGAATCGACAGGCCAAGCTCCTGGATGGCTTCGACGACGCTCAGGCCAATCAGCCCGTCCGAGGCGATGATAGCCGTCGCCGGGTCCGGGCGCTGCAGCAGCTCGCGGGTGATCTTCTTGATCGACTCCTCGTCGCCGGCGTTGAGGCGGATGAAGTCATCCGGCGGCTGCAGGCCGGCTTCGGCGAACGCGCGCCGCATGCCGTCGAGCCGGTCCGAAATCTGGGACGAGTCCAGCTGCATTCCGTCGTGGTACGGGCCGTCCGCGCTGAGGGTCGAGATGAACGCGATCCTGCGGTGGCCGGCGTTGATCAGGTAGCACGTGGACTCATGGGAGATGTCCTCCATGTCGACGGCCACGGTATCCACATCGAGCCCCGGCGCCTTCCGGTCCAGCAGGACCAGCGGGCGGCCGGACTCGTGAACGCGCCGTAAATGTTTCGTTTCCACGGACGACGCCGGCGCCACAATGAGGCCGTCCACACGCTTGTCCAGTAGCACCCGAACGGCGTCAATTTCCGCCGCCGTGTCCTCGTCCGTGTTGATCAGGATGACGTTAAAGCCACTGCGTTTGGCGGTGTCGGTAATGCCCCGGGTGGCCAGGCCGAAATGGGGGTTTTCGATGTCACCGACCACCACGCCGATGGTGTGGGATTTGCCCGTATTCATGCTGCGGGCGACCTCGTTGGGCCGGTAGTCCAGCTCCTCGGCGGCGGCCAGCACCCGCTCGCGGACGTCGTCGCTCACGGCCCCGTAATTGCCCAGGGCGCGGGCGGCCTGGGCTTTGGATACCTGGGCGGCCCGGGCGACGTCCGCGACAGTGACGTCGCGGCGCCGGGAAGCATCACTATTCATTACGGCCTTTCGTAGCGGACCCTTGACGGCCCTGTGTGGCTTAGATTACATTTCTAGCAATCGATGTGAGTCCGGTCTCAATCCTAGGGACTGAGACCGGACTCAGCAAGACTCCCATCGACAGTCCCGCACCACGGGGGTCGCTGCCCGCCTCCCCGCCCCTTACTCCCACGATTGGAAAACGCTGTGAACACAGGAAACAAGCTGCGCCCCGGGGCGCTCATTGCCGCCGCGGTTGCCGCGGTCCTGGCCTTGTCCGGTTGCGGCGGAGCCTCCTCCGCGACGTCCTCGCCGGCGGACAACCCCTACGGCCTGATCGAGCCGGGCACCATCCGCGTAGCCAGCCTGGGCGACTCCAAGCCGTACACCTTCGCCGACGCCCAGGGTAACTTCACCGGCTTCGACGTCGAACTCTTCAAGGACGTCGCCCACCGCGCCGGAATCGACAAGGTCGTCTTTACCGGACAGGACTTCTCCGGACTGCTCGCCGCCGTCTCCAACGGTCAGTTCGACGCCGGCGTTGCGGCGATCGGCATCACGGACAAGCGCAAGCAGACCGTCGACTTCTCTGACGGCTACCTGGCCGGCTACCTGACCGTCATCACCACGAAGACCTCGGGCATTTCCGGCGCCGACGGGCTCGCCGGCAAGCGTCTCGGCGTCGTGCAGGGAACGCTGCAGGAGGCCTACGCCGTCAAAAACTTCACCTCAGCGAACCTGGTGCGCTTCCCGGACAACAACACCGCGATCTCCGCGGTGAACAGCGGATCCGTCGATGCGCACTTCCTCGACTATGAGGCCGCCAAAGCCTATGAGACACAGTTCGGACTGGTCAGCGCCGCTGACATCCCGTCCTTCGACGCTCCCGCCGGTTTCGCTGTGGCCAAGGGCAAGACGGCCTTCAGGGAGGCCCTCAACAAGGGCCTGGCCGCCGCCATGGAGGACGGCACGTGGAAGAAGCTGTACCAGAAGTGGTTCCCGGGCTCCCCGATGCCCGAGCAGTACCTGCCCAAGGCCGAGCAGACGGCAGGCCCGACGCCGAGCCCCACAGCCAGCAAGTAAACGTCCAGCAAGTAAAAGCCCGGCAGCCCGGCTGCCATCTGACCGGGCGGGCCGCGCGCCGCGGCCCGCCCGGGATCCACAAGCTACCTACGTCTGAGAGCAACCATGGACTGGTTAAGCACCATCACCCGAACGTTTTTCGATTTCGCCGCAATGGCCGAGGTCCTGCCCCAGCTACTAGGAGTCGGTCTCCTCAACACGCTCATTATTTCCGCCGCCGCAACGGTCATCGGCGTCGCCCTCGGCATGGTCATCGCCGTGATGGGAATCTCTCCTTCCCGCTGGCTTCGCGTCCCGGCCCGGATTTACACGGACCTTTTCCGTGGGCTTCCGGCCATCCTGACCATCTTGCTGATCGGCCAGGGCTTCGCCCGCTTCAGCCAGTCGGTCTTCGGCCCGTCACCCTACCCGCTGGGCATCATCGCGCTGAGCCTGATTGCCAGCGCGTACATCGGTGAAATCTTCCGCGCTGGTATCCAGAGCGTTGACAAAGGCCAGGGCGAGGCCTGCCGTGCGCTGGGCATGAGCTATGCCAAGTCAATGGCCCTGGTGGTGGTCCCGCAGGGCGTCCGCCGCGTCCTGCCGGCGCTCGTGAACCAGTTCATCGCCATTGTGAAGGATTCCTCGCTGGTCTACTTCCTCGGCTTGTTGGTCTCTGAACGCGAACTGTTCCGGGTGGGCCAAGACGCCGCCGTGCTTTCCGGCAACCTCTCACCGCTGGTCATGGCCGGCATTTTCTATCTGGTGATAACGGTGCCACTGACCCACCTGGTCAACTACTTCGACAACCGGTTCCGTACCGGCCGTCGCCGCCCCGCCGCTCCCAGCAGCGGCCTCAAGGAAGTCAACGAACTCGCCGCGGCTTCACCGCTGACCACCGGGAGCAACACATGAGCATCACCAGCAATACGGCCAGCAACACCGCGCCGGACATCGAGACCTTCCACGGCTCCAGCCTGGAACTGAAAAACCTCACCATGGCCTACGGCGACATCGAGGTGCTGCGCAACGTCAGCCTGACTGTCGCACCGGGCACCACGACCTGCATCATCGGGCCCTCCGGCTCCGGCAAGTCCACCCTGCTGCGCGGTGTCAACCGGCTGCACGAGCCCAAGAGCGGGGACGTGCTCCTGGCCGGCGAGAGCGCCCTGCAGGTCAAACCGGACCTCCTGCGGGCCCGCATCGGCATGGTGTTCCAGCACTTCAACCTCTTCCCGGACCACACCGCCCTCGAGAACGTCGCCCTGGCTCTGTGGAGCGTCAAGGGGATGCCCAAGGCCGAAGCACGGGAACGTGCCCGCCGTCGCCTCGCCGAGGTGGGCCTGGGCGAACGCGCCGATCACCGGCCCCGTGACCTCTCCGGCGGACAGCAGCAGCGCGTCGCCATCGCCCGCGCCCTGGCCATGGAACCGGAGGTCATGCTCTTCGACGAGGCCACCAGCGCCCTGGACCCCGAACTGGTCAAGGGGGTGCTGAACCTCATGGCCGGTCTGGGACGGCGCGGCATGACCATGCTGGTGGTCACGCACGAGATGGGCTTTGCCCGCAAAGTCGCGGACCAGGTCGTCTTCATGGACGAAGGCGAAGTTGTGGAGTCCGGCACCCCCGCCCAGCTCTTCGACAACCCCCAAAGCGAACGGCTCCAGCGGTTCCTCTCGGAAGTGCTCTGATGGAGACCCTGAAGGGAAACACGGCAGCGGCGCCCATCCGCACCGCCGTCGTCGGCTTCGGCGTCTCGGGCAGCGTCTTCCACGCGCCGCTGATAGCGGCACATCCCGGCTATTCCCTCAATGTGATCGTCACGGCCAATCCGGACCGCGCCGCGGAAGCGGCACGGCGCTACCCGGAAGCCCGGATCGTCCCGACGCCGGAAGCGCTGTTCGCCCTCGCCGGCGACCTTGACCTCGTCGTCCTCGGGACGCCCCCGCTGACCCACTTCGACCTTGCCGCAACGGCGATGGCGCGCGGACTCCACGTCGTTGTGGACAAGCCGTTCGTTCCGGCGTCGGCCGAGGGCGAAGCGCTCATTTCCCGGGCGTCCGACGCCGGTGTGCGGCTCACGGTCTTTCAGAACCGGCGCTGGGACGCCGACTTCCTGACGCTTCAAAAGCTGCTTGGTGAAGGAGCGCTTGGCGAGGTCCGCAGCTTTGAGTCGCGCTTTGAGTGGTGGCGGCCGGAAGGGTTCGGGAACTGGCGCGACACCGCCGCGGTGTCCGACGGCGGCGGCATACTCCACGACCTGGGTGCCCACCTCATCGACCAGGCCATCCAGCTGTTTGGCGCCGTGACCGAGGCCCATGGGGAGACGGCCAACCATGGACATCCCGACGGCGGCGACACGGAGGCCTTCGTGAGCCTGCGCCACGAGTCCGGGGTCCGCTCCCGGCTGTGGATGAACGGCATGGCAGCCCAGGCCGGTCCGCGTTTCCACGTCCTGGGGTCCGTGGCTGGCTACACCAAGTGGGGCCTGGACAGCCAGGAACCAGCACTGGCTGCAGGGGCCACGCCGTCGGATCCGGCCTACGGCGTTGAGCCCGAAGATTCTTGGGGGATCCTCGGCGTCGACGGTTCCACCACCCCCGTACCTGCCCGCAGGGGCGGCTATCCCGAGTTCTATACCCGGCTGGCAGCAGCGCTCCGAGGGGATGGCCCGCTTCCGGTCGACCCGGAAGATTCCCTCGAAGTCCTGCGAGTTATCGACAGCATCCGCGCCTTCGCCTAGCCATCCCGCGCATCGCCCCAACGGGGCCGCCGCGCACCCCAAGCACCCATCATGCAAAGAAAGGGAGACCCATGTCCTCCACGCCCTCAACCAAACGAGTCGCCGTCATCGGCGGCGGCATCCTCGGCGTCTCCACTGCCGTCCACCTGCTCCGCGACGGCGCGTCGGTGGTCCTCCTGAGCGAACGCGGTCTGGCCAGTGAAGCCACCGGACGCTCGCTGTCGTGGCTGAACTCGGCCGGAGAACGGTCCACCCCGTACCACCAGCTCCGGGTCGCCGGCGTGGACCGCTACCGCACCCTCTTTGCCGCGGACCCGGACCGGGAGTGGCTGCAGTTCGGCGGCGGCCTCATGTGGAACGCGGCGGGCCAGCGGGCCGTCACGGAAGCGCGCCACGACTACGAGACGTCCATCGGCTACAACTCCAAGCTCCTGGCCCCGGACGAGATTTCCTCGGTCGCTCCCGGCATCGATCCGGACGCCGTGCCGGAGACCGCCATCTTCAATCCCGGCGAGGGCTGGGTCAGCCTGCCCGCGCTGGTGGACTTTCTGATGGAGGAGTTCCACGCCCTGGGCGGCGAACTCGTCCTCAATGCCGGCAAGGTCTCCGTCGCGGTCGACGGCGGCCGGGCCGCCGGCGTCGAGACGGCTACCGGCGAAACCTACTCTGCGGACGCTGTGCTGGTGGCGTGCGGCGCCGCGACGCCGGCCGTCGTCGCACCCCTCGGCGTGGAGATCCCCAACGGGTCCCCGGTCTCCATGCTGGTGCTGACCAAACCGGTGGAGCACGGGCTGAAGGCCGTGCTGAACACCCCGCGGGCCGCCGTCCGGCCGAACCCCGGAAACGCCCTGGCCTTGGACCACGACTGGTACGAAGAGCACATCACCGAGCACGCTGACGGCTCGTTCAGCATCCCCGGTGACGTGGTCCAGGAACTCGCCGATGAAGCCTCCAAGCTGATCGCCGGCAACCCCGAACTCAAGCCGGCCTCCTGGAAGATCGGCTACAAGCCGATCCCGGGCGACGGCGAGCCGGTCCTGGGTGAACTTGGCCAGGTGCCCGGCTGCTTTGTGGCCTTCACCCACTCGGGGGCCACGCTGGGCCTCATTGCCGGTGAACTGCTCGCGGGCGAAATCATGTCCGGCAAGAAGCATCCGATGCTGGCCACCTTCCGGCCGGGTCGCTTCTCCTGACCCTCAGCGCGGGCAGAGGCCTTAAGGCGGCCCCTGCCCGCGCTGACCTACCTGTGAGCGGGGCCGGAACGCAGGACTCTCAGGCCGGTTCCGGAAGCACTTTCCGGGCCGGACCGTGGCGACAGGCCCGGCCGCCAGCACCGCCAGCACCGCCAGCCCTGTGACGTGTGGAATAGGCCGTCCCACAGGCTATTCATCTGCAGGCCGTGCACCATCCAAGAAGCCGCCCAAGCCAGCGGGGTCTTCAGGAACTGTGGCGGAGTTGACCCGGAGCAAAGCCGAAATTGCGGCTTCCCGGGTCCTACGCCGCGCCTCTCGGGTCGCGGCCCCACTCGGGAACGCTAAAAACTTAGTCAGCAGGTGCATATGAGCTGACATATATACAAAGCGTCTTGGATGTGGATAGGATCCCACCATCGTGTGGTGCAAATTACTGTCGAGTAAGGATCCAATGATGCTCCTAAAACGCTTCGTGCCCCTGACTGTGTCGATGGCGGCGGCCGCCCTGATGATGAGCGGCTGCGCCCAAAGCAGTGTCGCCTCGCAGAGCGCGCCCGGCGGCGACGCCGACAAATCCCTCACCGTGTTCATCAGCGGTGATACGAACGTACAGAGTCTGTGGGAGAAGAGGCTGATCCCTGAGTTCGAGAAGGCGAACCCCGGGTACACGGTAAAGACGAACATCGATCTCCACGGCGAGCACGACTCCCAGACCATGGCCAAGCTGAGCAGCGCCGCGCAGCAGAAGCAGGACCCGGGCTTCGACCTGGTGGACGCGGGTTTCGTGGCCAAGGCGTCTGAGGCGAACCTCCTGCTCCCGGTCACGACGGGCTCGGTCCCGTCTCTTGCCGACGTCCCGGCTGACGTGGTTCAGGCGGGTGGGACCGGAGGCATCCCTTACCGCGGGTCCGCAGTGCTTCTGGCGTACGACACGAAGACTGTCCCCGCGCCGCCAAAGACGCTGGACGACCTGCTGGCCTGGATCCAGGCCAACCCGGGCAAGTTCACCTACAACTCTCCGAAGTCCGGCGGCTCCGGCGGCGCCTTTGTCGCCACGGTGCTGGACAAGTATGTCCCGGCCGCGGACCGGCAGAAGATGACCGTCGGGTACGCCAAGGATCTGGAGGCGGACTGGGCCCAGGGCTTCGACACGCTGAAGAGCCTGAACCCCTACGTCTTCCAGAAGGGCGTCTACCCCAACGGGAACAACCAGGTGCTCCAGCTGCTTAGCAGCGGACAGATCTCCATGGCGCCGGTCTGGTCGGACCAGTTCACCACCGGAGTCGCAAACGGCCAGATCCCCGCGACCGTGAAGGCGGTCCAGATCTCCAACCCCTCGTTCACCGGCGGCGCGTCCTACCTGGGCATACCCGCATCCACTCCGCGGCAGGCGGCAGCCCTGAAACTGGCGAACTTCGTGCTCAGCCCGGAGGCGCAGGCCATGATTGTCCAGGAGATCTCCGGGTTCCCTTCGATCAAGATGGACAAGCTTCCCGCCGACGTTAGCGACAAGTTCAAGGACGCCGACACCAACAATCTCCGCAAGCCCTATTTCGATGCGATCAACAAGGACCTGAACAACCTCTGGGACCAGAAGGTGCCGGGCCAGTGACGGTAGCAACCCGAGCGCGGACGCCGTCCGCGCGGAGGGAGGCCAAAGCAGACCGCGCACGGCCCTTGGGCCTCTTCATGGCGCTGCCGCCGATCCTGCTGATCGCCGTGTTCGTCGGGTTCCCGATTCTGCTGGCCCTGGGCTTCAGCCTCGGCTTCACGGGAGGCTTGAACCAAACCCTGGCGCTGATCGGGCAGAACGTCCACCAGGCGGAGACCCCGTTCGGGACACTGGCGGCGTACCAGGAGGTGTTCTCAAACGGCCGCTTCCTCGAAGACCTCGGGGTGACGGTCCTGGTGACCCTCCTGAGTACGGTCACGGTCATCACCATGGCCCTGGGCATCGGCCTGTTCCTTAAGCTGCGTGGCGGCCGCATCGCACGGTTCCTTTCCGGGCTCGCCATCGTGCCTCTGTTCATCCCGGTAGTCATCGCTTCGTGGTCCATCCTGACCTTCTACTCGGGCGACGGGTTCCTGCATAGCCTCTTCGCCCAGATCGGCGTGGACTTCCCCGTCTGGGCCTACACGATGGTGACCGTCGTGATCGGCTCCGTCTGGACCTCCCTTCCGTTCGCGGTCCTGATGGTTACCTCCGGGCTGCAGGCTGTGCCGGACGCGATGATCGAGACGGCCCGCGACGCCGGGGCAGGCTTCGTGCGCGTCGTGGTCTCGATCATCATCCCGATGGCTTTCATCCCGATCATCATCGCAACGACCTTCACCGCGATCGGCGTCGTGGGATCCTTCACGGTTCCCTACTTCACGGGCCCGAACTCGCCGAATATGCTCGGCGTGGATATGTCGAACTACTTCTCCTCGTTCAACCAGCCCCAGCAATCGGTGGTGATGGCCTTCGCAGTGTTCGCCATCGCCTCCGGCATGGCGGCCCTCTATGTGTGGGCCAACTTCCGTTCGGCGAAGGAAGAGGGGAAGATCTGATGGCCGGAGTTCCGACACTGCGAAAGGACGGGCACGGCACCGCGAAGACCTTCTCGGGCGTCCTCCTGGCCCTGTTCGTGGTCGTGATGACCGTGTTCATCCTCGGCCCGGTGCTCTGGCTCGGGATGCACGCCTTCGCGGACACCTGGACCTACCCCAACCTCCTGCCCACCTCCTGGACGACACGGTGGTGGCAGGTCGTGTTCAGCGACAGTGCGCTCGGAGTTGCAGTGCAGAACTCCCTGTTCTTCGCACCGATCACCGTCCTGGCCTCGGCCTTCATTTGCCTGCCGGCGGCCTACGCTTTCGCCCGCCACAGCTTCTGGGGGAGACGAACGTTCCTGGTGGGGCTGTTCGCCGTGAACGCATTCCCAAAGATGGGCTTGTTCGTCACGATCGCGGCCCTGTTCTACGCCCTGAACCTGATGAACACGATCATGGGCATCCTGATCATCCACATCCTCGGCACGGTCGTGTTCATGACCTGGATCCCGGCGGCTGCCTTCGCCGCGGTTCCTCGCAGCCTCGAAGAAGCCGCCCGCGACGCCGGCGCATCCAAGGTCAGGGTCCTGACGAGCGTGACCCTGCCGATGGCCTTCCCCGGAATCCTGGTAGCGATGGTCATGTCGTTCCTGGCTTCGTTCGACGAAGCGCAGGGGACATACCTCGTGGGAGCACCGACGTTCATGACGATGCCCACCCAGATGTACAGCCTGGTGCTGAACTACCCCAACCAGGTTGCGGCGGTGTTCTCCATCCTCCTGGCCATTCCGTCCGTCGCGCTGATGAGCGCAGCCCACAAACACATCGCTGGCGGCCAGCTCGCCGAAGGCTTCCAGATCAAATGATTATCCCCAGAGAGTTGAGGCAAACATCGTGAGCACCTCCACACGATCCATCGTCCCGGCAGTCCCGGCGGCCAGCCCCGGCGAGCAGCGGGGACTGCGGATCCGCGGGCTCCACAAGGTCCTCGGCGGGCGGACCATCATCGACAACCTCGACCTGCAGGTCAACGAGGGCGAACTCGTAGCCCTGCTCGGCCCGTCCGGCTGCGGCAAGACCACCACGCTGCGCATGATTGCCGGGTTCCTGCAGCCCGACGAAGGATCCATCACGGTCCACGGACGGGAAGTATCGCATCTCGGGGCGGAAAAGCGCCCCAGCGCCATGGTCTTCCAGAACTACGCCCTGTGGCCCCATATGACGGTCTTCAAGAACGTCGCATTCCCATTGAAGCTGCGCAAGACTCCGGCCCACGAGCTGGAGAAGAGGACCAACGCCGCCCTCGAACTGGTCAATCTGCTTCACCACAGGGACTCCCGTCCGGCCCGGATCTCCGGAGGCGAGCAGCAGCGAGTCGCCCTCGCACGGGCGCTGGTCCAGGAGCCCGAACTGCTCCTGCTCGACGAGCCGCTGAGCAACCTCGACGCAAAGCTGCGGGTCAAAGTTCGCGAGGACATCCGAGAAATCCAGCAGCGCCTCGGAATCACGACCGTCATCGTCACCCACGACCAGGAGGAGGCCATGTCGATGTCAGACCGCATTGCAGTCATGAACTCGGGCAGGATCGAGCAGTACAGCACCCCGGCCGAACTCTACACGCGGCCCTCGACCGAATTCGTCGCCACATTCGTCGGCAGCCTGAACCGCTTCCCGGACAGAAGCTTCCGGGACGGGCGGCTGGTGGTCGGGACAGACGTCGTTGGGATCCGTCCAGAGGACGTGCTGTACTCCCGTGAGCCCGTCACCGGCGCACTGCCGGCTTCGGTGGAACGGATCGTTCCCCACGGGCACTTCAACGAAGTCTTCCTGCGGCGGGACGACGGGCTCTTCAGAAGCTTCGTCACCGGAGAGGTCCCCGCGCTCGGCGAACAAGTACACGTCCTGGTTCGGAAGGCGATGACCTTCCGCGACGGGTCCCTGACCGACCTCAAGGAGATGACCGCGTGAGCAACAAGGCGCCCGAAGCGCCCGCCCATTCCAGCAGCACGGTCTCCGTCACTGCGCATCGGGGTGATTCCGGCCGTTTCCGCGAGAACACCCTCCCGGCCATCCGGTCGGCGGTCGAGGCGGGTTTCGACTTCGTCGAAGTGGACGTGCGTCTGACCGCAGACGGCCAGGTCGTGCTGCTCCACGACGAAACCCTCCTGCGCTTGTGGGACCTGGACCGCCCCGTCAGCGAACTCACCTACCGTGAGATCGCAGGACTCGGCTCGGGCGAGGAACGCATCCCGCTGCTGGAAGAGGCCCTCGGGCTGTTCTACGACTGCGATTCAACGCTCCTGATCGACATGGAGGAAGCAGCCCCGGCCACCAGCGCGGCCGCCGTGGTCCGGCAGTCAGGAATCGAGGTGGCGTGGTGCGGAAACCTCGACGGGATGCGCACCATCCGCTCCCTCGACCCCGGCGCGCGGCTCTGGCTCCCGTGGAACAGCCGGGCGGTCCCCCCGCAAGACCTGCTGGACGAGTTGCAGCCGGAATACGTGAACATGGAATACGTAGTCCTCAGCCGCGCACTGGTCGAGGACGTCCACCAGATGGGCCAGCGGGTGGCGTGCTGGACGGTGGACGACGAGGCCGCGATGCGGTGGGTCCTCGGACTCGGCGTCGACGCAGTCACCTCGAACCGGCCGCGGCATGTCCGCGAAACACTGGACCGTGGCCCCTCGGCATGGCTCGCAGATCCCCCTGCCGGCCAGCTCACATTTCGGGAACTCCTCGAGGTGCGGCTGACCTTGCGCGAACTGGCTGAATGGGCCATTGAATACACCCGAAACACCGAGCGCGGGAAGACTGCGACCAAGGTCCACGAAGCCGATTTGGTCACCGCCGTTGACCTGGCAGTAGAACAGCACGTACGCGAAGTGGTGTCCGCACGGTTCCCGGGGCACTCGTTCGTCGGGGAAGAATTCGGGGGCGCCCCCGTCGAAGGCACACCCTGCTGGTACCTGGACCCCGTCGACGGAACCACCAACTTCGCCAACAACATCCCTTGGACGGCGTTCTCGCTGGCCGTGGCCATCGACCACGTGCCCCTCGCCTCCGTAGTCGCCCACCCCTGGCGTGACGAAATCATCGAAGCAGCAGCCGGGATGGGCGCCCGGATCAACGGGCAGGCGATCAGCATCGGACAGTATGGCCTGAACCCCGATTCCCTCGCAGGGGCCGTAGTCCATACCGAGCTGATGCAGCACAGGCCCTGGCCCGGCATGGCCGAATTCCTTCGCCTGGCCGGCGACCACCATGCCACCCTGCGGATCATGGGCTCTGGCACCCTGACCGTGGCCGGAATCGCACTCGGCCGCGGCAGCGGCGCAGTCATCGCCAAGTTCAACCCCATCGACCACCTTGCGGCCACCCTGATCGTCCAGGAGGCAGGAGGGATCGTGCTCGACGAAGACGGCGCTGTGAACCCCTTCCCCGCATCAGGGGGATTCCTGGCCGCCGCGCCCCAGGTCGCAGACGAGCTGTACGGTCTCTGGAGGCTGGCCGAAGGAACCGAAAGATGAGGAACGCCTTCCTGTCCTTGGACCGCGCAGCGGCCTGGGAACACATCGGGTCGATACCTTTGGACTTCCAGACGTACCATCCCCAGGGCCTGACCTTCGCGCTGGGACGGATGTTCCTCTCCTCCGTCGAGATCCTCGAAGACCCGCCACCTGCAGGCCGGGACCCGGACCCGCACCGCCGCGCCCCGGGACGGGGAAGAGGGCATATCTTCGTCCTCGACGGCGACGGGAACCTTCTGGAGGACATCCCGGTCGGTGAAGGGGATATCTACCATCCTGGGGGCATCGACTACGACGGGTCGGTCGTCTGGATATCCGTCGCCGAATACCGCCCCGGCCAGGAAAGCATCGTCTACTCCCTCGACCCCGCCACTCTGGCACTCACCGAGCGGTTCCGCGTCCCTGACCACATCAGCTGGGTAACGAGCAACGCGGCCCGGCAGCTTGTCTACGGGGCCAGCTGGGGATCGCGGTCCATCTACACCTGGACCCATGACGGAAAAGAGCTGGACCGCTGGGAGAACCCCAGCCACTTCATCGACTACCAGGACTGCCTCCACGCGGGAGAGGGAGTGATAATCGCCTCCGGAATCTCTGTCCTGGGAGGTGCCTGTGCGCCCTTTGAGCTCGGCGGCTTCGCGACCGTTGACGTGGGACAGCGGCGCATCATGCACGAGTTCCCTGTCCCCCTGTACTCCGCCGCCGGGCACGTCGTCACCCGCAACCCGTTCACCGCCAGCCTCGACTCCGGCACTCTGACCGTGTGGGTCGCACCCGACGACGGAGACGAACCCGGAGGAACCCGCATCCTCAGATACGCCACATCCGTCCTGAACCCGATCCCCAGACTGCAGGCGTCGACGGGAAGGGAAGATTCCGACGTGCACAGACTGCCTGCCGAAACGAGAACCGATTGCAGCCGGAATACCATTACCTCCTGAACATCGCCGTCGCAGTCGTTCTCTCCTTGGTCATCGGCCTCGAACGTGAGTTCAACCAGAAATCGGCCGGTCTGCGCACCCACACCCTGGTGGGGCTCGGTGCAGCCCTTTTCATGGTGATCTCCAAATACGGTTTCACCGACATCAGCGGCGAGACTGGTTACTCCCTCGACGGCTCCAGGGTCGCGGCGCAGGTCGCCTCCGGAGTCGGCTTCCTGGGTGCCGGCCTGATCTTCGTGCGTCGCGACACAGTGCGCGGCCTCACCACGGCAGCCAGTATCTGGCTCGTCGCCGCGGTAGGGATGGCGGCCGGAGCCGGCATGTTCTTCATCGCCCCCGGGGTCGTCGTCGCCTACCTGCTGGTCGTCGCCGGCATCGCCCCCCTCACGCAACGCATGCCCCACTCCAAATCCTCCCGCCGGGCCCTGATGATCCGCTACGTCGATGGAAAAGGAGTGCTGCGCCACATCATCATGACTATCGCCGAACACGGACTGAGGGTCAGCGATCTGGAAATGCGCACCGACCTCTTCGAAGCCTTACCGGCGCGGGCGCCGGAGACGTGGACAAGGCACCAGGACATCATCCTCAAGCTCACAGGATCCCCGCGCGCCGTCGAGAACTCGGTCATCGCCCTGAACTTAGTCGAAGGGGTCGAACGCATCTCGGTGACCGACGTCGACGACCCAGCAGCGTGAAGCGCCCACACTCTTCGCCTCGGCAACGGCAACGGCAACGGCTTCGGAATTGGGCTGGTCGGCCGGATCCCCAACCTGACGGTGGACCCGGTTGATCCGCGGGGGAGTGGCGTTCGGGACGACGACGACGGCGGGAGACTCCCGCCGTCGTCGTTTTGTACAGTCTTGAGGTGTTAAGCGGAGGCCGAATCCAGGTTGGCCGCGCCGTGGGTGAGGCTGAGCGTGAACGTGTTCGGCCCGCTGGCGTGGACCGCGATGTTGCTCTTGGGCGTGTTGTGCCGCACCGAGAGGTCGTGGATCAGGGCGTCCAGCTCGTGGTGCGCGGTGGAGCGGTCCCAGAGTTTGTGGGTGACAGAGGTGGCAGTTTCAAACGTCATTGTTCAGTGCTTCCATTCATGAATCCGGATGTCCGGCTGCCGCACCGATGCGGAGCCGCCGTAGGGTCCAACCAGGAACGCCTGAGACTTTGGGCAGCTCTGCGAGCTCACCGGTTTGGCCTCATTGCGTCCACCAGGATGGGTAAAACAGTGCCGCTGATCCGCGCACCACGCTTAAGGCGGGGCGGTCAGGGCTGCCTCGACGGGGGAATTTGGGTCCCCGCCGTGCCTTTCCATAGTGCACAACGGGGCGCGGACGTTCCAAGCCGGTTTGGCATTATTGCGAGTGAGTCTCATCACAGCTGTGCCGGTTTAGAGTATCGGCCGTCCCAGCCCGTTGCGGCTCCTCGTCGCGCCGACTGTCTTCTGCGGCACCGCCCGTGTTCGCATAGTTGCGTAATACGCAATGGGGTTGCGCGGAATGGACGTCCATGTCACTATTTTGCTTGTGCTTTGCGCCACATCACGGCAGCTCCGAAGCGCCTCCACTAAATTTCATGACAAGGAACGTCCATGACACAACAACAGGCTGTCGCGCCCGGGCGCAAGTACAGTGGGGCCACCAAGGTCCGCTTTGGAATTCTGCTGGTGATCTCGGTCAGCACCGCGATCAATTACCTGGACCGGGCCAATATGGCCATTGTTGCCCCGGCGCTCAGCAAGGACCTGGGGCTGGATGCCGCGGCAATGGGTCTGATCTTTTCTGCCTTCGGGTGGACCTATGCGCTGCTGCAGATTCCAGCCGGCTGGCTGATCGACAAGCTGGGGGCCAAGCTGGCCTTCGGGTATGCCCTCGTTGCCTGGTCGCTGGTGACGGCGGCGATCGGTCTTTCGCGCGGTTTCGGCGTCCTGCTGGGGTTGCGGCTGGCTCTTGGCGTGGCGGAGGCCCCGGCCTTCCCTGCAAACTCCGCGTTGGTTGCTTCCTGGTTCCCGAAGAAGGAGCGCGGCATTGCCACCGCTTCCTACACCGCCGGGGAGTATATCGGGCTGGCGCTTGCGGCCCCGCTGCTTGCCTTGGTGGCCACTGCGTTGGGCTGGCAGTCCGTCTTCTACCTCTCGGGGGGCCTCGGGCTGGCGTGGGCGTTTGTGTGGTTCACCAAGATCCGCAACTCACCCAAGAATCACCCCAAGGTCTCGGACCAGGAGCTCGCGCTCCTCGAGGCCGGCGGGGCGCTGCTGGAGACGGCCAAGGCGGACAAAGCGCGCTGGTCAGACGTGCCCAAACTGCTCAGGCACAGGCGCATGATTGGCGTGCTAGTGGGCCAGTTCGCCAACACATCCACGTTGTTCTTCTTCCTGACATGGTTCCCCTCCTACCTTGTCACCGCCAAGCATTTCACCCTTCTGAGCGCCGGACTTCTGGCCTCGATTCCTTACATCATGGCGATGGTGGGCGTGCTCTTCGCCGGCGCATGGTCGGACTGGATGCTGAGGCGCGGCATGTCGACAAACATCGCCCGCAAAGCGCCCATCATTACCGGCCTTGGCGCCGCGTCCGTCATTATTCTGGCGAACTACACGGACAGCCCGGCCCTGATTATCACTATTATGTCGGTGGCCTTCTTCGCTCAGGGCATGTCCGCGATCTCCTGGTCGCTCGTAGCGGATATCGCCCCGGCCGGCAAGCTCGGCATCACCGGCGGACTTTTCAACTTCATTGGCAACATCGGAGGCGTTCTGTCTCCGCTGGTCATCGGTTTCGTCGTCCAGCTGACCGGCTCATTCGTCGGCGGCATCGGTTATATCGCTGTCATCGCCGTCATCGGAGCCCTCGCCTACATCTTCCTGGTCGACAAGGTTGAACGCCTGACCATCACGTAGCAGGTCGCGGCACGGTGGCGCCTGAGCGCCGCCGTGCCGCTTGGCAAAGAACAACTTCAACGGCCCGCCGGGAGACGCGACGGTGCGCACCTTCCAAAGCGTTGCGTAGTTCGCAATTCAATTGCGCACTACGCCGAATTTGTGAAAAAGTGGCAATATCAATCAATTTCGAGGAAGAGGCCTGATGGAACAGCCGGATGTCCTGTGTCTGGGCGAGACCATGGTCATGGTTACGCCAACGGAGCCGATGGCTCTGGAAGATTCGGAATTGTTCCATCTGTCGGTCGGCGGGGCCGAGTCAACGGTGGCCATGTATCTGGCGGAATCGGGTTTCCGGACATCGTGGGTTAGCGTCCTGGGGCAGGACCCACTAGGGACCCGCATTTTGCGCACGGTCGAGAAGTACGGCGTGGATACCTCTTTTGTGCAGCTTGTCGATGCACCGACCGGCGTCTATTTCAAGGACCCGGGCGAGGGTGCAACACGGGTGCATTACTACCGCCGGGGCTCGGCCGCGTCGACGATGTCCGTCGCGTTCCTGGACTCACTGCCCTTGGCCGGCGCCCGGTTGGTGCATGTCAGCGGAATCACGCCCGGCCTTTCCCCAAGTTGCCGCGACATGATGATGGCCCTTCCGGAGCGGCTGCGGCACAGCGGGACCAAGTTCTCCTTCGATGTGAACTACAGGCGGGGAGTCTGGCCGGTCGAGGAAGCCGCGCCCGTACTGCTGGACCTGGCCCGCCAGGCCGATTACGTTTTCGTGGGATTGGATGAGGCGGCCGTTCTTTGGGGCACCACCGATCCGCGCTCCGTCTACGACCTCCTCCGGCCGAGTGGGAAGCTGGTGGTCAAGGACGGTGCCGTTGGAGCTACCGAACTGGAATCTGCCACCGAAGTCTTCGTGCCGACCCCTGCGGTGCGGGTCGTTGAAGAAGTCGGAGCCGGCGATGCGTTCGCCGCCGGGTACCTGGGCTCGGTTCTTGAGGGCGGGAACTCGGGCGATGCTTTGCTCGCCGGCCACCGCATGGCGGCCCGGTCCCTGCAAAGCACGAGCGATTTCGTCCCGCTTGCGGGGGCGTAGGCAATGGCGCAGGAAGCTCCGGGCGTCCAGAGCGTGCAGCGGGCAATTCAGATTATCGAGTTCGTCAGCGAACGGCCCAGATCCCAGTCCGAGGTCGCGGACCATATCGGCGTCCACAGGTCAACAGCCCTGCGTCTGATGGAGACGCTGATCCAGGGCGGCCTCATCCGGCGCAGTGAACAGGGTCTCTACAGTGTGGGTTACCGAATCGTGGGATTGGCCCATCAAGCGGCAGACCAGTTCAGCCTCGCGAATCTGGCCCATCCGGTCCTGGTCAGGCTGGGCGCGAGCTGCGGGCACACGATCCACCTGGCTGAGCTGACCGGCCAGCGCATCCTCTATGCCGACAAGATCGACCCCGTGCGGTCGGTCCGGTTGTATTCCCAAATCGGGCAGCCGGTGCCCTTCCACACGTCGGGAGTAGCCAAGGCGATTCTTGCCTTCCAGCCCGATGCGTTCGTGGACGAGGTGCTGAAGACGTATGAATTTACCCATCACACGGCAACTACCATTGGCGATGCCAAGAGTCTGAAAACCGAGCTCAGCGGAGTCCGTGAGCGCGGTTGGGCGGTGGACAACGCGGAGTTCGAGGACTTCATCAATTGCATCGCGGCCCCGATCCGCGACGCCCGTTCACAGGTCATGGCTGCCGTCTCAATCACGGCGCTCAAGGCCACGGCGAATCTCGACGAACTCCGGAAGCTGTTGCCGGCACTACTTTCAACAACCGACACGATCTCCAAGGAGCTGGGATGGCGACCCTAAAGACGACTTTCGACGAACTGTTCTCGAACACGCCGGTCATGGCGATTCTGCGCGGCTACAGTGTGGAGCGCACGGTGAAGCTTGCCCACACCGCCTGGGACCTCGGCGTTGACTGTGTGGAGGTCCCGATTCAAAACGCACAGGCCCTCGATGCCCTCATGGCTGCGGTTAAAGCCGGCGACGGCCGGGGGAAAGCGGTCGGCGCCGGCACAGTGGTGACCGCAGAACACGTCCGTCAGGCCCGGGACGCCGGTGCCGCCTTCACGGTCAGCCCTGGTCTTGACCCCGACGTCGTCGCCTCCTCGCTGGAATTCGGCCTGCCTTCGCTTCCCGGCGTCGCAACCGCCTCCGAGATCCAGGCGGCCATGCGGCTGGGCCTTGAATGGGTGAAGGCATTCCCGGCCGCCGAACTTGGCCCATCCTGGTTCAAGGCCATGCACGGCCCGTTTCCCCACATGAAATTTGTTGCTACCGGCGGCATGGACGCCAGCAACGCCGGGGAATTTCTGGCCGCCGGTGCAGGCATCGTCTCCATCGGATCGGCGCTTTCCGATCCCCACGCACTGCCGGCACTGTCGGCACTGCTCGATTCCCGCGTGCCCCGGGCCTGAGCCCGGTTGCGCCGACCTCGGTAGCTAGATCGTGATTCTGCGGTTGATAATTTGTTCCGCAGTGTCGTAGAGGGTCTGGTTGTGGGCGCGGGCATAACTGCGCAGCAGTGCACACGCCGCGTTCATGTCGACGTTGGAGTTCTGGGCGATCACGCCCTTGGCCTGTTCGATCAAAATGCGGCTGTTCAAGGCCCGCTTCAGCTGTTCGTTGATCAGCGCGGTTTCCCTCGCCGCGCGTTCCTGCAGGAGGGTGATGGTTGCCACGTCCGCAAACGCCTGGGCGATGTCCTCGGAACTGAGGGGACCGGCCTCATGCCCGAAGAGATTCAAGGCACCGATGGTCCGGCTGCGCAGGCGCATCGGGACGGCATGCAGGGACCGGAAGCCCTGAGAGAGGGCGGAAGACTGGAACAGGGGCCAGCGGGCGCCCTGCGCCGCGATGTCGTCCACGGCCACTACAGCTCCGGTCCGGAAGCAGTCCACGCGCGGCCCCGCTCCAGCCTCAAGCTGGAGGACTTCCACCAGTTGGCTTTCCTCGCTCGTCGAGGCCATTACCTGAAGGTCTCCGGCCGGATCGACGAGCACGAGCCCCGCGGCGGCGGCGGCGTCAAGGATTCCGACTGATTCATCAACCAGGGTGTGTAGGAGGCGCAGGGTCTGAGAGGGCGGCGATGCCCAGCCCGGTCGTCGATACAGCCCACGAGCCAAACGCAGGAACCGCAGAATGATCAGTCCCGTCGAGGCCGGGGCCAACGATCGCGGGTATGGATCGCACCGCTGAATGGCCTGGCGGAGGAACCGGAGCGCTCATTGTTCACCCCGATGTCGGGACTTATGGCACCTCCCCGGTGGTGCAGGGTCCATCAGGCTGGTGAGCGGAAGACGGGAGGCTTCATCATGGCGGTTCTTGTTGCCTATGCGAGTGCGCTGGGGTCAACCCGGGAGATAGCCCAACATTTAGCATCCCGTTTGGCGGCTGCGCTGGGCGACGTCGAATGCCGGTCCGTGGACGAGGTCGAGGCTGTCTCCGGATACGAGGCGGTTGTGATCGGCAGCGCCGTCCACAACCAGGCGTGGCTGCCGGCGGCGTCGCAGTTCGTCACCCGCCATGCCCCCGAACTGGAAAAACGACCGGTCTGGGCCTTCAGCGTCGGCATGGCCGACGCGTTGCCAAAGCCGTTTCGCAGGCGAGGCGCGGCACTGCAGCAGGAACGCCTGGCAGGGGCCCTGGCCAAGCAGATCCCGCTTCGGGGCCACCGGCTCTTCTCGGGTGTCTTCACGTCCGCCCAGATGCCGGCGCTGTTCCGGCACTTGTTTCGGTTCGCAGGTGGCCGGTTTGGGGACTTGCGGGATTGGGAAGCCGTCAACGCGTGGACCGATCAGATTGCCGCCCAACTCGCCACACCTGCCTCGTCGGCATCGCCAGGCATTGCCACGGACTAGTGCACCAGGGCAACGCCGTTTCAGCGACGCCCATACGGTCCATGCCGCACGTCGTCCAGGCCCCTCTCGACAAGGATACCACGGCCAGATGAACGTACCCGGCATGGTGGGGCACGAACAAGCGAACCCGTCAGGTCGATTATTCGGCGTCGCGCGCCGGGGGCCGAATAGTTGCCCTCCGGGGTCACACACCGTACAGTGCTTTGGTCCCTGACAAATGGGAAGCAAGCTGTCTAAACGAAGAAGGTCTCGAATATGAAAACTCTTCTCTGGATCATCGCAGCCATCGCCATCGTGTGCTTCATCATCGGTGGCACCATCAAGGCAGTTGGATTCCTCCTGTGGATCGCCCCGATTCTTCTGGTCGTTGCCATTGTGATGTTCTTCATGGACCGTTCACGGTCCCGCAAGGTCTGACGGACAAATCCTGAGCCGGCCCGGAACTTCTTCCGGGCCGGCTTTGGTATTTCTGTGGCTTACGACGCCGGGCCCCGCCTACCACGGGATGTGCCCTCGTGGCGGCCCAGCCCGGGGTCGGCTCCAAAGCAATGTGCGGAGCGTCGGGCGACGGCGGCCGGCAGATTCCCGGCCACGGCCTGTTCGTCAAGGCTGCCTCGCGGCGCCACGCGGATGATTCGGACTATCGTGGGATTACGAGCCTGCAATCAAAGGATCTGCCGTGGATACTCAAGTTCCCCCGTTCGATGGCGTCCACCACCTCAAGCTCCCGGTCAGTGATCTCGACCGCAGCCGCGGGTGGTACCAGAGCCGGCTGGGCTATGCCGTTGCCATGGAGTTCCGCGAGGACGGCAAGTTGATGGGTTTGGCCCTTAACCACCCGAATGGCGGCCCGAGACTGGCCCTGCGGCTGGACCCTGGCAAAGCTGCGTCCTCTTCCGGATTCGATTTCTTCTCCATCGGCGTTCCGACCAAGGCTGCCATGGACGCCCTCTCCGCGCGGCTGACTCAGTTGGGGGAAGCTCATGCCGGCGTCCAGGTCGCCTCTCTCGGGTGGATCCTGCCCGGCCTGTCGGATCCGGACGGACATGAGATCCGCTTTTACACCACGGAGTCCCACAGGCAAGCGCCCGACGGACAGGTTTATGTTGTCGAACGTCCCGGCTAGCTACTCCGCGCCGGACTTCCGGGGGCCCCGCCAAACCTTTGAAACGACGCGCTTTGCTGGGCAAGCCGGCGCATGGCCAGGAGTACCGGTTCCATCACGAGCGTGCCGAGAACCACGTACTGCATCGCGGCCTCGGCCGAATCCGGGGGGACACTTTCGACGTCGGCCTCCGCGATGTCCCGCATTGCCGCGGCGTAGCGGTCCAAGAGCGCCGCCGGGGGATCGAATCCCGCATCCGAGAGCCCGTGCAGGGCCTTCACCAGGGCGGCCTGGGTGTTGCGGTCGCGTGCCTCTGCGCCCGGCGGTGCCGATGAGTGCCCGGATCAGCTTCAGCCGCCGCACATGCGAGTCGTCGTAGCGGGCCTGGGTCGCGGACGTGAGCACGCCGTCGTGCAGCAATTTCTCCCGAAGGTAGTACTTGATGGTGGCAACCGGAACCTCCGTGGCCGCAGCCAGCTGTGAGGCGATGCCCCGGATGCTGACCGAACTCTTGCGGGAGCCGGGTTCCGGCCTCCTTGGCGTTCGATTTGCACTCGGGCCCGGCGGGCCGCTCATCGTGCAGTACTGGGACTCGGTGGACAAGCTGTATGCCTACGCGAGCGCACCCGAGTCCGAGCACAGGCCGGCCTGGACTGCCTTCAACCGCCAGGCGCGAAAGGCACCCAGGGCCGTCGGTATCTGGCATGAGACCTTCCAGATAAGCCGGGCCGAGAGCATGTATGTCTCGATGCCTACCGAGGGCCTCGCGCAAGCCACCGAGCTTGTGCCTGTCGGACCAGGAAGCCGCCACGCGAAGGACCGGCTGGCCAGCCCGGGCTGATGCCGCGGCGGTGGACGGGGGCTGCGCGGAGGCTCCAGGGGGCGGGGCTAGTCGGCGAGGATGTGGTAGAGCGCCCGGCGGGTTTCGTCGATTTTTTCCATCGCCGCAGTGCGTTGTTCCTCGGTGGCCGAGAAGCGGAACTGGTGGATGACTCCCATGAGTTTCCCTACGCTCTGATGAAACGCAGGCCCCGATCCCTGCGGGTCGGTGTTCCACGCGTTCCCCAGCTCCTCGGCGTGATCGGACACGTAGGCCCGGCCCGCATCGGTGAGCGTGAACTCGGTGCCGCGGCCGTCGCCGACGGCCGTGATGAGCTCTTCATCCACGAGCTGCTGCAGCGTCGGGTATACGGAGCCCGGGCTCGGACGCCAGGCTCCGGAGGTCTTTTCGGCGATTGTCTTGATCAGGCCGTAGCCGTTGGAGGGTGATTCGGCCAGAAGGGAGAGGATCGCCGAGCGAACATCGCCCCTGTTTGCCCGCCGCGAGCCACCGGGGCCAAAGCCCGGCCCAAAACCCGGTCCGAAACCCGGCCCAAACCCGCGGCCCGGCCCGAAGCCGCCGTGTCCGTGGGGCCCGCGGCGGCTCCTGCCGCGCCCGAATCCTCCCTGGGCGGGTCCGTCGTCTGTAATTTTGTCGTCGTGCATGCCTTTCATATCGGCATCGTCCTTCCGCTGCAGTTGCGTCCTGTGATGGCCACCGACTATTCGGCGATAGTTAACGATATATCGATGAGTATCGCCGGTCAAGGGTCGTTTCAGCTGGAAGGTCTCCTGGTGGGGGACTCCCCAGCCAGGTGCGCGTTCGACGCCGATTCCGCGGTGGATTCCTGTGGCCCCAAGGATTCGTCGGAGACCTGTCGGGTGGTGCCCAGTATGGCGGTCAGGGCCATGGCGGCCAGCGCTGCCTTGAGTCCGGTTCGTCCGGTCGTCAGCGGGGCGATGGGGCGGTAGATGATGATCAGGGTCCTCCTTGGAGCCGGTGTTCCTGCAACCACTCTCCTGCAGGGGGATTTCTGGGGACTTAGGGGAACCTTTGCGCTGGCTGTGCAGTGGACAGGTGGTCGGGAGGGCGCCGACGTCGGTGATCGCGTAGTACCCGGGTACCAGCGGTGACGGTTGGGGACTGTCCCGCCGGCCGATGTGCCCGTGGTGGGCAATCCGTAGCGTGAAAGTGCAATCAGGGCACGCACAGCTTCACGCCCCCGCACCTCTCCACGGAATCGAGACCCGCCCATGGCTTCCCGCTCAAAGTCCTATGTCCACGCCGCACTCTCGGTGGGATTGTCCCTCGTCACTGTGGCAGCGGTGGCATTCGCCGGCGCGCAGGTGTCTGACGCGGAATCTCATGTTCAGCCGTCCGCGCAGGAGCTGAAGGATCCTCCGACGAAGCGGCCGTCCTCGTCCGGTGCGATAGTCGTGGCCGTTGTCCTGGGCTCATCGGGCACCGTGGGGAGCGACGTTCTGGCTCCCTACGAAGTGTTTGCCAGCTCCCCGGAGTTTTCCGTCTACACAATCGCGGCACAGGGAGTCCCTGCCGCAATCGACGGGGGCCCGGCGATAGTCCCCACGTACACCTTCGAGGACATTCGATCGGGTACGGCCCGGCAGCCTGACGTAGTGGTCGTCCCGGCCGTCGGCGCCCCGGAGGGCCCGGAGGAAGCCGCAATGCGGGCGTGGATCGTGGAACAATCAGGGCGTGGTGCCCGCATCCTGGGCGTCTGCAACGGATCGAGCGTCCTGGCCGGGGCCGGTCTCCTCGCAGGGCACGAGGCGACAAGCCACTGGTCACGCTTGGGCGCTCTGAAGAAGAGCCATCCCGAGGTCCAATGGATGGGAGGCGTGCGATTCGTCCAGGACCGCATGATCACGACCACCGCCGGGGTCACCTCCGGCATCCCGGGCGCCTTGAGCGTCATGGAGGACCTGGCGGGAGCTGCCGAAGCCGAACGAGTCGGCCGGCTCATGAACTACCCGGGCTGGTCTCTCGGGGCGGCAGCCCAGATATCCGTCCAATCCTTCGCCGCCTCGGACATCCCCATCGGACTCAACGCCCTCATCCCGTGGCTCCGGCCGACAATCGGAGTCGGGCTGTTCAACGGAGTGAGCGAAATCGACGTCGCCGGCGCATTCGAGGTTTACAACGTGTCCTTCGCCGCCCGGGCGGTGGCAGTCGCCGCCACGGATACTGTCACCACCAGGCACGGGCTGATTCTCCTGACCGTCCCGGAACGGCTGGCGCCTCCGGTGGACAGGATCATTGTTCCCGGGGCGGTGGGGGACCAGGATACCGACCCTCAATTGAGGGACTGGGCTGCGTCCCGGAACTTGCCTATAGATGCCCTCGGCGGCGCGGGCGGCGCAGGCGGCGTGCCCGGTTTCGATGGCGCCCTCGAGGATCTGGCGCGGCATGCCGACGGTGCCACTGCGCGGTCCGCAGCCAAGATGATTGACTATCCCGCCGAGCACCTGACCCTTCCGGCCGGCGGCACTTCCGTCCGGGTTCCTGTCCTGCTCGGGCTCGGCCTGGTACTCGCCATTCTCATCGGTTCCCTCCCGGCGGTCGCGCGAACCGCCATCCGCCGCCGGGGGCTGCGGTGATCACGACCGCAGCACCCACAAGAAACTCCCTGCTGCGCGCAGACGGTCCCGGGACTCTATTGCTCTTCATGGCGGGTAGAGTCCGGAATATGACCGAAACTGGAGGCGCTGAGCGACGGGCGGCGTTGCCGGATGCGGCTTTGGAAACGCCGGATTCCGCGGGCGCACCGATTCCGCGGGGCGGGTGGCGCTCCCGCCCGCGCATCACGGACCTTGTGGTCGCCGCCGCCTACACAGGGCCGGCCCTGGCGGCAGCCATCGCCTTCCACAGTGGCGGGGACCAAGGCCCGGGGTTCATTCTCCCGTTGCTCGCTGTGCTGGGCTCCGGCGCTGCGCTGTTGTTCCGCAGGAAAGCTCCGGTGGTGTCGCTGGCCGCCACAGCGTGCATCATGCTGATCACGTTCGCGACCCCGGCGAGCTTCGCAGCGCTGGCGACAGCCCTGGCGCTGTACGCCGTCGCCGTCCACCGGTCAGCGCGGCACGCGGTCCTCTGCCTGCTGGGGACAAGCGCAGTCCTCCTTGCCGCTGCGGTCCTCCTGCCGGGGGCGATGGTGGAAGTGGTCCAGGCCGTGCAGGCGGTTGCGGTACTGGTGATCGCGGCACTGGCCGGCATCAACGTACGCACACGCCGCGGTCATGTGGCCGCCCTCGTGGACCGTGCCGACCGGCTGATGCGTGAACGGGAACATCTGGCCAGCATTGCGGCTGCCGCGGAGCGCAACGCGATCGCGCGGGAGATGCATGACATCGTCTCGCATGGTTTGGCTGTGATGATTTCGCTGGCACATGGTTCGGCGGAGATTGCCTCCACTGATCCTGTGCGCGCCGTCGAGGCCATGCGCCAGGTTGCCCGGACGGGCCGCGTCGCGGTGTCGGACATGCGCCGGATGCTCGGGGTCCTGACCGAAGGCCGTAGCGGACTGGTGCCCGGCGAGATTGCACCTTCACCAGGTGTGGAGGACGTCCCGGCGCTGCTGGAGCTTTTCCGTTCCGCGGGACTTCCGGTGGTCCTGCATTCGGGCGGCGTTCCTCCTGCGGACCCCGGGATCCAGTTGGCCATCTACCGGGTCATCCAGGAAGGGCTCACCAACGCGCTGAAGTACGCGAACGCAGCACATGAGGTCGCGGTTCGGGTGCAGTTCACGGCACAGGCGACCACGGTCTCAGTATCCGACGACGGGCGGCCCCAGGCTGTTCCCGCCGACCATGCCGGACGCGGCATCGTTGGCATGCGTGAGCGCGTCGCACTGTATGGCGGCACGCTGGACGCGGGTCCCCTGACCACCGGGGGATGGTCAGTGGCCGCCCGATTCCCGCCGTTGAAGGAAACACCATGGCAAAAGTAACCGCCCCGCCGGTGCGCCCGATCCGCGTACTGCTCGTGGATGACCAGACACTCGTTCGAATGGGTTTCCGCATGGTTCTGGACGCCCAGGAGGGGGTCGAAGTCGTCGGCGAAGCCGCCGACGGCACGATTGGAATCGAAATGTGTCGCAGCCTGGCACCGGACGTGGTGCTGATGGACGTGCGGATGCCGCACACGGACGGCATCGCAGCGACCCGGCTGATTGTCGGTGAGTGCCCGCTGTCACGGGTCATCGTCCTTACGACGTTCGACCTGGACGAGTATGCCTTCGCCGCACTCCGGGCCGGTGCCAGTGGCTTTCTGCTAAAGGATGTCGGACCAGCTGAACTGCTCGCTTCCATTAGGGCCGTTGCCGGAGGAGACGCGGCCATCTCCTCCAGGGTCAGCCGCCGGATGCTGGATCTCTTCAGCCAAAGGCTTCCCTCCGACCTGCCCTCCGGCGGCGACGAAGCCGTGGCAACCCTGACGCCCAGGGAATCGGAAGTTCTGTCGGCCATCGCCGGCGGACTTTCGAACACAGAGATCGGCGAGCGAATGTTCGTCACGGAATCCACGGTCAAGACCCATGTTGGCCGCATCCTGATGAAACTCGGGCTGCGCGACCGCGTGCACGCCGTCATCTTCGCCTACGAACACGGCTTGACCGGCCACCGCGGTTCGACGTGACTGGTGCGGCCCACCGGCCGGCTGCCAGCAGTCCGCCGGGCAACCGAGCTAAACCTGGCGGCTGCCCCCCGTGCACCAGCTATGTCTGGGCATTCCAAAAGCCGCGCGGGGGTGAGGTTGACGCCAGGAGGTCCAGAACAAAGCGGGCCATCTGCACGCGTCCGGCTACGAAGGCGCGCAGTTCCTCCGAGTCGGGCTCGGCCAGGCGTTGGGTAGCGACCGCCTGCAGACCGGCGAAGAGAGACATGGACGCCGCGTGGCCGCGCCGCACGGTGGACTCCGCGACGTCGGCGCCGGAATCGGCCAGTCCCTCGCAATAGGCTCCGAGGCACAATGGCTCGAGGCGGTACAGGTCTTCCCCGCTCATGGCACCCTGGTTGACCCAGCCGGCCAGTAGCTGGCCCAGATCGAAACCCGCACATGCGCCTCCGTACAGGCCCCAGTCAATGACAGCGAAGCTTGTGGATCCGCCGGGACCGTCTACGCTGCCCTCGATCAGGAGGTTCTGGGGGCTGGCGTCGCCGTGCGCGGGAAGAGCCGGGAGGGCAATGACCTCTTCCACGAGTTCGGCGGCCCGGTCCGTGAGCGAGCGTAGCCCGGCAATCAGGCGCGGGTCGGCGGTGTCGGCCACGGCCGGAACCTTCCAAAGGTCGTCGCCCCGGATCCCTGGGATTAAGACCATCGCACCGACTCCGTTCAGATAGAACCGCAGCCTTTCAGCGTCCCTCGCCGCGCAAATGGCCGGGCCGAGCTCCCGTACCTCAGCGCTGCCGGCCACCCTGCCGAGCAGCCTGGCAGCGTCGCGGAACCGGGCGTCAGTCCACTCGGCGCCCGGGCATTCGGACACGTCCTCCATCCAGATCGCGCTTCGCTGATCATCCAGATCCTCAATGCAGTAGACCTTGGGTAGCCGGCCGCCTGCGGGCATGGCGTCGGCCAGTTCCGACGCATAAACCTCTGCCTCCGTGCGCCACCGGTAATGTTGCGCCAGGCCTTCCCGAAGGTGGGACGGGACCTGCTCGATGCCGGTCCACAGCAGCGGGGACTGGACAAGCTTGACGACCGTGCAGAAAGGGACAGCCTCGATGTTGCCGGTTCCGGCTCGGGCGGTTCCGGTGACCCGCCAGAGGCCCCCGGTGGTCATGTTGAACATCGGAAACGTGATTTTTGCGGCGCTGGCAGTTAGGAGCTCCACGGCCGGCGATCTCAGGGCAGCGGCTGCTATGTCCGCCAGCTTGCGGGCGTCCACGGAGGCGGCACCGAGTGCGTCCATGTTGTCGAGTATGGCGGCCTGCATGGTGCGCCCCTTTGACGGAAAGTATGTCGAGTGAATGGACCATGATCGGTAAACCGGCTTTACTGACTCAATGGTAAAGTTACTTTATGATCGGCGTCAATAACCACCCTCCCGCTGGCTCTCTGCCACACATTGCAGACCTTCTGGCCGGCGCCTTCGGGAGCTTGAGATCAGCGATCGAGGCCCGGTCGATCCCGGGCCTCAGGCCCTCGCACTACCGGGTGATGTCGTTGGTCCCGCCCGAGGGGATCCGCCTGACCGACCTAGCCGACCGCGCCAGCATTACAAAGGCGGGAATCGGCCAATTCATGAAATACCTTGACCATGAAGGCTACGTTGGCCTTGCCGGCGACCCTGCCGACAAGCGCGCCAAAATAGTGACGCTGACACAGTCCGGCCGTTCCGCCGTCGACCTCTCCCTGCAAATCATCGCTGACACCGAAGAGCTGTGGTCCGGAGCCCTGGGCGCCGAACGCTACCGCGAGCTGCGCCGCGCCCTGTTGGACATAGCCTCGCTTCCCAGGGCAACGACCAATGAGACGCCCGTCATCGGCGACACGAGCTAGCCGGTACGGTGTGTGCGCCGAGGACCGTCTTGTGCTGCCCTGTAGCCTTCACATCATGACGCCGGAAATCCCCTTGGCATTCTGCACGCTGCTCGGCATGCTTGCCGTGTTCCAGTTGTTACTCATCATCGGACTTCCCCTCGGCCGGTTCGCCTGGGGAGGCCAAAACCCGGTGCTTCCTCCGCGGCTCCGTGTCGGGAGCGCAGTCTCAGTCTTGGTCTACGCGGTCTTCGCGGTAGTTGCCCTGGATCGTGCTGCGTTGGTTTCGATTATCCCGGTGCCCTTTATTGCCGTGGCTGCGATGTGGGTGATCGCGGCCTACCTGTTACTCAGCGTGCTGCCCAACCTTGCGTCGAAGAGCAAGCACGAAAAGCGCGTCATGGTCCCGGTGTCGCTTGTGCTGGCTGGTCTCGCGTTCCTTATTGCGGTGAGTTGAGCGGGCGGAGCAGCGGCACCGAGACTAACCGGATCCACCGGTGGCCGGACGGGGTCCCCGCTCGATCGTGACGGTGCCGGCGTCGCCGTCCACGCGGATCCGCTGGCCGCTGGTAAGCCGCTGGGTGGCCACGCCGGTGCCGAGCACGGCCGGGATGCCGTACTCGCGGGCCACGATCGAACTGTGACTCAACGGGCCGCCGACGTCGGTCACCACGGCGGAAGCCATCGCGAACAGCGAGGTCCAGGCCGGCGTCGTGATGCGGGCGACCAAGACGTCCCCGGGCGTCATCCGGGCGAAATCCTGCGGCCCGTTCAGGACGCGGGCGGGAGCGCTGACCCTGCCTGAACTGGCGCCGGCGCCTTTGATGACGTCGCCGGGCTGGTCCGGCGAGCCTGCCGGCATCATCTTCCCGAAGGCCCGCTCCATCCACCGGCTTTCCGGAAGCAATTGCGGGGCGGCGGCCTTGGCCTGGCCTCTCCACAGCATCTTGCGCTCCTCGACGGCGCCGGCACGTACAGGCCGGTCCGCGCCGGCAATGGCCACGGCCGCCGGAGCGCCCGGCCCGGCGAGGCCGAACTCGACGGCGCTCCGCAGCTCCTGGTGGCGCAGCCAGAACACGTCGGCGGGCTCCGCGATGACGGCGGAATCAACCAGCCGCTGTCCGAGTTCAAGCAGCATCCGCCGCAGCAGCGGCCAGGCCAGGCCGACGTCGGCCAGGGCATCCTCGCGGATCGGGCCGGCGTGCTGTGCCCACCGGAGCAGCCGGAGGAACGCGGCCCGGCGGCCCGGCCCGAGCCGGGTCAGCATCCGGCTGGTTTCGTCCTCCCGCCGGGCGGCCGACAGCCGCTGGCGCTCGTGCGGGTCATTGCCCTGTCCCCGCAGGTAGAACTTCACCGTCTCCAGCAGCGGCGAGGGATCGTCGGCCGGCACCGGGCTGACGAAATCCAGGTTGTACACGGTATGGCCGAACCGGCCGAGGTGGTCCTGGAAGCGGGGATGCCATTGCTGCCAGAGGGCCTGGTCGAAACCGGCAGGCGGGAGCCCGGTGCGCTGAGACTCAACCAGCGCGGCCGTAGGTTCATTGAGGATCGCCCGGACCAGCCCCGGAACTCCCCGGGTCCAGGTCGCGAGGTCGTACAGCGACTTCTCCGCCCGGATCGGTTCGCTGTCGTAACCCAGGAGGAACGTCTGGGCGGGGGGATCGCCGTCACGCCGCACGAATTTGCCGTAATACGTCCCGAACGAGATTTCGGACGTCGCGGCGAGCGGAATGACTGACTGAACGGCCGTGTAGTACACGGTGCCGGCGTCCAGCAACGCCTGCACGCCCTCCAGCAGTTCCTCTCCGGAGAACTGCCCGACGGGCTTCGCCGACCAGTCCTTGATCACCCGCTCGTAGCGTGGATGCGAAAAATCCCGCCAGCCGGCCACTCCCAGATGCGCCTTGCCGCGGGCCAGCGCCCGTGCCGCGGTCAGCAACTTGCCCGTCAGCCGCCACAGTCCCGAGGTGCGGTAGTAGTAGTAGGCGTAGCCGTTGATGGTGGGCAGTCCGACGTCGTCCTCGCGGATGACCTTCTTGCCGAACGCCTGGACCAGCAAGGCTCTCAGCGAACGGGACACGGAGCCGTCAATGAGGTCGGCGAACAGCGGCGAGAGCGGATCGGGCAACTGTTCCACGATGCTCGCCCGGAAGTACATCCCGTGCGGGTAGGGTACCGGCCACGTATCCGGGGTGTCGGCTGCCGGTTCAGGAAGTGCGGTGATGGGCCGGGACTGCAGGATGAAGAACTCGTGGCCGGCCCTCGCCCACTCGATGTCCTGAGGCGCCCCGAAGTGATCCATAATCCGTGTTCCATAGCTGGCCAGCCCGGCCGCCGCCTGGTCGTCCAGTACGGGCTGACGACGGCGCGCCGCCGGCACCGGCTGCTCCCGCGTACCGTGCTCCGCGTAGACAGTCATGACATCCTTGTCAGCGGTCCGGCGCGAGAGCACACGGCCCGTCCCCGCTTCGACGACGACGTCATCCGTCGTGACCGTTCCGCTGACCACGGCCTCGCCCAGGCCCCACGCGGCACCGATCACGATCTGGTCGCGGCGCCCGTTGGACGGATTGGCGGTGAACATGACACCTGCCGCCTCGGCCTCGACCATCCGCTGAACCACGACGGCGAGGCGTACCGTGTCCGGTCCGATGCCTTCACGGGCCCGGTAGGCCATGGCACGCGCCGTCCACAGGGAAGCCCAGCAATCCGTCACGGCCGCGGCCAGGGCCTCCGCCCCGCGGACGTTAAGGTAGGTTTCCTGTTGGCCGGCGAAGCTGGCCGAGGCGAGGTCCTCTGCCGTGGCGGAGGAACGCACCGCCACGGCAGTAGCGCCGTCGCCGAGAAGCCCGTAGGCGGCGGCGAGTTCTGTTGCGATCGCGGCCGGCATGATGCCGCCGGCGAACAGGGCCCGGAGCCGTTTCGACGCCTCCTCGTAGTCCCGTGGCGCCGCCTGCGGTGACAACGCGGCGATCTCACGGATGCCGGACTCGAGGTGATTGGCTGCCACGAAATCCGCATAGGCTGCGGTGTTCAGCACAAACCCCGGCGGGACCGGCAGCCCGGCCTGAAGGAGGCCGCCCAGTCCGATTCCCTTACCGCCGGCCACGGCGACGTCGCCTGGTCCCACATCGCCGAAGTTGTTGATGTAGGTCATGGCCATGCGTCCTTTCTGCCCGGAGCGGGGGCTGCCCGGTGAGCCTGATTCTCAACATACTGGCACCGCAGCAGGCGGGAGGCCATAGCTGGGCCCGGCGGCCGGGACACCCGGCCCTCGGGGTCAGAGCTCGACCGGGGAAAGAGGAGTGTATCCGATCGGCGGAGTAGTGTCTGTGCCAGGTGCTGCTGGCGATCACCGACTCGGAGCGATAAGGGGCCGGAGCAAAGAGGGGAAGGTCATGACCGGAAAATATGTCGCGACGTCGACGATCACCATCGAGGCGCCCGCACACCGCGTGTGGTCCGTGCTCACCGACCCTAACGCCATCAAGGAGTTCATGTTCGGCACGGATGTCCTGACCGATTGGACGGTCGGCGGTCCCATTCTCTGGCGAGGCGTGTGGGACGGGAAAGCGTACGAGGACAGGGGCAGGATCCTGGAATTCGAGCCCGGACGGCGGCTTGTGGCCACGCATTTCAGCCCGTTGAGCGGCCAGGAGGATGCGCCCGGGAACTACCACACGCTCACGTGGACCCTCAAGGACCAGTCCGGCGTGACAGTGCTGGCGCTCTCGCAGGACAACAACGCCAGTGCCGAGGAAGCCCAGCACTCAAAGAGCATGTGGGACAGCCTTGTGGCGGGAGTGAAGGCGATCGCCGAGCGCTGAGAATCAGTCTTTTTCAGCCGCCGGAGGGCGCGCGGTCAATCCCGGCAGGCCGGACGGGAGGTCGGCCTGCCGGGGACCGAGGGCGCCGGAGCTCTATGCCCTGCTTCTGCGGCCGGCTACTGCGCCGTAGATGAGGAGCACAATGACTGCGCCGAGGATGGAGAGGAGCCAGGTCCGCAGATCGAAGAAGTCGCCGAGGCCTCCGCCGAAGATCAACGAGCCGATCCAGCCGCCGAGGATTGCGCCCACGACGCCCAGAACGAGCGTGATCACCCAGCCGCCACCCTGACGGCCCGGGAGGATGGCTTTGGCAATTGCTCCTGCGATAAGGCCGAGAATGAGAAATGCGAGAATTCCCATGGCTGTACATCCTTTCGGTAGGTCGGTCGCGTGCAGGCGGCCTACCGAATGATTAGACCAGCATGCTTAGTATCGCGCAAGACCCGTATCGGACCGGGCTTTGGCGGGGTTTCGGCCAGACCCTCCCTCAGCCATCGATGCCCGTACTGAGGCTGAGGTCCCGCCATTGGTCGAGTTCCGCGCGCTCTGCCTCGGCGACGGCGGCAAAGGCATCGACAGCGTCCTGGCCAAGCACCAGCAGGGACGGCGGGTTGCCACTTTCGGCGATCGCCACGATGGCTTCAGCAGCCTTTGCCGGGTCGCCCGGCTGGGTGCCGTGGACCGTGTCGTTCTCCTTGCGGCGTTTCCCGGCCGTCTCCGCGTAGTCCTCGATCGCCGTCGTCGACTGGGTGAGTGAGCGGCCGGCGAAGTCCGTGCGGAACGCGCCGGGTTCGATGACAGTGACGTGGATGCCGAGCGGCTGCAGCTCCTTGTGGAGCGATCCGGACAGGCCTTCCAGGGCCGCCTTGGTCGCCGAATAGTATCCCGATCCGGCCGGCGAAATGCGCGCTCCGATGGAGGAGATGTTCAGGATGGCCCCCGCCCTGTTCGAGCGCATGTCCGGGAGGACTGCCTTGATCATGTCCACGGCGCCGAAGACGTTGGTGTCGAACAACCGCCGGATGTCCGCGTCGTCCGCTTCCTCAACCGCGGCGCGGTACCCGTAACCGGCGTTATTTACCAGCACGTCGATGGCCCCGAAGCGCGTCCGGGCCTGCTCCACCACTGAACTGATCTGTGCCCGGTCGGTGACGTCGAGCGCGAGGGCCAGTGCCGTTGCGGGGAATGCGGACGCGATGTCCTGCAGCGCGGTGACGTTTCGTGCCGTGACGACGGCGTTGTGGCCATGGGCGAGGACTGCCTGGACGAGGGCCCGGCCGAGTCCGGTCGAGCATCCTGTGATGAGCCATGTAGACATGAGGGACTTCCTTTCAATGCTCCGGAACCGGAGGTTGGATCGCGGCCATGGCGGGCCGCCCGGGACAGCGCCCGGACCGGCCAGTGTTGCCGGACCCGGTTGAACCCTTGCTGGCCGGGCTTCATATCCATACAACAGCAGACGAGCGCCGGGCGGGAGGGGCCGTTGATACAAGTGCCGCCAGTGCCTCCCGCCCATGGTGGAAGGCTTCTAGGCCAAGTTCTGGCCCAGGAACGAGAGGACGTCCGGGAGGATGGAGCGCCAGTAGTTGCTGTCGTGGCCGCCGTCCTGAAAACCTCCCGAATGTTCACCTGGCAGGTCTTTCACGTAGTCCTTCACGCTGAAGAGCAGGTTGTCGGCAGTGCCGCAGTCAATTCTCTTCGGGAGTCTCTCCAGCTCCGCCCGCAGGGCAAAGATGTCGTTGGCCGCAAAGTCGGCGGCGCTGTCAAAGTTGTCGGACCGGCCGGCGTCGTACAGGCTCCAGATGGCGGGGCTCATGGCGGCCACGGCGCGGAGACCGGGGAGGCGGTGCCGGGAGGCGAGGAGCAGGGCGCCGAACCCGCCCATCGACAGGCCGAAGACTGCAAGCCTGCCGGTGTCGACGCCCTGGCCGGCCAGCAACGGGAGGAATTCTTCCACCACCATGGACTGCGTGTCTGTGCCTGACGCGCGGCGGTGCCACCAGGATTCCCCTCCGTCCACAGCAGCGATCGCGAAGGGTGTTCCGCCGCGGGCCACATGCTGTGCCAGGGCGCGGTCAGCGCCCAGGTCGTCGAAGACCATGCGGTGATCGGCGTGTGCGCCGTGCAGGAAAAGAGCCACGGGCAGGGATCCGGAGGTGCCGCCGTCGGGGGTTCCCGGTACGGCGAGGGACCAGCCGGTGGGTTCCTGCGGCCGGAACCGTGACGTGAAGCTCCCGGTGCGCATGGCTGCGGGTGGGGTACGGCTGGATGTGGCCCCGCCGGCGCATCCCGCGATCGACGCGGCTGCCAATGCGCCGGCGCCGAGCCCCAGCAGGCTCCGTCGGGAAATTCCGGGCGCCGGCCACTCCGCATCGGACGGCGATACGCAGGTCACCAGAATTTCTGCACGCCAGTGGCCGCGCCGCGTAGCTGCGACCCGTCCAACAAAATGGAGCACTCCTCCAGGCCGAAGTCTTTCCACGCAGCGACCAGCTGAAGCTTCCCTGCCGGTGGCAGGGGCCAGAGCCAGAGCGTGCACGAGCCCGAGAACTCGTCGTCGCCGCCGCTCCGGCCTCCGTTTCTCATCAGCAGGACCGGCGGTGCAGGCTCCTCAGGACCTTCGAAGACTCCGTGGGGGTGCGCGCCGGTGCTGGACTTGGACCCATCAGGGAAAGCCGCGCCGAACAGGAGCATCGAAGCTCTCCCGGAGCCCCTGCCGGCGGCGCGTCCGGGCCGGAAGACCATGTCGTTGAGATCCGCCCACTCCTCGTCGGTCTGTTCGCCGCGGCGGATCGCCCAGGACACATCGAACGAACAACCCGTTGAGAAGACGTCCGCGCTCTTGACGGCCATCACCATCGCCGGGCTCCGGTGCAGGAACTGACCGATATGGACCACGACCGGCAGCTCGTACGGCGGGGCGCCGGCCCAGACAGGCGGCACGTACCTCGCTGCCCGCCCGCGCGGGGGAGCGGGCGGCACCGGGAAGTCCTTGAAGAAGGTCATGGATGATCCCTTCGTGCTAGTTCTCTGTCAGGAGTCTCGCATAGTTCGCCATCGAGCGCTGATACCGGGGCAGATGGGGAATGAGGGCTTCGATCGCGACTCGGAGTGCCTCGTCGTGCCGGCCTGCGTCCCGTAGGGACAGTGCCAGCACGGCGCTAGGCGCCCCGCCCAACGCATGCGGGTCGGCGCCGGAGAGGATCTTCAAGGCTTCTGCGGTGTGTCCGAGTGCCCGCTGCGAGCTGGCCATCTGCACACAGGTGCGTGTCTGTCTGATGGGGTCGAGTCCTGCAACGAGCCCGGCCTCGTAAAAGGAGACGGCCTCGGCAGTCCGCCCGGTCGAATCGCGGATGCAGGCGCGTTCGAAATCTGCGCGGCCGTCGGTGGCCGGTGAGGCGGCGGCGAGCTCGTCAAGTTCGTCGATGATTTCGCCGCCGGCGGTTGGTGATGCCTCGAAGGCCGTCCAGAAAGCGGCTACCCGGCGTTCCCACTCGTCAATTGTCATTTGCCGATCCTACGTGCGCTCGAGTGCTCCCGGGCGATCCACGGCCGCATCGGCGGGGCCGGGCCGGGGATGTCTGACAGACACTGCCACCGGCCGCCCGGGCTGCGTAGCGTGGTGGATGTGGACAGAGAAGAGGAAATCCGTGAGTTCCTGATCTCGCGGCGCGCGAAGATCGGCCCGGGGCAGGCCGGCATCCCCAGCTACGGGGAGCTGCGGCGCGTGCCGGGCCTCCGCCGGGAGGAAGTGGCGCAGCTCGCCGGGGTCAGCACGGACTACTACACGCGGCTGGAGCGCGGCAGCATTCGCGGTGTCTCAGACGGAGTGCTCGAGGCTGTCGCTTCGGCCCTTCAGCTGGACGACGCCGAGCGGGCCCACCTGATGGACCTGGCGCGGACGGCGAACACGCCGGCGAGCCGGGTGCCGCGCCGGCCGCCGCAGCGGCGGGTCCGTCCCGGCCTGCTGCGTCTCCTGGATGCCATGACCGGGGTGGTCGCTCTTGTGCAGAACGGCCGTTCGGACGTGCTGGCCGCCAACCTACTGGGCCGTGCGCTGTACGCGGAGGTGTTCAACTCCGCCGCGCAATCGGGCCCGGACAGTTCGGGCCGGCTGCCGAACCAGGCGCGTTACCTGTTCCTCGATCCGCACGCCGGTGACTTCTATCCCGACTGGCGCGCGATCGCGGCCACCACGGTGGCGATGCTGCGCCTGGAAGCGGGGAAGAACCCTCACGACCGGGCGCTCAACGAGCTGGTCGGGGAGCTGGCCACGCGCAGCGGAATTTTCGCCGCACTGTGGGCCGGGCACGACGTGCGGATCCACACCACGGGGACCAAGCGCTTCCACCACCCGGTCGCCGGGGAATTGTCGCTGCAATTCGAGACGCTGCACCTTCCCGGCGATGAGGGACAGACCCTGTTCACCTTCACGGCAGAGCCGGGCTCCGCGTCCGAACACGCGCTGGCGTTCCTGGCCAGCTGGGCGGCGTCCCCTCCCGAAACTACCGTCACCGGCGACCCCGCCGGCGGATCCACCGTCCCCGACATGCGCTCCCGGGCGCAGCCGGGAACACCCAACCCAGGAAAGACCGAACCGCGACATGACTGAACACGAACACATGACAGGGCAGAGGGAAGCCACGGCCGGCAAGAAGGTCTGGTTCATCACCGGCGCCGGCCGCGGGATGGGAACCAATATGGCGAAGGCGGCCCTGGCCGCCGGGCACGCGGTGGTGGCCACCGGCCGTAACCCGGAGAAGGTGGTCCGGGCCGTGGGCGAGAACGTGAACCTGCTGGCTGTGGCGCTCGATGTCACCGACCCCGCCGCGGCGGAAGCGGCCGTGCAGGCCGCCGTCGACCGGTTCGGCCGGATCGACGTTCTCGTCAACAACGCCGGCAACTTCTACGCCGGGTTCTTCGAGGAAATCACCCCGGAGGATTTTCGGGCGCAGATCGAAACCACCTTGTTCGGGCCGATGAACGTCACCCGCGCCGCCCTGCCGGTCCTGCGGAGCCAGCGCTCGGGGCTGGTGGTCACGATCTCCTCCACCGCCGGCATCGCCGGCGGGGAGTTCCTGACTGCCTACGCCGCGTCGAAGTTCGGTGTGGAGGGCTGGGCGGAGTCACTGGCCCCCGAAGTTGCCCCGTTCGGCATCCGTACCATGCTCGTCGAGCCGGGGTTCTTCCGCACCGAGCTCCTCACCCCCGAATCCACCAGCTACGCCGTATCCACCATCGGGGACTATGCCGAGAGGACCGAGAAGACAGTCACCGCCTGGAAAGGCATGGACGGGCAGCAGGGCGGGGATCCGGCCAAGCTCGCCGACGCCCTGATCCAACTGGCCGGGCTGGACGAGCCGCCGCTGCGCTTTGCCGCCGGCGCAGACGCCGTCGGGGTCTTCGAGGCCCGGTCCAAGGAGCTGCTGGCCCAGGCCGACGCCCACCGCGAGCTCTCCAGCAGGCTCGCCTTCGACTCGTGACGCCGGACGGACCGACGCAGGCGTTCATGAGGGTTTCTTCATGATCGTTTAATCCGGTCCTCATTGTTCTGGCTCATTCTGGACACACGAACGGCGTGCGCCGGATAAGGCCAGCGAGAGTTGAGGACCGCGGTGGATATGGACGGACAGGACTGGACGTCTCCCGTCCTCTTGTCCGCCGTCGACGACACCGGCACGACGTGGCAGGTCCGCAGGGCGTGGCCTGACAAGACGCCAGGATCCTACGTCCTGGAGGTCCTGGCCCCGGGACGGCCCGGCGTCCGGGGGGCCCGCCTGCGGCACGGGCACTTCGAACTGATCCCGCCGGATGATCCGAAACTGCCCGCCTTGCGGGCGGAAGCGCAGCGGGGGGAACTCATCAAGTATCGGCCTTACGACCGGGCGGTCGTCCGGGCGGAGGACCGCTACATCAAGATCTTCCGCTCCGGTCGTGCCGCCGTCGCCGCTGAGCGCTGTGCACAGCTGGACATCCTGCTGGACGCTGGCACCTTCGCAACCCCTAGAATCCTTGCCCGGAGATCCCAGGACGTCATCGTTTTCAGCGCCATCCCGGGACCGACTCTCTCGGATCTGGGGACGGGGGAAGCCGCGGTCTCCGACGACACGTTTGCGAGCGCGTGGGAGAAATGGGCGCGCTCCTGGGTGGCGCAGCTGACCCGCCCGTATGGCCTCGACGCGCAAAGCGTCCTCAACAGCCTGCCGCACCATTCAGCGGAACTGGAAGCCAGGAAAGTCTGGAAGATGGTGAACCTCTGGCTCCGTCACAACGAAGACGTCCCGGAACTGGCCTCTCAGCGCGACGCGTTGCGCTCCGCCGCAGAGCAAGTAACGAGGAACCTGCTCCGGACCGCCCCGGATCCGCCGGTATGGGCCCACGGGGGCCTGCACGCCAAGCAGATCATCGCTACCGACGGCCCGGCCCCGCTCGGATTGCTCGACTTCGACAGCACGGCCCGGGCCGAGGCCGCCCTCGACCTGGCCGACCTGGACGTGCATCTGGAGCTTCATCTGCGCGAAAACACCTTGGCGCCTGCACGCTACCGCGCGGCGCACACACAGGTGCTGCGCGCAGCCGAGGAACTGCACGTGACTCCGGCGCGCTTCCATGCCTACTCCGACGCCAGGTGGCTCCGTCTGGCCTATATGCCGCTCCCGGGCCGCTTCGCCCTGGCGCTCGCCGTCCACGCGGAGAGGGCGGCGCAGGCCACGGAACCGGGGCCGTAAGCCGCTCCGGCCCGGTTTCTGTCCTGTCCCCGGCCTAGCCTGCCCTGGTGGGGGCGAGGCGTAGGCGGCCGACGCGTTGGGCGAGGATGCGTCGGGCTTCGCCGGGGAGGTGGTCGTCGCTGATGAGTTCGTCGGCGTCTTCGAGGGCGGCGATGGTGCTGATGCCGAGGGTTCCCCATTTGGTGTGGTCGGC
>NZ_JBFTKM010000020.1:0-48959 GCF_056395945.1 Arthrobacter sp. 05T442 | reverse complement strand
GGCAGGCGGCCCGGAGCAGGCAGGCCCGGGGCAGGCAGGCCGGACGTTCGAGCACACGGGGACCCTGCTGTTCACCGGGCCCGTCACGGCCTCCACGGTCCGGAAGATCGCCTGCGACGCGGACATCATCCCCGTCGTCCTCGGCGGCGAAGGCCGGATCCTGGACATCGGCCGGGCCTCCAGGGTCTTCCCGCCGCACATCCGCAAGGCCCTCACCGCCCGGGACCAGGGCTGCGCCTTCCCCGGCTGCACCATTCCCGCGCCCTGGTGCGAAGCACACCACATCACCTACTGGTCCCGCGGCGGCACCACCGGCACCGACAACGGGGCCCTGCTGTGCTCCCACCACCACCACGTGATCCACAAAGAACACTGGACCATCCAGCTCCGCACCGGGATCCCCTGGTTCATCCCGCCACCCCAGATAGACCCCCGGCAACGCCCCCGCCGCAACCACTACTTCAAACCCGCCGACCTCAGCGCGGCCGCGTGACGGCGGCACTACCCTGACAGTGGCGGTCGGTGATGGCAACGCTGGTGGCAGCGGCGGTAAGTGGCGGCCCAGCCGGGCAACCACAGGGTGCGGCGTGACCGAGGCACCGGCGAGTGACCCTCGCCCCTAGTGGCGGCAACCGCCGGGCGGAGCGGCGCCGGAACCATGCTTCACAGTCCCGGACTGGAGCAGTACCTCAGGACTCGTGGAGAGATGAGCCGGCCCCATCGATCTCAGCGCCGGGGGCCCGGGGCCAGCGCGGGCGGCGCCAGCGGGAGGAGTGCCGCTCCGGCTGTGGCCGTGTCAGCCGACATTTCCCACACGCGGCGGAGGGCGCAGAACTTCCACCAGTGGTGCTTGAGGACGTCCGGATTGGCCCGCAGCGGTCGGACCTCCGTCTCGCCTACAGCGACCGCCAGCAGGATCGGGGATTCGCCGTGTTGCCAGGCCTCCCACTTCCCCGCCACGGGATCGACGAGGCTTTCCTCAGCCTTCATGCCTGCCACGAGCTGCATGACGACTTTGTCATCGAGTGGCTTGACGGTGCCGTCGCGGCTGGTGCCCTTGGTCTTGTAGTCGATAAGGCAGGTGCGGCCATTGATCTTTGCGACGAGGTCCAGTGTGCCCGCGTAGCCGACCGTCTTATTCCAGACGGTGATCTCCGGCGCGATCGGCTCCACCTGGAAGAGCTCCCACCACTCGTCGAAGCGGGCCGCGAAGGCTTCCTCGCCGTTGGCCGCCAGGGCCTCCCGCGTTTCCTTCATCTGGTGCGGCCGGCCGAGGGCACGCAGCGCAACCTGCTCGCAATAGTTGTGGACACGGTCCCCACGTTTCGCGGCGTCGTCCCGGTACGTTTCCGCTGCCTTCGCCGCACGGCTGACCGCCTGACGCAGCTTGGCCGGGCTCCCCAGGATGGCGGGAAGGGCCGGATCCTGGGCGAGGCTGTTGGCTCCCATATATCCGAACCAACCGTCGAGGCCATGGGGCTGCTGTCCGATAACCGTGGTGATCGAAGGGACGGAGAATTGCTCGGACGTCGATCGAGCGTACATCCGGCCGTGGTCGGTGGCGTGGGCGAGGAGCGGAGCGGTCATGGAAAGACTCTTTCACAGGGGTCAGACAAGGAGGGCAAAGCAAAAAATGGCCCGCCCCGCTGACTGAGCGGAACGGACCATTTCGTGGGTGGGCGATACTGGGTTCGAACCAGTGACCTCTTCGGTGTGAACGAAGCGCGCTACCACTGCGCCAATCGCCCCAACGACATTGAATGCTAGCCCACCGGGGCGGATTTTAGAAATCCACCCCTCCCCCGCGGGCCGGGCAGCGAAATGCGTCACTGAGGGATCGCCCCGAAAGCCGCCGTCGGGCGCTGGCGAGCAGGACCCCCGGGTCCCGGCACCGCACCCCGAATTACAGCGTTGTAATTCGTAAAATCCCCTAGAATCCAACGAAGCAGGGCCCTCCGCAGGAAAGGTCGTCCGCGCGATTTGTAGATTCCCCTAACCTCCTATAGAGTTCTTACTCGTTGGAACGCGAGGAAATGCCGATTGCGGCGCGGAAATGCTGACAACAATGCGGACGTAGCTCAGCTGGTAGAGCACCACCTTGCCAAGGTGGATGTCGCGAGTTCGAATCTCGTCGTCCGCTCGCAGGACACTGTCACGGCAAAGGTTCTTCGGAATCCTGCCTACACGGTGGGTTGGCCGAGAGGCGAGGCAGCGGCCTGCAAAGCCGTATACACGGGTTCGAATCCCGTACCCACCTCGGTGAAAACCCTGGTTTCCGGTCTTGGCCGGATGCAAGGGGCGATTGGCGCAGCGGTAGCGCGCTTCCCTGACACGGAAGAGGTCACTGGTTCGATCCCAGTATCGCCCACCAGAGCAAGGGAACTTGCTTGATGCAGTACCACCGGCACAGCCGGCATGGACTAAAATGCGGACGTAGCTCAGCTGGTAGAGCACCACCTTGCCAAGGTGGATGTCGCGAGTTCGAATCTCGTCGTCCGCTCTCTTATGTACTAGATTCAAATAACTCCACTCCGGATCTTTCCGGTTGCGGGCGATTGGCGCAGCGGTAGCGCGCTTCCCTGACACGGAAGAGGTCACTGGTTCGATCCCAGTATCGCCCACCACACAAAGCAGCTCCCCCGGGGTTGCTTTTTTCTTGTCTGTCACCGGGACCGCCCGTTCCACGTTTCAGGCCTTACCACCGGGTCTTTCTCCCCTGGGCTTACACCCTTGGCACGCCCAGCACCGCCGGATAGGATCGAAAGCGCTAGGAGCGCTCTGGCTCCGCGACCGAAGGGAGGTGCCCGTGGGTTTACTTGACGATCTAAAGGGCAAGGCTCAGCAAGTAATTGGTGGCAATGAACAAGCCATCAAGGACGGCATCGAGAAGGCCGGCGATTTCGTCGACACGAAGACCGGCGGAAAGTACGCCGACAAGATCGATGCAGTGCAGCGTGGCGCCTCCGACTACGTGGACAAGGCAGACGACCGGCCGCAGACGGCCCCAGTCGCCGAAACTCCCGTCGCCGGGGAGCCGCCTGTAGCCGGGGAACCCCGGCAGCAGGGCCTCTGACCCAAGTACGTCACCGAGGTGCCGGTCCCGCCGAGAGGCGGCGCCGGCACCTTTGGCGTTTCTTGGCCAAAGATGCCTGTCAACCGTGATGCCCACCGCGAGGGCCTAACGCGGGGTGGCCAAGGGTCCGTCCGTTGCGTCAGGATCGGCCGTTGGTGACCCTGCGTTGGAAGGTGACCCCGCGCCCGGAATTAAGGCTTAAGACGGTTCGTGGTTCTGGCCCTCACGGGCCAGGGCGGTCAATCGTGAGACGGCCCGGAAGTACTTCTTCATGTAGCCGCCGGTCATCATTTCCTCTGTGAAGAGCTGATCGAACGGCACACCGCTGGCGAGGATGGGGACGTCCTTGTCGTACAGCCGGTCCGCCAGCACCACGAAGCGCAGCGCGACGGCCTGCTCGGTGATGGTGTGCACGTTTTTCCAGACCACGCCCTCGATGCCCTCAATAAGCTGCCGGTAGCGGCTCGGGTGGACCCCTGCGAGGTGGTTGATGAGGGTGCTGAACTCATCCCGCGCCACGGTCTTGCCGTCAAATTCGGCCTGCATGTGGTGCGTCAGGTCATCATTGCGCAGCGGCAGCGGCGCCGCCGGGAGGCCGCGGTGGCGGAAGTCCTCGCCGTCGATCCTGACGACGTCGAACTGGTCCGCCAGCACCTGGATCTCGCGGGCGAAGTCGACGGCGGCGAAGCGGCCGTCACCCAGGGAACCGGGCAGGGTGTTGGAGGTGGCGGCGAGCTTGACGCCGGCGTCGGCGAGTTCCCGCATGAGCCGGGACATGAGCACGGTGTCCCCCGGATCGTCGAGCTCGAATTCGTCGATGCATACGAGCTTGTAGTGGCTCAGGGCCTCGACGGTCTTGCGGAAGGACAGCGCCCCGACCAGGTTCGTGTACTCCACGAAAGTGCCGAAGGCCTTGGGTCCCGGGGCGGCGTGCCACAGCGAGGCCAGCAGGTGGGTCTTGCCTACGCCGAAACCGCCGTCGAGGTAGATCCCTGCCCGGGAGGTGTCCTTCTTGCCGAAGAGCCGTTTGAACAGGCCGTCACCGTCGCGCGCGCCCACACCCGCTGCGAAACCCTCCAGCTCACGGACAGCATGGGCCTGGCTGGGCTGGGACGGATCCGGCCGGTAGCTGGAAAACGACACCTTGCCAAAACGCGGCGACGGATAGAACCCCTTGAGGAGTTCGTCCACGGAAACTGCCGGTGTTCTGGCGGCGAGCTGTTCGATCTGTACCAAGGTGGTCCGTTCTGCTGGTCTCTTGTCCCCAGAAAGGATACCGGCAATGCCGGCCGGGTTTGTTGGCCACGTTGCCGGCCTGGCTTGTTGGCCACCCGACCGGACGCCCGCGGCAACGGCCCATCAGCGGCCGGTGCGTGATGAAGGCCATATTTCCGACTGTGAACATAGGTGGAGCATTCCTGCCCGGGCGTGGCTAGTGTTGTACCAGGCCCGGCGCCCGTTCGATTCCCCCAGGGCCCGGCCTCCCGACCGCTTCAGTGAAAGGCCATCGCAATGCCCTACCCCGTTGAGCAGAACGAGAAGTTCGCCGCCTACGCCCACCCGCAGCGCCTCGTTTCCACCGAGTGGCTTGCCGCGGCGCTGGAGGCCGGCGCCCTCGACGGCGGCAAGCTGGTGGTGGTCGAGTCCGACGAGGACGTGCTGCTCTACGAGACCGGCCACATCCCGGGAGCGGTGAAGGTCGACTGGCACACGGACCTGAACGATGAGGTCACCCGCGACTACGTCGACGGTGGGGCCTTTGCCGCACTGGCCGCATCCAAGGGCATCTCCCGCGACTCCACCGTGGTCATTTACGGCGACAAGTCCAACTGGTGGGCCGCATATGCCCTGTGGGTCTTCACGCTCTTCGGCCACGAGGACGTGCGGCTCCTGGACGGCGGCCGGGACAAGTGGATCGCCGAGGGCCGCGCCCTCACCACGGACACCACAGTCCCGGTCCCCGGCGAGTACCCCGTCGTGGAACGCAACGATGCCCCCATCCGCGCCTTCAAGGACGATGTCCTGGCCCACTTCGGCAAGCCGCTGATCGACGTCCGGTCCACCGAGGAATACACCGGCCAGCGCACCCACATGCCGGCCTACCCGGAAGAGGGCGCCCTGCGCGGCGGCCACATCCCGACGGCGGCCTCCATCCCGTGGGCCCGCGCGGCAGCCGAGGACGGCACCTACCGCAACCGCCCCGAACTCGAGGCACTGTACCTGGGTGAGGCTGGACTCAAGAGCGGCGACGACGTCGTGGCCTACTGCCGCATCGGCGAACGTTCCAGCCACACCTGGTTCGCCCTGAAGTACCTCCTGGGCTTCGACTCCGTCCGAAACTACGACGGCTCCTGGACCGAGTGGGGCAACGCCGTTCGCGTTCCCATCGTCAAGGGCGCCGAGCGCGGCACCGTCCCTGCGGCCAGATAGGGCAGTGGGCAGCGGGCGGCCCTGTGCGGCCGGGGACGGAACCGATCGGGACACAAACGCCTGCCGTGCGTAAGCTGGGAGGGATGAATACTTCTGCCCTCCCCGCCGCGCTGGCGGACATCGTTGACGACTTCCAGGCCCTGACCGAATCCGATCGGCTGCAGCTGCTCCTTGAGTTCTCCCGCGGACTACCGGAGCTTCCGGAACGGTTCAAGGACCACCCGGAGCTAATGGAGCAGGTGGTCGAGTGCCAGACGCCGCTGTTCCTCACCATCGAGACCGAGGAACCCGACGACGGTGCGCCGGCCCGGGTGCGGCTCTTTTTCAAAGCTCCGCAAGAGGCCCCGACCACCCGCGGCTTCGCCGGTGTGCTCCATGAAGGACTCGACGGGCTCAGTGCCGCGGAGATCCTGGCGGTTCCTGACGACATGCCGGAACTGCTCGGCCTCACCCGGGCCATCACGCCCCTGCGCATGCGCGGCATGACGGCGATGCTGGGCCGGATCAAGCGCAAAGTGGCCGCGATGGCCCGCGCGGACTCCGCGGCCCCGCAGTCCTGACCCCCACGGACATCCACTGTGGCCCGCAAACTTACGTCCCAGGGGACTCCGGCCACCGCGGCACTCGCGGCGGCCGGGGTTCCTTTTCTCGCGCACCCGTACGCCCATGATCCGACGGCCGCCAGCTACGGCATGGAAGCCGCTGATGTGCTCGGCATCGATCCGGCCAGGGTGTTCAAGACCTTGATGGTCGACGTCGACGGCCGGCTCGCCGTCGGCGTCGTACCGGTGAGCGGAAACCTGGACCTCAAAGCGATGGCCGCGGCCCTCGGCGGCAAGAGGGCGGCGATGGCGGACCCGGCGTCGGCGGAGCGCCGGACCGGCTATGTCCTCGGCGGCATCTCCCCGCTCGGCCAGCGCCAGTCCTCCCCCACTGTCATCGACGACAGCGCCCTGGAACTGGAGACGATCCTCATCTCCGGCGGACGCCGCGGACTGGATATTGAGCTGGACCCGTCGGAGCTGATCCGTCTAACGGACGCGCGCACGGCGCCGATCGGCACCGGCAGGCACTGACACCACCAAGGCCCGGACGCCGGTGTTAGCGCCAAAAATCGCCGGCGTGCCACTCCGGCGCAGCTCACGTCTCCGGATGCGGCTGTCCGGGGTTCGGGCGCGGGGCCAGTTGCTGCCGCAGCCAGGCAGTGACCAGCCGCTCCCAGCGTTCCGGATCGACATTCCATTCCTTCGTGTGCCGGGCGGTGCTGAAAGGTTCGAACGTGACCATGTCCGGATTCTTCTCCGCCAGGGCCGCAGAGGGACCGTAGGGAACGTATTCGTCGTCAACGCTGTGAAGGATCAGGGTCGGCGTCCTGAGCTCCACTGCACGGGATACCCAGTCCATCGCTTTCAGGTCGACCGGGGCGGCCAGGCCCGTCAGCCGCCGGCCGAGGGGATGGCCGAGCATCAGCTGGCCGTAGCGGCCCACGGCCGAAGGAATCCGGTTCAGCTCGGCATGGTGCGCCAGCACGTTGACCCAGTTGATCACGGGTCCGTCCAGCACCATCGCCCGGATCAGGTGGTGGTGCCGCGACAGGTCAGCGGTCTGGAGGCAGATCGCGCCCCCCATGGACCAGCCGAACAGCACCACTTCGCGCGCACCCTGCCCGAGGGCGTAACTGATGGCAGCATCAACGTCACGCCATTCAGTGGAGCCCAGCCCGTAGCGTCCGTCCTGGGCCGAGGGCGCCAGGCCATCGTTGCGGTAGGAAATCAGGAGAGAGGACATGCCCAGGTCCCGGACCGTGCGGACAGCCCTGAGGCCTTCCTGCCTCGTGGCTCCGCGTCCGTGCACCATGATGGCCCAGACGTCCGAGGCCGGCGCGGCCCGGACCAGCCACGCCGGCGCGGTCCCGCCGTCGACCGGTATGGGGACTTCCTCCGCGGCAAGGCCGATCGTGGCGGGATCCGGATAGGCCGCACCGCTCCACGATCCGCGCCGCGCGGTCGAGAGATCGCCGCTGTAGACGGCCTCGACTTCGCGCAGCACGGTGCGTTCGGCCGGAGAGTAGGACAGGATACGTCCGATCCGGGCGTGGCCGCGGCCGCCATCGAAGAAAAGCCCGTAGACGCCGTCCACGGTCGCATCCGGCGTGGCCGCGAGGATGACCTGCAGGCCGCGCCCGGCGCGAATCACGGCCAGGACCTCCTGGTCCTGCTCGCGGACCCGGGCCGGGGTGATGACGCGGCGCGCAAAATAGAGCGCGAGCGCCGAGGAACCGGCCGCGAGCAGGCCCGCTGCTGCGCTGCCGCCGATGATGCCGCCGACGGCCCACCTGGCGCTTCCGGGCACGATGGCCTCGGCGCCCTCCCCGACGGGAGAGGCTTCACGGGCGGCCGGGGTCCGTTGCGGGTCTGCCAGGAGGCGCAGGGATGATGCCATGCCACCATTCTGACTGAAGTCCCAGCCAAGGCAGGCATCCTGCCTGTTCAACGGCCTGCCGCCGCCGGAGCGGACACGGGGATTTCCCGCGCGGACACAACAGTGCGGGGCCGGAAGTGCACGACTAGGCTGGGGTCATGAGTGATCCAATCGTCATCTTGACAGAAGAGCCCCTAGGTGCGGATGACCGCGTCAACATTGAAACCCTGGTTGCCGGCGGTGATGCCGCCCTGATGGTCCTGGTCCCCGGCAACACCGAGCGTCACCTGGTGGTGGACTTCCTGGAAAGCCTCTCCATGCTGGAGATCGCGAAGGCCTTCCGTGAACTCACGGCCCAGGCGCACGATCCCGCCGCTGAACGGGCGGCAGCCGCCGAGACCCTGGCCGCCTCGCTCGCGGCCCTGGGCGGAATCGGCGGCGGGGTCACCGGCGAAGTGGTCCAAGGCGGAGCCGTTGAGGGCCTCGTTGCCAAAGTCAAGGAACTCGGCGCCGGACAGGCTGTCGTGATCACCCGTCCCCACGCCCTGGCCGACACGTTCCACACCGACTGGGCCAACAAGGCCCAGGACCGGCTCGGCGTGCCCGTGCTGCACTTGTACGCCGGTTCGGGATTTATCGGCGACTCCTGAGCGTTATTGAGGCTATGAGCATCTTCAGCAAGAGGTCAGAGAACACATCCGTTGCCCCGTCGCTCGCCGTCGGCCCTGTCGCTCCGGCGTCACCGCCCGCGGACGGGACAGCCGCGGAGACGTCAGCCACAGACAAGACCGTCGCGGACAAGACAGCCGCGGCGAAGACCGACGAGCAGTGGCGCCAGGAGCTCACCCCGGAGGAGTACCGGGTGCTCCGGCAGGCCGGCACCGAGCGGCCGTATACCGGCGAGTACTGGGACTCCCACACTGCGGGCGTGTACCAGTGCCGGGCCTGCGGCACCGAACTGTTCACGAGCAAGGAGAAGTTCGATTCGCACTGCGGCTGGCCTTCCTTCTGGGCGCCGCTCGCGGATGGAACCGTCCGCTATATCCACGACCGCACGCTCGGCATGGAGCGCGTCGAGGTCCGCTGCGCTACGTGCGATTCCCATTTGGGCCATGTCTTCGACGGCGAGGGGTACGGCACTCCCACGGACCAGCGCTTCTGCATCAACTCGGTGTCCCTGAAGCTGGTCCCGGCGGACGAGACCCGCCCGTAGGCAGCATGCACCAGGCGCCGGCCCCTCGGCCCCGCTCCATACCGGGATCCGGCAGCCCTGCCCCCGCTGTACCTGGGGCAGGCTGCCGGCCCCACTTGCCACATAGTTTCTTATGCTCAGCCTGATTTTGCATTAGAGGTTCTGATTGCTTGCTACGCTCGAGAAAGACGTTCCAAGCAACCAGAAAGGCGACCGTCGACGATGACCACGACCGCTCTCACCGCCCCCGCCCCGATCACGGCCGGCAACCAGGAATGGCTGCGCCTCAAGGCCGCAGCCACCGCCCTGCAGGCCCTCCAGAGCCAGGACGGATCCGTGCCGGATGCCGCAGCCCACGAAGCCGCGGCCGGCCACGTCGGAACCATCACCGCAGCGGTCACCGCCCTGGCCCCGTCCTTCCCGCACGATGCCCGCTACCTGGAGCTGCTTGTCACCGACTTCGGCCGCTGGGCCGGTAGCGGCTTCGGCGTCCCGGACTTCCTGGATTCCCTGCAGGCCTTCCAGCCGCAGCAGCACCGGGTCAACGGGCTTCAGCACGTCGTAGTGTTCCCGATGTACACCCAGAACGGCAGCAGCAACCGCCACGTCGAGGCCGTCCTGATCGAGGTCATCTGGCCCGAGTTCGTCGCCGGACTGGAAGAAGGCGAATACTCCAACAAGCTGTTCGTCCCGATCCGCTTCCTCGACTTCACTCCGGGGTACAACACCAACTCCGCCGTCCTCTTCCCCGAAACCGTCGCCGTCCGGGAAACCCCGACCTTTACGTGGGGCGCGATCTTCGCCGACCGCGAGGCGGCCCGTTTCCGCCGCGTGCTCCGCGCCGCCGCGGACATCACGTCCCTGCAGCTGCCCGAGGATGCGGCCGCGCTGCTCGAGGACCAGGAGCTGACGCAGGAAACGTTCGTCATGTGGGACCTGATCCACGACCGCACCCACATGCGCGGCGACCTGCCGTTCGATCCCTTCATGATCAAGCAGCGCATGCCGTTCTTCCTTTACTCGCTTGAGGAACTGCGCTGCGACCTGACCGCCTTCCGCGAGTCGGTGAAGATCGAGAAGGACGAGGACGCTGACCCGGACGCCCGCCGGCACGCCAAACTTGTCCAGTACGCCGTCATCTTCGACCGCATCTTCCGCTTCGCGATCACCGGCAACCGGGTCCGCAACTACGACGGCCTCGGCGGCCAGCTGCTCTTCGCGTGGATGCACCAGCACCACGTCCTGCACTGGACCGACAGCAAGCTCAGCATCGACTGGGACGAAGTTGCCGACGTCGTGGTTGCACTCGGTGCGCGGATCGAGGAACTCTACTGGCGCTCGATCGACCGCCCCAAGATGGCCCACTGGCTGGCCGCCTATGAACTGATCTCCGGCACGGTCACGCCCAACCCTGCCTCGGTTTGGGCCAAGGGTCCGGATGCGCTGCCGCTGGCCGGCCCGCCGCGCGGCCTCACGGACCAGGTCCTCGACGACGAATTCCCGCTCTCGATGTTCTACGAGGCCCTGGAAAAGAAGATGCGCCCCGTCATTGAGTCCACGGCCGGCATCACCGGCACGTCCGATACTGCCAGCTCCACCCGGGCCATGAACGCCGGATGAGCGCCGGACGCACCCTGAACGTCGTGGTTGCAGGCGGCAGCGGCCCTTCCGGGATCGCTGCCGCCCGCGCCCTCCGCGAGGCCGGCCATACGGTCTTCACGGTCGGCTCGGACGGGCCACGGATCGAAGCGGCCGCCGCCGAAGCCGGTCCCGGCGTCACGCCGCTCACCTGCGACCTCGCGGACCTGGAGAGCGTCCGCGCCCTGCGCGCGGATCTGGCCGAAAGAGCCGGAAGCGTCGACGGCGTCATCCACCTCGTGGGCGGCTGGCGCGGCGCGAAGGGCATCACCGACCAGAGCGACGATGACTGGGACTTCCTGGAGCGGAGCGCCATCACCACCCTGCGCAACGTCACCCGGGTGTTCTTCGATGACCTCGCAGCCTCCGGCACAGGACGCTTTGCCATGGTCTCCTCCACAGCCGTCAGCAAGCCGACGGCGGGAGGTGCCAGCTATGTGGCGGCCAAGGCCGCCGCCGAAGCCTGGACCCTGGCGGTCGCAGACGGCTTCCACCGGGCCCAGTCCGGCCACAAGGACGCCCCGGTGGCGCAGCGGAGCGCCGCGGCCATCCTCGTGGTGAAGGCCCTCGTGGACGCGACGATGCGCACCAAGTCCCCCGAACGCGCGTTCCCCGGCTTCACCGACGTGGACGACCTGGCCGCCGCCACCGTCGGGCTCTTCACCTCCTCCGCGGCAGAACTGAACGGCCAGCGGCTGCTGCTTAGCCGATGAGCCCGGATCTCCTTAGACTGGAAGCGTGAGTAAAGCGATGACAAGCACAGTTGAAACTGCCCCTGCCAGCACTGCGGTGCGGCTCCACGATCCATCGGTCCGCGGGTTTGCCTCGGACAACTACTCGGGCGTCCACCCCGAAGTACTGGCGGCCCTCGCCGCCGCCAATGAAGGCCACCAGGTCTCTTACGGCGAGGATGACTACACCGCGCGGCTGCAGCAGCTCATGGAAGAGCACTTCGGCGCCGGGATCGAATGCTTCCCCGTCTTCAACGGCACGGGCGCCAACGTCCTGTCCCTCCAGTCCCTGCTGCCCCGCTGGGGTGCGGTCATCTGTGCTTCCACGGCGCACATCAACATGGACGAGAACGGCGCACCGGAACGAATCGGCGGCATCAAACTCCTCCAGGTCCCCACGACGGACGGCAAGCTCACGCCCGAGCTGATCGACCGCGAAGCCTGGGGCTGGGGCGACGAACACCGGGCCCAGCCGCTTGCCGTGTCCATCACCCAGACCACGGAGCTCGGCACGTGCTACACGCCGGAGGAAGTCCGGGCCATCGCGGAGCACGTCCATTCCAAAGGCATGAAACTGCACATGGACGGTGCCCGGCTGTCCAACGCCGCCGCACACCTTAACGTTCCGCTGCGGGCCTTCACCCGCGACGCCGGCGTGGACATCCTCTCCTTCGGCGGCACCAAGAACGGCCTGCTGTTCGGCGAGGTCGTCGTCGCGCTCAACCCGGAAGCCGCCCACGGCCTGGTCTACCTGCGCAAGATGAACATGCAACTGGCCTCCAAGATGCGCTTCATGTCGGCCCAGTTCATCGCCTTGCTCGAAGGTGATCTGTGGCTGCGCTCGGCAGCGCATGCCAACGCCATGGCCGCCCGGCTGCGCGCCGGCGTGGAGTCGATCCCCGGCGTCGAACTGAGCCAGAAGACGGAATCCAACGGCGTCTTCGCCGTCCTGCCCGCCGGCGTGGCAGACCGCCTGCGCACGTCCTTCCGCTTCTACGACTGGAACGAGGCGGCCCGCGAAGTCCGCTGGATGTGCTCCTTTGACACCACCGAGCAAGACGTTGACTCCTTCATTGCGGCCATCAAACGCGAACTCGCTGCCGTCTGAGTCCTGCACGGCATCCCCGGCCCGGCGGCGAGCCTGCCGTGCCGGGGACCGGCTGTTGCATAACCTGCCATTGTGAGCTCACTCGACCAGGTTCCCGCAGACTTTCTGTTCGCCCTGGGAACCCTTCGAAACGCACGATGCCGCGGCGAACTGCACCTTGAGGAGATTCCGGCCCCCTCCCGGCTCGCACGTTTCGCCGTCGCCCTGGGAGCGGAGGTCATCGGATCCGGCGGCACCGCCGAAACCGCCATGATCCACGGGCCGGCAGCCGCCGCCTTTGAACCCGCTTCCGGCAACGACGACGTCGAGCTGGCCACCGGCCGCTTCATCCTCCTCCACGACCCCGACGGATCCGCGGTGTGGGACGGGGAGTTCAGGATCGTCACCTACATCCGTGCCCAGCTCGAGCCCGAAATGGGCAACGATGAACTCCTGGGCTCCGTTGCCTGGGCGTGGCTCGTCGAAGCCCTCGAGAACCACCAGGCGCCCTACCGCGCGGCCGGCGGAACGGCCACCCGGGTGCTGTCCGAAAGCTTCGGAACGCTCTCCGACAGGCCGGATTCGATCGACATTGAGCTCCGGGCGTCGTGGACCCCCGCCACTCCGGACATCACCACGCACCTGGAAGCGTGGTCGGACATGGTCTGCACGTTCGCCGGCCTGCCGCCGCTGCCTGAGGGCGTGTCCGCGCTCCCCCGGCGCCCCCGATGACACGCGCGATCACGCCGTTTCAGCCCGCGTCGCGGCCTTATACGCCACGTTGTCGGTAAACTGGAGAGATCATGACCCCTCAAAATCCGGAAATCACCGCCGCCGGCGGCGTTGAAAGTACGACAGACGCCGCGGACACCACAGCCCACATCACGGTGGAAGGCTTCGACAGCCTGGTCCCCGAGGTCATTGACCTCGACGCCCCCCGCGACGGAGTCCCGCTTGTCATTGAGACGCCCGCGGGCCTGGAACGCTGCGCCGCGGCCCTCGCCGCAGGCCGCGGCCCGGCGGGAGTGGACGCTGAACGTGCCTCAGGATTCCGCTACGGCCAGCGCGCCTTCCTCGTCCAGATCCGGCGCGAAGGCTCCGGAACCTGGCTGATCGACCCCGAGCCCTTCGGCGACCTGCGGATCATCAACGACGCCCTGCGCGGGGTCGAATGGATCCTCCACGCCGCCAGCCAGGACCTGCCCTGCCTGTCCGAACTCGGCATGTGGCCGGACAAACTCTTTGACACCGAACTCGCCGCGCGACTGGCAGGGCTCCCCCGGGTGGGCCTCGCCGCCGTCATCGAACAGCTCCTGGGCTTCGGTCTAGCCAAGGAACACTCCGCGGCCGACTGGTCCACCCGCCCGCTGCCGGAGCCCTGGCTTCGCTACGCCGCCCTGGACGTCGAGGTCCTCACCGAGCTGCGCGAGGAACTCATCGAACTCCTCGTCGCCGACGGCAAACTCGACTTCGCAGAGCAGGAATTCGCCGCGATCCTCGAGGCAGGACAGGCCCCGCCCAGGGTCGACCCCTGGCGCAAGACCTCCGGACTCCACCAGATCCGCGACCGCCGCCAGCTGGCCGCCGTCCGTGAGCTCTGGCTGGAACGCGACTCGCTGGCACAAAAACGCGACGTCGCGCCGGGCCGGCTGATCCCGGACTCGGCCCTCGTGGCCGCCGCCAAGGCCATGCCGGCCACCGTTCCCCAGCTCCTGGCCACCAAGGGCTTCCACGGCCGGGCTGCCCAGCGCGAGGCCCCGCGCTGGCTGCGCTGCATCAGCACCGCGAGGGCCCTGGAGGAACTCCCTCCCCTGCACCTGGCCACCAACGCACCCCCGCCCCCGCGGGTCTGGGCCGACCGGGATCCGGAAGCCGCCGCCCGGCTCGCGACGGCCCGGCCCAAGCTCCAGGTACGGGCCGAGGAACTGAACCTTCCGGTCGAGAACCTGCTGACCCCGGACTTTCTCCGCCGCGTGGCATGGCGTCCGCCGGCGGAACTGAGCGAGGAAGGCGTAGCGGAGGAGCTGGCGAACCTCGGGGCACGGCAGTGGCAGATCGAAATCACCGCACCGCTGATCGCCGGAGCCTTCCTCAACCCCGCGCCGCTGCCGGTCAATGAACGCAAGGCCGCCGTGGAAACGGCGTCGGGTTCCGCCCTATAGTCCGCGGGTCCCTGGACCCCTGGCCGCCGCGCCCTCTCCGCGCACCTGCTCCCGTTCCTTGCCAGCTATGTTACCGACGAGTAACATGATGCATGATGTCGCCCGGATTTCCTGTACCCCCTGGCTGTTCCTGCCACCGGGACGGTATCCGGCACCCATGTCTCAATGAGGAGTAACACGTGAGCGAACCCCGCAGCAGCGGAAGAAACGGCAGCGCGAGCCCCCGCACCATCCGCGACGTCGTCTTTGTCGACGGCGTCCGCACCCCGTTCGGCCGCGCCGGCGAAAAGGGGATCTACGCCGGAACCCGTGCCGATGACCTCGTGGTCAAGTGCATCCGCGAACTGATGCGCCGCAACCCCTCCCTGCCTGCCGAACGGATCGACGAGGTCGCCATCGCGGCCACGACCCAGACCGGCGACCAGGGCCTGACCATCGGCCGCACCGCTGCCCTGCTCGCCGGACTCCCCCGGACCGTGCCCGGCTTCGCGATCGACCGCATGTGCGCCGGCGCCATGACTGCCGTGACCACGACGGCGAGCGGTATCGGCTTCGGCGCCTACGACGTCGTGATCGCCGGCGGCGTGGAACACATGGGCAACCACCCGATGGGCGCAGGCGCCGACCCGAATCCGCGCTTCATGTCAGAACGCATCGTCGATCCCGCCGCCCTGAACATGGGCAACACCGCAGAGAACCTGCACGATCGTTTCCCCGCCATCACCAAGGACCGCACCGACGCGTACGCCGTCGCCTCCCAGGACAAACTCGCGGCCGCCTACGGCAAGGGACAGATCCAGCCCGACCTCGTGCCCGTCGCGACCATGAAACCCGGCCGGGGCTGGACCGTCAACACCGTGGACGAGCCGCCGCGCCCGGGAACCTCGGTTGAAGACCTCGCAGCGCTGCGCACACCGTTCCGGGCCCACGGCCGCGTCACCGCGGGGAACGCCGCCGGCCTGAACGACGGCGCCACGGCCGCCCTCCTGGCCTCCGCCGATGCCGCCGAGGAGCTCGGCCTGCCGGTCAGGATGCGCCTGGTCAGCTACGCGTTCGCCGGCGTCGAACCCGAACTCATGGGCATCGGGCCCGTCCCCGCCACGGAGAAGGCCCTCAAGAACGCCGGACTCGGCATCGCAGACATCGGGCTCTTCGAGATCAATGAAGCCTTCGCCGTCCAGGTGCTCAGCTTCCTGGACCACTTCGGAATCGCCGACGACGACCCCCGGGTCAACCGCTACGGCGGGGCGATCGCCGTCGGACACCCGCTTGCCTCCTCCGGCGTCCGGCTGATGAACCAGCTCGCCCGGCAGTTCGAGGAGGACCCGTCCGTGCGCTACGGAGTGACCACCATGTGCATCGGCCTGGGCATGGGCGCCACCGTGATCTGGGAGAACCCGCACCACGCGGATTACGGCACTGCCCTGGCTGACACAGCCACGTCAGCCGCAGACAGCACCGATTCCGCCACCACCGAGACTGGAGCCGCAGCATGAGCGCCGCCGATTTCCGCAAGCTTGCCGATCTCTTCCCGAACGAGACCATCACCCACTCCTACGTCCAGGACATCCAGCTTCCCGCGGTGGGCGGCAAGGACAGCCCCGGCACCTTTGCGCTGATCACCTTGGACAACGGCCTAGACCACTCCAAGCCGACCACGCTCGGGCCCAACACCCTGGTCGAGCTCGGCACCGTCCTGGAAGGGCTAAAGGAGCGCGCCGCGCGCGGCGAGATCGTCGGCGTCGGCGTCACCGGCAAACCGTACTTCCTCGTCGCCGGCGCGGACCTTTCCACGGTCAAGTCCGTCAGCGGCCGCGAGCAGGGTCTCTGGATGGCCCAGCTCGGCCACGAGGTCTACGCCACCCTGGCCAACCTCGGCGTGCCCAGCTTTGCCTTCATCAACGGCCTTGCCCTGGGTGGCGGCCTCGAGATCGCCCTCCAGTCCACCTACCGTACGGTGTCGACCGGCGCCGGCGCGCTGGCCCTGCCGGAGGCGTTCATCGGGCTCATCCCGGGCTGGGGCGGGGTCTACATCCTGCCGCGGCTCATCGGGCCGGAGAACGCCCTCAAGGTCATGATCGAGAACCCGCTGAGCAACAACCGCACCCTCACCGGGCCGCAGGCCTACCAGCTGGGCGTGGCAGATGCCATGTTCGAGCCGGCCGACTTCGTGGAGCAGTCCGTCGCCTGGGCCGCCCAGGTGATCGCCGGTGCAGTGGCACCGGAGCGCACCAACGCCGTCGACCCGGCCGATCCTGAGGTTGCCGCCCGCTGGGCGGCCGCAATCGCGGCAGGGCGCGCGTTCGTGGAGACCAAGACCTCCAACGCCTCCCCCGCCCCGGCCAAGGTCCTGGATGTCCTGGAGGCCAACCGCACCCTGACCCAGGCCCAGTCGGCCGAGCTCGAGTGCGAGACCCTGGCGGACCTCATGCAGACAGAGGAGTTCCGGTCCACCGTCTACGCGTTCCTGGACCTCGTGCAGCGCCGGGCCAAACGTCCCGCTGGCGCTCCGGACCGCAAGCTCGCGCGCCCGGTGACGAAAATCGGCGTCGTCGGCGCCGGCCTGATGGCGAGCCAGCTCGCGCTCCTCTTCGCCCGCCAGCTCAAGGTGCCGGTCGTCATGACCGACATCGACCAGGCCCGGGTGGACAAGGGCGTCGGCTACGTCCATGCCGAGGTGGACAAGCTCCTGGCGAAGAAGCGGATCAGCCCGGACGCCGCCAACCGGACCAAGGCACTGGTCAGCGGATCGGTCTCCAAGGAGGCGTTCGCTGATGCCGACTTCGTGATCGAAGCTGTCTTCGAAGAGCTCAACGTCAAGAAGCAGGTCTTCAAGGAGGTCGAGGCGATTGTGTCGGCCGGGTGCGTCCTGGCCACCAACACGTCCTCGCTGTCCGTCACCGCCATGGCGGAGGACCTGGAGCACCCGGAGCGGCTGGTGGGCTTCCACTTCTTCAACCCGGTGGCCGTCATGCCCCTCCTGGAGATCGTCCGGGCCCCGAAAACCGACGACGCCGTGCTGGCCACCGCGTTCGAGCTCGCCAAGGGACTCAAGAAGTCCGCCGTGCTGGTCAAGGACGCCGCCGCGTTCGTGGTCAACCGTGTCCTGCTGCGCCTCATGGGTGAAGTCACCGCGGCCTTCGACGAAGGAACGCCCGCCGACGTGGCGGACAATGCGCTGCGGCCCATGGGCCTGCCGATGACTCCCTTCGTGCTCGGGGCGATGGTGGGGCTGCCGGTGGCGCAGCACGTCCAGGAGTCCCTGCACGCCGCGTTCGGGGACCGTTTCAGTGTCTCGGAGAACCTGCAGAACCTCATCGACAACGGCGTGAAGTCCATCTGGGCCATAGAGAACGGGGCTCAGGCGCTGGGTCCGGACGGCAAGCCATTCATCCCCGCCGGGACCCTCGCGCTCATGTCCTTCGGCAACACCCCGTCCGCCGGCGAGGAGGTCCTGGGCCGCACCCAGGATGCCTTGGCAGAGGAAATCGGGCTCATGCTCGAGGAGGGCGTGGTGGCCGGTCCGGAGGACATCGACCTCTGCATGATCCTGGGCGCCGGCTGGCCGATGTTCCTCGGCGGCATCACCCCGTATCTGGACCGGGTGGGCGCCTCCGAGCGGGTCAACGGCAGGAAGTTCCTGGCACCCGGCGTGGCCTCGGCACCGGCCTAGGCCAGGGCGGCCCCGGTTTCGCCGGCCCTTATTCCGCCGCGTGGCGCCGCCGTCCGGACTTTGGTCCGGGCGGCGGCGTTGTCGTCTGCAAGGACGCCGCGGAGCGGCATCGGTTCAGGCCTCGCGGAGCCGTCCGCCGTCGAGCTCGAGGATCCGGTGGGCGGTGGCCCGGGCGTAGGCGAGATCGTGGGTGACCATGACGACGGCGGTGCCCCGCGCCGCCGCTGCGTGAACGGCCCGGCCCAGCCGTTCGAGTCCGTTCCGGTCCAGCCCGACGGTGGGCTCGTCCAGGGCCAGCACGGCCGGGTCGCGGGCCAGGACCGAGGCCAAGGCGAGCAGCCGCTGCCGTGAGGCGGGCAGTTCGGCCGGGTGGCTGGTTTCGTCAGCCACGGAAAGGCCGACGGCCGCCAGCGCCTCCCGAGCCCGTCCCTCGGCGTCGGCCTTCCCGAACTGCTGCCGGAGCCCGAACGAGGCTTCGCGCAGGACGGTCCGTTCGAAGAGCTGGTCCCGGGGGTGCTGGAAGAGCAGGCCGATGGAAGCCGCGACCGTGCCCACCGGCACGCCGGCGATGCTGCGCTCGCAGACCCGCACGTCCCCCTCGGACGGGCGCAGCAGCCCGTTGAAGTGCCGCAGAAGGGTGGATTTGCCGGCACCGTTGGGACCCGTCACAGCGACGATCTCGCCCGGCCGCACAGCGACGTCCACGTCGCGCAGGATCCGTTCCTGCGGCATCGTCCCCCGCCGCCCCGGGCCCCGGCCGTACGCGAACCCGACCCCGCACAATTCAAGCGATGCCGGCCCGGGGCGGGGAGCGGCGGCAGGTGCGGGACGCCAGCCAGGGACTCCGCGGACGCCAACAGGTCGCACGACACCCGGGCCTCCACCACCGGCGCCGAGCACCCCCGCACGCTCCAGCTCAGCAGAGCCGAGCAGCAGCGCCGGTGCACCCGCGGCGGTGACAGTGCCGCCGTCGAGCACGGTCCAGTGCGTCGCTTCACAGGCCAGGCGGTCGGCCGCCTGGCTCAACAGGACAACGCCGGTCCCGGCGGCGCAGAGGCTGCGGACCAGGTCCTCAATCTGCGCGGCCCCCTCCGCGTCCAGTGATGCCAGCGGCTCATCAAGGATGAGCATGTCCGGTTCAGTGATGACGGCGCAGCCCAGGGCGAGCCTCCGCAGCTCTCCCCCCGAGAGCGTGGCCGGGTCCCTGTCCAGCAGCCCTGACAGGCCCGTCCGTGCGGCGGTGCGCTCCACGGCGCGGAGCATGTCCACCCGTGGCGTCGCGCGGTTTTCCAGGCCGAAGGCCAGCTCCTCCGCGACTGTGGCGCGCACCGTGGAGAGCATCGCGGCCGCGTCCTGCGGGACGAAGGCCACGCGGCGGGACCATTCGGCGGAGTTGATCCGGGGGTCCTCCGGTACGCCGCGGAAGTCCAGGCGGGAACCGTCGAGCTCCAGGCTGCCGCGGAGCTGTCCCGCGTGGCCGGCCCGGAGCCAGCCGGCCAGCAGTTTTCCAAGCGTGGATTTTCCGCTCCCGGATCCGCCCAGGACGGCGGTCAGGCTGCCCGGCGCAACCGACAGCCCGACGCCGCGCAGGGCGGCCACGGTATCCCCGTGGAAGGTGAACCCGGCGATCCGCGCGATGAGCGCCGGCCGGGTCGTGGCACTCACGACGACCCCGCAGCGGGCCACGACAGTGCCAGCCTTACGACGGCTGCCCCGGCGGCGAGCAGCAGCGCCGCTGCGCGGAAGCGCCGCTGGGCGGACGAATCACGGACGTCGCGGTAGCTCGTGCGCGGGCCCGGGCTGCCGAAGCCCCGGGCGTCGAGGGCTTGCGCCCGGTTGCCTGCATCCTCGATGAGCCCCAGGACCAGCGGTACCATCTGCAGCCGTACGGCGCCGATCCTGGCGAGGACACCGCCGCGCAGTACCAGCCCGCGCGCCTCCTGGGCCTGCCGGATGCCGTGCAGCCGGCCCGCGATGGCCGGCACGAGGGTCAGGGTGGACGCCAGAACGAACCCGAACTGCGGCGGCACCCTGCGGGCGGCCAGGGCAGCAACCAGGTCCGCAACGCTGACGGTGAAGGAAAAGAGCAGCAACACGAGCACGCATGCGGCGGTGCGGGAGGCGAGGTCCAGCGCGAAATCCAGTCCCTCCGCGGTGACACGGGCCGGGCCCCACTGGGCCAGGACGGTGTGGCCTTCCGGGAAGAACAGCCCATGCAGCACCAGGAGGGAGAAGCACAAGGGCGCCAGAATCACTCCTGCTGCGGTCAGCACCCGCCTTGCGACGCCGCCGCGCGCAGCAAGCGCAACCGCGACTGCGGCTACGGCGAGGGACAGCGGCCAACTGGCAGCCGCCGTCGTGATGACGGCAGCACTGGCGGCCGCAGTCAGCGCCGTGAGCGGGTGGAGTCGCGGGGGCATGGTCTCAGGCTTCGGGCTGGGCCTTGGGCTGTTCCGGCGCTTTGCCGGCGAGGACCCGGAACCGCCGCACGAACGGGAACTGGTACGTGGTGCGGCGGGGCAGGGCGTAGACCAGGAGCGCGGCGACGGCAAAGACGATCGCCTTGTCCATCGGGTCCGAGATCAGTGCCTGCTTGGTGATGGCTGCGAGCAGGGTGTCCCCCATGGCCCGGAAGGCGCTGACGATCGCGCCGGTGCCGATGCCGGAGGTTCCGCCGAACACGAAGGCGGCGATCGGGGCGGAGACGACGCCCGCGAGGACGCCGGTGACGAACCCGGCCACCGGCGCCAGGTAGAAGCGGCGGAAGAGGCCGCTCCGGGCGGCCAGGCCGGCCAGGAAGCCGATGAGGGCCGCGCCGGCTGCGAAGGGCAGGACGGTGGGGTTGAAGAAGGACCAGACGATGCTGCTGAGCGCGCCGGTGGCGGCGCCGGTGGCCGGTCCGGCGAGGACGGCGATCAGGACCGTGCCGATGGAGTCGAAGTAGAACGGGAGTCCGGTGGTTCCCATGAGCTGGCCGAGGACGACGTTGAGCACCAGCGCAACGGGGATGAGGACCAGGGTGGAGGTGGGCAGGACGGGCAGCACGGCGACGATGAGCAGGACCGCGCCGAGGAGGAACCCGCCGAGGGCTACGAGTGCCGAGAAGCTGGCCGGGCCGTTGGCGATGTCCGCGGGCTGGGTGAGGACCAGGAAGACGTATGTGGCGGCGATGGCGGCGGCGCCGGCGATTTCCAGCAGGCGGCGGCCGCGGCCGGCCGCCTGTCCAGAAGGCGGGAGGGTCAGTGATTTCTGTGACATGGGGGATTCCTTTGGCTGTGGGTGCCTGCCGGGAGCGTCTGTCAGGGTCCTGATACGGCGGTCCGGGCGCAGCAAACTACGCGCCTATGTCACCTCGGCGCAGCTACCATCCTAGCGATCGGCGGGGGCGCCGCGGAACAGCCTTGGGAACGCGCCACAGAGCCCCCTGGCGGCCTGCTGCCGCTAGCGGCCGCCAAGCCGGCGGGCCAGGGCACCCACGGAGGAAATCAGCTCCTCAAAACAGTGTTCCGGATTGTTCCCGGAGACAATCCGGGCGTTGGGCGGCAGCCCCCAGAGCCCGCGGAAGTCCGCGACCGTGGTACCGATCAGCAGCGGCGACACGGTCTCGACGTCGACCGTGGCCAGTCGTGAGCCGAACGGTGTGCGTTCCACCGCGGCGCAGGCCGCGAAGGCGTCGTGCACGTGGGCGACATAACCCTGGTCGTAGAGCCGGTGGAACTCCATGTAGAACCGGATCGCGTCGGACAAGCACGCCACCAGCGGGTTGCTGGAGGTACTGCGCAGCCCCTCGGGCTGTTCGGGCAGGACAAGCTCGGGGCCGTCCGCGCCGGCAGCCTCCGCGAGGCGCCGCAGGTGCTCCGGCCGCATTTCGATCCGTTCCGTGCTTTCCAGCGCGCACACGAGCGGCAGTTTGTCCTCGGGCAGCCCGCGGTAGGCCTCGAAGACCTCCTTGGCGGCGTGCGGATCCACGGAGACGTTCCATTCGGCCGTCGGTGTGGTGTTGCCCTGGTAGTAAAAGCTGCCGCCCATGATGACGAGGCCTTTGAGCAGCCGCGGGAGCCCGGGCTCGCGCCGCAGCGCCAGGGCGAAGTTCGTCAACGGGCCGGTGATCAGCCCCGTGATCTCCCCCGGGTGTGCCCGGGCCTCCTCCACCCAGACGTCGACGGCGTGGCGGCCCGAGATCTGCTGCGCGGGCCCCGGCAGCTCGGCGTAGCCGATGCCTTGCGGCCCGTGGGTCTCTTCTGTCGTGACGAGCGGGATCTCCAGCGGCACCTCGGCGCCGATGGCCACCTCGATCCCCTGCCGGCCGCACAGCTCCAGCAGGGCCAGGTTGTTCAGGGCCACCTGCCGCGCGCCCACGTTCCCTGCGGTGCAGGTGATGGCCTGCACGTTTACCTCCGGGCGGGACAGCAGGTAGACCAGCGCCAGGGCGTCGTCAATGCCGGTGTCGACGTCCATCAGGACCGAGTGCGTGGCGGGAGGGGCCGCCGCGAAGCTGCTCATGGCCGGACCGCTCAGAACAGGGCCACTTTCGGTGTCCTGGGGAAGAGATCGTCGAGTTCGGCCAGCTCGGCGGCGCTCGGCTTCCAGGCGACCGCGGCAGCGTTCTGCCGGACCTGCTCCGGCTTCGTGGCGCCGGCGATGACGCTGCTGACGGACGGCTGGGCGGCGAGCCAGGAGAAGGCAACCTGGACCTCGTTGAGGCCGCGCGCCGAGGCGAACGCGCTGAAGGCGTCCAGCTGTTCCCAGTCGGCGTCGTGGACCAGGCTGGTGCGGGTGTGGCTGAGCCGGGACCCTTCCGGGGCGGTGTCCCTGGCGTATTTCCCGGTGAGCAGGCCGTTGGCGAGCGGGAAGTAGGGCAGCACGCCCAGTCCGTACGCCTCTGCGGCCGGCGTGACCTCAAGCTCGGCGCGGCGGTCCAGCAGGTTGTAGTGGTTCTGGCTGGACACGAAGCGTGCTCCCCCGCGGGCCCGGGCCACGAATTCCGCCTCGGCAATCTGCCAGCCGGCCCGGTTGGAGTGGCCGATGTAGCGGACCTTGCCGCTGCTCACGAGCTCGTCGAGGGCAGCGAGGGTCTCGTCGATGGGGGTCAGCGGGTCCGGCGTGTGGAACTGGTAGAGGTCGATCCAGTCCGTGCCAAGCCGCCGCAGGGAGGCTTCAGCGGCTTTTATGATGTAGCGGCGGGATCCGCGGGCTCCGAAGTCTTCGCCGTTGGCCCCGCGCATGTCCATGCCGAACTTGGTGGCGACGACGGCGTCGTCGCGGCGGCCGGCGAGGGCCGCCCCGAGCATGGTCTCGCTGAGGCCGGGCTCGCGGCCGTAGGTGTCGGCGACGTCGAAGAAGGTGATGCCGGCCTCCAGGGCGGCATGCACGACGGCGTCGGTCCCCTCCTGCGATTCGGTCGCGGTGCCCGGCCGGCCCAGATTGTTGCAGCCGAGTCCCACAACAGAGACAGTCAGTCCGGAATTTCCTACGCGGCGGTATTCAGTCATGGATTCACCCTATAACGGCCGGCCGCGCCGCCCCGGCAGGCAGGCGCGCCCGGGTCCGCTACCCGGCGGGCAGCTCCAGGCCGCATTCGTCCATGGCGTCCTGGATCTGGGCCAGCGTCCGCGGGCAGACCCCCGGCAGGGTGGAGAGCGTTCGATGGCCGAGCTGCACGAGTTGTTCCAGCGTCTCCACCCCCACATGTGCGAGGGATCTGCGGGCCTGGCTCGCAATCCCCCGTGGAATCGGGGTGCGGCCTGGTTCAATCGCTTTCGGCGTCATGTCGGGTGCCTTCCGTTCGGTTTGCCCCCAAAACTGATGTGTTCCTTGAGATGCGAACTGCAGGTGAAGCGACGGGCGTGTCCAGCCAGGAAACGGTTCCCGAACTACAGGGTAAAGCCGTTGGCCGGTTTCGGCGAATGCTTGAGCTTGAAGGTGTTCTCACCGAACGGCGCGGCACCAATGCTCAGCTTGGTGAAGTCCAGGTCTTCGCCGCGAATGCACACCTTGATGGCGTTGACGGTCTTGTTGACCTCCGGGGTGAGGCAGAAGATGTTGAGCTTGGAGTCCGAGAACTCGGAGCGGTCCACGACCCCCAGGCCGCGCCAGGCCAGGTGGCTGATCAAAGCGTCCTTGGCTTTTTCTTCCAGGTAGCGGTCCCGGTCAGTGCCTTCCCTGGTCTTGAGCGCGTACTGCGCCACGACCCAGAACTGCTCTTCCTCCGGGATTTCGGCGTAGCCGTCCTCGGCGCACTGCACGGCGAAGGCGTCCATGAGGCCGTCAGCTGCGGCGGCGCCGGCCACATCGGTCTCGTCGGTCTTGCTCTGGTGCCCGACCACGCCGTGGTTCATGACGAACTGGCTGTAGTCCTCGTCGAACCAGGCCTCCCTGAATTCGAGGACCCCTTCTTCATTGCGCTTGTAGACCCGGATAATTCCGCTCATGTGCCAGTTCCTTCCTGGACCGTCCCGCGACGGCACCTTTTCAGTGCTGGCGCGGGAGGGTGTTTGATACGTGGACGTGCCGGCTACAGCAGCGGCAGGCTGCCGGTGCTGGGGTGTTCCTGGCCGGGCAGGGGGCGTGCAAACGGCACCTTGGTCCCCAAAACCTGCGCGACGACGTCGTGGGTGACCTGCTGGGCGGTCAGTCCGACGCGCTCCAGCACCTCGCTGCGGGTTCCGTGGTCCAGGAACGCGACCGGAAGCCCGACTTCGTTGAGGGCCGTGTCGACCCCGGCGGCCCGCATTTCCTGGCGGATCCGGGAGCCGACGCCGCCGGCGCGCACACCGTCCTCGATGCAGATGACGAGGCGGTGGTGCGAGGCGAGGGCGATGACGGATTTGGGGACCGGCAGGACCCAGCGGGGGTCCACCACCGTGGAGCTGATGCCTTGGGCGCCGAGCCGGTTCGCGACATCGAGTGCGAGTTCGGACATCGCGCCGACGCTGACGATCAGGACGTCGTTTTCCGTCGAGCCGGCCGGACGGCGGGCGAGTACGTCAACTCCGTCGCTGAGCCGTTCGAGGGCTTCGACTTCGGCACCGACGCTGCCCTTGGAGTACCGGATCACGCTCGGTGCGTCCTCGATGGCCACGGCTTCGCGCAGCTCCTCCCGGAGCCTCGTGGCATCGCGGGGTGCGGCGAGGTGCAGGCCCGGGACGATCTGGACCATGGCCATGTCCCACATGCCGTGGTGGCTGGCGCCGTCGGGCCCGGTGACTCCGGCCCGGTCCAGGACGATCGTTACCCCTGCTCTGTGCAGGGCCACGTCCATCAGCAGCTGGTCGAAGGCGCGGTTCAGGAAGGTCGCGTAGACGGCGACGACGGGGTGCAGTCCCCCGAAGGCCATGCCGGCGGCAGAGGTCAGGGCGTGCTGTTCGGCGATGCCGACGTCGAACACGCGCTCCGGGTGGCGCGCCGCGAACTTGTGCAGCCCGACGGGGATCAGCATGGCGCCGGTGATGCCCACGATGTCTTTGCGTTCATCGGCGATGTCGGCGATCTCGTCGGCGAAGACGGAGGTCCAGGACTGGGCGCCGCCGGCCTCGGTCGGCACACCGGTCTCTGGGTCGATAATCCCGACGGCGTGGAACTGGTCCGCCTCGTGGGCTCGGGCCGGCGCGTAACCGTGGCCCTTCTCCGTCATGGCGTGCACGATCACGGGTCCGGCGTAGTTCTTGGCCGTGGACAGGGCGTGCTCCATGGCCTGGAGGTTATGGCCGTCCACCGGACCGATGTACTTCATGCCGAGGTCCTCGAACATCCCTTGCGGGGCCCACCAGTCCTTGATGCCCTTCTTCATGGCGTGCAGGCTCTTGTAGGTGAACTGCCCGACGGGGCCGCCGTCCTGCAGTTTCCGCTTCCACCATTCCAGGGTGCCTTCGTAGGCGGGGGCGGCGCGGAGGGAATCGATGGTGGGCCGCAAGGACGCGAGGTAGTCGGCGAAGCCGCCGACGGTGGGCGCGTAGGACCGGCCGTTGTCGTTGACGACGATCACGACGCGGCGCTTCTTGTCCGCGGCAATGTTGTTGATGGCCTCCCAGGCCATGCCTCCGGTCAAGGCGCCGTCACCCACGACTGCGATCACGAAGCGGTCGCCGTCGCCGGTCAGCTGCCGGGCACGGGAGATACCGTCCGCCCAGGACAGCGACGAGGACGCGTGCGAGCTCTCGACGATGTCGTGCTCGGATTCGCCGCGGTCAGGGTAGCCGGACAGGCCGCCCTGCTGGCGCAGGGTGCTGAAGTCCTGGCGGCCGGTGAGGAGCTTGTGAACGTAGGACTGGTGTCCGGTGTCGAAGACGATGCTGTCACGGGGGGAATCGAAGATCCGATGGACGGCGATGGTCAGTTCCACGACGCCGAGGTTCGGCCCGAGGTGACCTCCCGTCTGGGAGACGTTGCCGATCAGGAAGTCCCTGACCTCGGCTGCCAGCTGATCCAGCTGCGCCGCGGACAACTTGCTCAGGTCCTGCGGATTCCGGATTGTGTCCAAGATTCCCAACGGCCCCTCCTTCGGGTGGTAGACATGCCGTTTAACTCTAACGCCTCGGGACCAGCCTGGGCGCCGGAACGCAAAAGACCCCGGCCGGTCATGGACCGGCCGGGGTCTTTCGCCTGGCTTTTGCGTTGCCTGATCCGCCCTGGGGCGTTCCGCTAGTGAGCGGAGATCTGGCGCAGCACGTACTGCAGGATGCCGCCGTTGCGGTAGTAGTCGGCTTCGCCCGGGGTGTCGATGCGCAGGACCGCATCGAAGGACGTGACCGAACCGTCTTCGGCTGTGGCAGTGACCTTGAGGGTCTTCGGCGTGGTGCCTTCGTTCAGGGCGGTGACGCCCTCAACAGCGAAGGTTTCCGTGCCGGTCAGCCCAAGGCTGGCAGCGTTCTGGCCGGCCGGGTACTGCAGCGGCAGGACGCCCATGCCGATCAGGTTGGAGCGGTGGATGCGCTCGTAGCTCTCGGCGACGACGGCCTTGACGCCCAGGAGCGCGGTGCCCTTGGCAGCCCAGTCGCGGGATGAGCCGGAGCCGTACTCCTTGCCGGCCAGGACCACCAGCGGGGTGCCGGCAGCCTGGTAGTTCTGGGCGGCGTCGTAGACATAGGCCTGCGGGCCGTCCGCCTGGGTGAAGTCCCGGGTGAAGCCACCCTCGACGCCGTCGAGCAGCTGGTTCTTGATGCGGATGTTCGCGAAGGTGCCGCGGATCATGACCTCGTGGTTGCCGCGGCGTGAGCCGTAGGAGTTGAAGTCCTTGCGTTCCACACCGTTGGCGAGCAGGTACTGCCCGGCGGGGGTGTCCGACTTGAACGAACCGGCCGGTGAGATGTGGTCCGTGGTGACCGAATCGCCGAGCTTGAGCAGCACGCGGGCGCCGGTGATGTCCGTGACCGGATCCGGCTGTGCCTTCATGCCCTCGAAGTACGGGGGCTTCCGGACGTAGGTGGACTTGGCATCCCAGGCGAAGGTGTCGCCGGCCGGGGTGTCGAGTGCCTTCCAGCGGTCGTCGCCGTCGAAGACGCCCTCGTAGCCGCGGGCGAACATCTCCTTGTCGATCGAGGAGTCGATGACCTGCTGGACCTCGACCGGGTTCGGCCAGATGTCCTTCAGGAAGATGTCGTTGCCGTCGGCGTCCTGGCCCAGGGCGTCGGCGTCGAAGTCGAAGTCCATGGTTCCGGCCAGGGCGTAGGCAATGACCAGCGGCGGGGAGGCCAGGTAGTTCATCTTCACGTCCGGGTTGATCCGGCCTTCGAAGTTGCGGTTACCGGAGAGCACCGCGGTGACGGAGAGATCGTTGGCCTGGATGGCCTCGGAGATCTCGGCGTCGAGCGGACCGGAGTTGCCGATGCAGGTCGCGCAGCCGTAGCCGACGATGTAGAAGCCAAGCTTCTCCAGGTAAGGGGTCAGGCCGGACTTCTCGTAGTAGTCGGTGACGACCTTGGAGCCGGGGGCGACCGAGGTCTTGACCCACGGTTTGGAGGCCAGGCCCTTGTCGACGGCGTTGCGGGCCAGCAGGGCGGCGGCCAGCATCACGGACGGGTTGGACGTGTTCGTGCAGGACGTGATCGAGGCGATCGAGACCGCTCCGTGGTCGAGCTCGAACTCGCGGCCGTCTGCGGTCTTGACGCTGACGGCGTTGGACGGGCGGCCGTTGGACTTTGGTCCGTGGGCGTGGGGGGCCACGTCTGCCAGGTGGGTCGCGGAGGCGGTGAACGACGGCGAGTCCGACGCGGGGAAGCTCTCGTCGATCGCTTCGTCCAGGCTGCCGTCGGCGAGGTCTTCCTTCACGTAGTTGCGCAGGTCCTCGCGGAACTGGGCCTTGGACTCGGTGAGGATGATGCGGTCCTGCGGGCGCTTCGGGCCGGAGATCGACGGAACAACCGTGGACAGGTCCAGCTCGAGGTACTCGGAGAACTTGATCTCATGCGAGGGGTCGTGCCAGAGGCCCTGTTCCTTGGCGTAAGCCTCGACGAGGGCGACGTTCTGGTCGGACCGGCCGGTGAGGCGCAGGTAGTCGAGGGTGACGTCGTCGATCGGGAACATGGCTGCCGTGGAGCCGAACTCCGGGCTCATGTTGCCGATGGTGGCGCGGTTGGCCAGCGGCACAGCCGCGACGCCTTCGCCGTAGAACTCCACGAACTTGCCGACCACACCGTGCTTGCGCAGCTGCTCGGTGATGGTCAGCACGACGTCGGTGGCGGTGGCGCCGGCCGGGATGGATCCGGTCAGCTTGAAGCCAACGACGCGCGGAATGAGCATGGAGACGGGCTGGCCGAGCATGGCAGCCTCGGCCTCGATGCCGCCGACGCCCCATCCCAGCACGCCCATGCCGTTGACCATGGTGGTGTGGGAGTCGGTGCCGACGCAGGTGTCGGGGTAGGCACGGAGGGCTCCGTCAACCTCTCGGGTCATGACGGTGCGGGCCAGGTATTCGATGTTGACCTGGTGCACGATGCCGGTTCCCGGCGGGACGACCTTGAAGTCGTCGAATGCCGTCTGGCCCCAGCGCAGGAACTGGTAACGCTCGCCGTTGCGCTGGTATTCGATCTCCATGTTGCGCTCCAGTGCGCCGGAGTTGCCGAAAGCGTCGATCTGGACCGAGTGGTCGATCACCATTTCGGCCGGTGCCAGCGGGTTGACCCGCTTGGGGTCGCCGCCGAGTTCCTTGACGGCCTCACGCATGGTGGCAAGGTCCACTACGCAGGGCACGCCAGTGAAGTCCTGCATGATCACGCGTGCCGGCGTGAATTGGATTTCAGTGTCGGGCTCGGCGCTGGGGTCCCAGCCGGCCAGTGCGCGGACGTGGTCGGCCGTAATGTTGGCGCCGTCCTCGGTCCTCAACAGGTTTTCAAGCAATACCTTGAGGCTGAACGGAAGGTTTTCTGCACCTTCGACGGAGTTCAACCGGAAAATTTCGTATTCGGTACCGGCTACATTAAGTTTGCCTTTTGAACCGAAGCTGTCCACAATGCTCATTCGCAGGACTCCTCTCGCAACAGTTTCATCTTTGCCGCGCCGCTGAACCCTTGCTAGTTAGGTCACCCTAACCAGCACAAGAATCAGTACAAAAGGTGTACGGATTGCGTGGGATCAGCCGTGTTGATGGAGCGCGACGACGGACTACTCCGCCCATCCTAGTAGTTTCAGCGCCCCGGAGTCAGTAGCGCCACAGTCTCCATGTGGTGGGTGTGCGGATACAGGTCAAAGGCCCGCAGCCCTGCCAGGCCCCAGCCACCCTGCTGGAAGTAGCCGAGGTCGCGGGCAAATGACGCCGGATCGCAGGAAACGTACGCGATGGCCCGGGGTCCGGCTCCGATCAGGTGGCTCACGACCGCCTTGCCGGCACCGGCCCGGGGCGGGTCCAGGACGAGGGCGTCGAAGCTGCGCGGCTTCTCCCGCAGCACCCGTTCCACCCGGCCTTGGACGATCTCCACCTGGGCGGCGTCGTGCAGGTTCTTGCGCGCATCGCGGCTGGCGCCGGGCGAGCCTTCGATCGACAGCACAGATCCAGTCACACCCACGGCATCGGCCAAAGGTGCGGTGAAGAGCCCGGCGCCGGCGTAGAGGTCGCCCACCACGGCCCCCGGCGCCACGTAACCGCCGTCGCGCAGGAATCCGGTGACGGCGCCCACCAGGGTGTCGGGGGCATCCCGGTGGATCTGCCAGAAGCCGTCGCCGGTGACGCGGTATTCGTGGCCGGCCGCGGCTTCCTGGACGTACGTGCGTCCGCGCAGCTGCAGCACCTCGCCCTTGTCAGCGTCGAAGCGCGCCACGGAGACGTCGTCGGGCAGCTGGGCGAGGATGGCGCTGAGGCGCTTGGCGCGCGTTCCGGCGGCGGGGACCAGGAGCACGAGCGGACGCGAGCCGTTGGCCGGGGCCGCGACCTCGACGCGTTCAATCCCCTGCAGGTCGATGTCCCACAGCCGGAGGGCGTTGATGCCGTCAGCAGCCAGCGGCATCCCGCGAACGGGGAGGACGGTGTCGGAGCGGTGGGCATGCATACCGAGCTTGCCGCCCGGCGTGACGGCGAAGCCGGCGCGGGTCCGCCAGCCGAGGCCGGCAGCCGTTCCCGGCGCGGCGTCGTCGCCCACGCCTTCCACCACGGTGTCGCGTTCGACGCCGGCGAGGCGCCGCAGCTGTTCGGCCAGGACCTCGGCCTTGAGGCTGCGCTGGCGCTCCAGCGAGATGTGGCCCAGTTCGGCGCCGCCGACGGGAGGGTGGCGGTGGGACCAGGAACGCGCCGAATCCGCCAGGTCCCAGAAGTGTGGCACCCGGTCCGGAGAGGGCTCCAGCACCTCCACCACGTCGGCCCGCCAGAATTTGGCCGCGGCGCCGTCGTCGGTCAGCCGGACGCGGACCTTCTCGCCGGGGATCCCGTGCCGGACGAACACCACGCGTCCTTCGTGCCGGGCGACGCAGTGCCCGCCATGGGCCACGGGCCCGACGTCGAGGACGAGATCGGTGTGGGCGTGCGTATCGGTGCTCATCGGATGTCCTGGAGTCTCTTGGCTTCTTCGGAAGATTTCAGCTGCCACGGCACGCTGGCCACCATGACGCCCGGTTCGAAGTGCAGCCGGGTCTTGATGCGCAGCGCGGTCTGGTTGTGGACCAGCTGTTCCCACCACTTGCCCACCACGTACTCGGGGATGTACACGACGATCAGGTCACGCGGGGAGTCGCGCCGCATGTTCTTGATGTACTCCATGATCGGGGTCACCGTTTCCCGGAACGGGCTGGCGAGCACGGTCAGTGGCACCGGGATTTCCAGCTTCTCCCAGTCGGCGAGGGTCTGCTCGGTCTCCTCGGGGCTGATGTCCACGGTGATGGCGTCCAGCCGGGACGGGCGCGAGGCCCTGGCGTACGCGAGTGCGCGCAGAACCGGCTTGCGGACGTGCGAGACCAGCAGCACCGCGTGCACCCGGCTGGGCAGGGCCCGCGGCGAGGAGTCCTCGTCGACGGCGAGTTCCTTGGCGACGTTGTCGTAGTGGGCCCGGATGCTCCACATGATCAGGAACAAGATGAACATCGCCAGCAGCGCAATCCAGGCGCCTTGCTGGAATTTCGTGATCAGCACGATCAGCAGGACAAGTGCCGTCATCCCGAAGCCCACGCCGTTGATGATGCGGGATTTGATCATGTGCAGGCGGGCGGCCGGATCCTTGGCGAGCTTCAGTTCCCGTCCCCAGTGCCGGACCATGCCCAGCTGGCTCATCGTGAAGGAAATGAAGACGCCCACGATGTAGAGCTGGATGAGCTTGGTGACGTCAGCGTTGAAGGCGACGATCAGCACGAGGGCCCCGGCAGCCAGTGCCAGGACGCCGTTGCTGAAGGCCAGGCGGTCCCCGCGGGTGCGCAGCTGCCGCGGGAGGTAGCCGTCCTGGGCCAGGATCGAGCCGAGCACCGGGAAGCCGTTGAAGGCCGTGTTGGAGGCGAACACCAGGATCACGCCCGTGGCTGCGACCACGATGTAAAAGGGGATGGATCCAACGCCGAAGATGGTCTGGGCGATCTGGCTGATGGCGGGATTCTGGATGTAGTCCTCGGCCAGCGGCTGGCCGTTGAGGAGGAATTCCTTGGCCGGGTCGCCGACGATGTGGACCTTCGTGGCATTCGCCAGGTAGATGATACCGGCGAGCATGGAGGATGCGATCACGCCGAGCAGCAGCAGTGTGGCGGCCGCGTTCTTGCTCTTGGGCTTCTTGAAGTTGGGCACGCCGTTGCTGATGGCCTCAACGCCTGTCAGCGCCGCCGCGCCGGAGGAGAAGGCCCGGAGCAGCAGGAATGCGCCGGCCAGCCCTACCAGGCCCTCGTCGAAGCCGGCCTGCGGCACGATCGTGAACGCGGCCGACGGAGCTTCGCCCAGGTGGCCGGTGGCGGCCTGGAAGATGCCGACGGCCGTCATGCCCAGGATGGAGGCCATGAAGATGTAGGTCGGCACGGCGAAGACGCTGCCGGCCTCCTTGATGCCGCGCAGGTTCACCAGGGCCAGGAGGACGACGCCGATGGTCGCGATCAGCGCCTGCTGGCCGTGCAGTGACGGGATGGCCGTGGTCAGGTAGGCGGCGGCCGAGGACATGGACACGGCGACGGTGAGCACGTAGTCCACGAGCAGGGCGGCCGCGACGGTCAGGCCCGCGTACTTGCCGAGGTTGACGTTGGCGATTTCGTAGTCGCCGCCGCCGGACGGGTAGGCGTGGACGTTCTGGCGGTAGGACGCGACGACGGTCAGCAGGACCACCATGACGGCAAGGCCCACCCACGGCGAAACGGCCACTGCGCTGACGCCGGCCAGGGCCAGGGTCAGGAGTATTTCATCGGGCGCGTATGCCACGGAGGACAGCGCATCCGAGGCAAAAATGGGCAGCGCGATCCGCTTCGGCAAAAGGGTGTGGGCCAGACGGTCGTTCCGGAAGGGCCTGCCTACCAGCACCCGCTTCACGGCATTGAGAATTGTCAGCACTAGACAAAGTTAGTCTGATTCGGACGCGATGTCATGACGGGGAACTGGACCGGGCCGGCTGCATGGCCCTGCCGCCCGTGGGCTTGGCTTCGCGGCGGCCCGTGGCCGGTAGAGTTTTACGCGGTATCAGATTCATTCGATTTGAGGAGGAACGTGTGGCGCACTTCGTGATCATGGGTTGCGGCCGTGTGGGGGCAACCCTGGCGCACACGCTCGAGGACGCAGGCCATTCGGTGGCCATCATCGACCAGGACGACCGTGCCTTCCGGCGCCTGCGGACCGGTTTTGCGGGCCGCAAAGTCACCGGCGTCGGCTTCGACCGGGAGACGCTGAAGCGGGCAGGGGTCGAAGAGGCCTATGCCTTTGCGGCTGTCTCCAGCGGCGACAACTCCAACATCCTGGCCACCCGGGTAGCCCGTGAGACGTTCCATGTCCCCCACGTTGTGGCCAGGATCTATGATCCGGGACGCGCGGAGATCTATCAGCGCCTCGGCATCCCCACAGTGGCCGCGGTGCGCTGGAGCGCCGACCAGGTGCTGCGCCGGATCCTCCCCGAACAGCACATCGCCGGCGACTTCCGGGAGCCCTCGGGCAGGCTTGTCCTGGCCGAAGTGGAGCTGAACCCGGACTGGATCGGGCACCCGGTGACGTCGGCCGAGAAGGCCGCGGGCATCCGGGTCGCGTACCTGACCCGGTTCGGCGAAGGCATGCTGCCCGTGGCCGGCACCTCGTTCCAGGACGGCGACACCGTTCACGCAATGTTGAACGTGGACCGCAGCTCTGAAGTAGCCCACATTCTTGCCAAGTCCCCCGCCAAGGAGTCCTGAGTGAAAGTCGTCATTGTCGGCGCGGGCAGCGTCGGTTCTTCGATCGCCCGCGAACTGCTGGCCCACAAGCACGAAATCCTGCTGATCGACCTCAAGCCCGAGGTGATTGGCCGCAGCGGACTGCGCGGCGCCCACTGGCTGGTCGGCGATGCCTGCGAGCTGAGCACGCTGCAGGACGCCAAACTCGAGGACGCCGACGTCGTGGTGTCCGCCACCGGTGACGACAAGGTCAACCTGGTGGTCTCCCTGCTGGCCAAGACGGAGTTCGGCGTCGGCAGGACTGTCGGCCGGGTCAACAACCCGAAGAACGACTGGATGTTTGACGACTCATGGGGCGTCGACGTCGCGGTCAACACCCCGCAGCTGATGACCGCCCTGGTGGAAGAAGCGGTGGAAATCGGCGACCTCGTCCGGCTGCTCACGCTCCAGACCGGGGTGTCGTCCCTCGTCGAGTTCACGGTCCCCCACGATTCACACGTCATCGGCCGCACCGTGGGTGATGTCGACTGGCCCGAGGACTCCACCCTGGTCGCGATCCTGCGGGACCAGGCGCCGATCACGCCGAGCCGCGATGACGTGATCGACGGCGGCGACGAGCTCTTCTTCGTGACCACGATCGTGGCCGAAGACGACCTTCGCGCCCTGCTCGCGCCCGAATCCCCCGTTGACGACCAGCACCCGGTGACCTCGGACCAGCACGGTCACGGCGCGCAGCCGGCGGGCGACGACGGCTTCGACGGCTAACCCCCGATTGCGGGAGCCGGCTAGGTGGGCCCGGCTCCGTTTGCGTCCGGCCGCGGGGCAGGCTTGGTCAGCAGCCAGGCAATCCAGATGCCGAGGATGTAGAGCGGGGTGCCCATGAGGAGGCGGGTGGTGGCGAGGGCGGCCAGGCCCTGCTCCCCCATGAAGTAGAGCGGCACCTGCACCACGAGCCGCAGGACCAGCACGGAAACTATCACCCAGGTGCCGAGCCTGTAGGCCCTGACCCGTTTCGGGTCTTTGCGCCATTCAAGGCCCTCGTTGCGGACGAAGCCGAAGAGCAAGCCGGCGATCGGCCAGCGCACGGCCACCGAGATGGACATGGCCACGATGTAGCCGATGTTGGTGAAGAACCCCAGAACGTAGAAGTTCTCTGCCTTGCCGGTCGAGGTGGCCAGCCAGGCGGAGAGTCCGACGCCGATGAAGCCCGCCAGCGCCTGAGTCAGCGGTTTGCGCTGGAGAAGCCGGGCCGCGGTGAAGATAGCGGCCACTGCGAGGGAAGCGACGACGGCCAGCGTCAGGTTCTCCCTGTCGATGGTGAAGGCGATCAGGAAGACCAGGCCCGGCAGGATGCTCTCCGCAATGCCCTGGATGCCGCCGGCGCTCTTGAGAACGTCGATGTTCCCGTCGCTGGTCCGGTGCAGCCCGGCCTTTGCGGCGTATCCTTCGGCCAGCTGGGCCACGGTCGGCTCGCCTGCGTCGGAGTCTTCAGGCTCCTGGGCGACGGGCTCCCGGCTTCCACGCTCGGGATACTCGGGCAAGGTCATTGCTCCTCCTGGCGGGAAAGTATTTCGTAGCGCGGATTGAACATGGTGGGCAGCCCATCGCGCATCGTGACCATGCCCTCCATCCGGAGCTCGGTGCCGGCGTCGACTCCGGGGATGCGGCGCCGTCCCAGCCAGATGACCCGAAGCCGGTCCTTGGGGCCGGACGGCCGCTGCCGCTGCGCGCCGGCCGCCACCCGGTTACTGGGCACGCCGGGGGCCGGAACGCTGAGCACCGGCCCGCTTTTGGCGACGCCAGCCACTCGGGCCTTGGGCGCGGGAGTGTCGTGGTCGATCACGATCGCCATGAACGAAGCTACCTGGACCGCCGGCACGTAGGTCACTGACTCGATGAAGCCGTGGCAGAGCACCCGCCCGCGGTCGGGCAGGTTCCTGACGGAGACCGAGGCGACAGGTTTCTTGCTGGCCGCATCAGCCAATCTGGGTAATCTCCGGTCCGCGTTCTGGCTGTTCCAACTCCGGGGAAGCGGCCGGGGCCGGGGACGGCGCTGCGCTGTCCTTGGGGAGGCGGAGCTGCAGCAGGTCGCGGGGAGGCATCGGGTTATCGCCCCGCACCACCACGATCTGCCGGAAGAGCGTTTCGAGCCCGGCTGCGGCCTCGCGGTCCAGCGCGGCCTCGCCGCCCAGGACACCCCGGAGGAACCAGCGCGGACCGTCGACGCCGATGAAGCGCGCCACCCGGTAGCCCTCGCTGCCGTCGGCACCGCTGGCCGGGAGCTTGGCGAGGAGCTCGGTGCCGAAGTGGCCCTCGATCTCCTCGACCTGGCCGCCCTGGCTGCCGACGGACTGACCGATCTGCTCGCGGATTTCGTTCCAGAGCGTTTCAGAACGGGGCGCCGCAAAAGCCTGCAGCTGGAGGCTGGAGCCTTCAAAGTCCATCGTGACGGCCACGACCCGCTGCGTGGCCTCCTCGACCTCCAGGCGGAGCTGCAGGCCTTCGCGGGGCGCGATCAGCAGTGCGCCGAGATCAACGTAGCCGTCCTGGCTCTCGATTTCCGAGACGTCGAAGGGGCCGGAGGCACGGCGGACGTCTCCTCCGGCGGCATCGCCGGCCGGAGTTCCGGAACCGTTGGCAACAGTCTCCCGGGTTTCCCCCGGCTCCGTCTGCTGTTCCTGCTTGGCTTTCCTGCCACGCCCAAAAACCATGGGGTTGTCTCCTTAGTTGTAATCCTGTGTTGCCGCAGCAGTTGTCATCAGGCGCCATCGGCGACGGCTGTCCACATGGCGCCGGCCTCTTCCGGCGGCCCCTGCCCAAGTACTCCGGCGCTTGTAACCCTGCACTTGAGAGTCCTGCAAAATAATTCCGGGCCGGACGGGAACCTGGGCTCAGGCAGGTGCCCCGAAACCCCCGGTGGACCCGAAGCCGCCGCCTCCGCGGACTGAGCCGTCGAGTTCCTCGACGGGAAGGAACCTGGCGTACTCCACGCGCTGAATGACCATTTGTGCAATTCTATCGCCGCGCCGCAGGTCGATCGCCCGATGGCGGTCCGTGTTCAGCAGTGTCACGGCTATTTCGCCGCGGTAGCCGGCATCAACGGTGCCGGGGGCGTTCACGACCGTCAGCCCGTGCTTGGTGGCGAGGCCGGACCTCGGGTGGATCAAGGCTACGAAGCCGTCGGGAAGGGCAATGGACACCCCCGTCGGCACGAGGCGGCGCTCTCCCGGTTCCAGTACGACGTCCTCGCGGGCGCGCAGGTCCGCTCCCGCGTCGCCCGGGTGCGCGTACGACGGCGGTTCCAGGCCGTCGTCGAGCATTTTCAGCTGCACCGTCAGGGTGGGCGTCCCATACTCGGCAGCGCTTTCGGCGGCTATCTCTACGGCGGTGGTTTCTTCAGTCACAGTCCCTCACTCTAACGCCAGCCCAGGGATCGGCCTAGCGCCGCCCGGGCTGCCCCGTCCTCCTGGCCCCGAGATGAAATAGCCCGGGAAAGATGAAAAGCTGGGCTCATGCCGGAATCCAGTGCAGCTGCGCCTGCCCCCAAGAGCGCCCCCAGTGACGCGACCGTCCTATATAGCGAGAAGCTCTGGCCGAACTTCTGGATCTGGCTGGTCTCGGCGGGACTGTCGAGCGCCGGAATCCTCATGCTGGCGCCCATCAGTATCGCCGCCGGCATTACCGCCGCGATCGTGATGTTCGTCGTCATCTCCGTGCTGCTCATCCTGTCGACGCCGGCCATCACCGTGACCAGGTCAACGCTCCGCGTCGGCCGGGCCACCATTGAACGCGGCTTCGTCGGCACCGCGGCCGCGTACCGCGGCAAGGAGGCCACGGCCGAGCGCGGGACACGGCTCAACGGCCTGGCGTTCCTGTGCATCCGCGGCTGGGTGGACCCGGTAGTCCGCATTGAGATCACCGATCCGTCTGACCGCACGCCGTACTGGTTGACCTCCACCCGGCACCCCGATCAGCTGCTTGCCGCTCTGGCCGCCTAGCCCTCGCAGTCCTTGCAGTACTTCAGGCCGTCCTTTTCGCGGGCAATCTGTGAGCGGTGGCGGACGAGGAAGCAGGAGGCACAGGTGAATTCATCTGCCTGGGCGGGCAAGACCCGCACCAGCAGTTCCTCTCCGGAAAGATCCGCACCGGGGAGTTCATAGCCTTCGGCAAGATCGGATTCATCTTCATCCACCACGGCCGAGGGCTTCTCCGTGCGCCGCGCCTTCAAAGCCTCGATGGAATCCTCGCTGAGGTCCTCTTCGGTCTTGCGCGGCGCATCGTAATCTGTCGCCATTGTTTGTTGCTCACACTCCGCATTCGTTTTGTTGGTTCGCCGTTCGATGGCGCCGCCGGGCTTGTAGCCGTGGGCTTCCGGGAGCGGTTCACCGATGTCAACGCCGGACCCGCGGTTTTTGTGCCCGGCGTGGCGTCATTTTTGCTTAAGCACCTCCGGAAAGCCAGAGTCCAGCGGTCCGGGGTCCCGGCGGACCCCCTCCACCGGCCGAAAAGACGCGGAAAGTCGCGGAAAATCACGGCGCGCCTGCCGTCCTACCCCGAAATACGGCCCGCGGGTGGCAGAGTTTCGCTTGATAGTAATGCCAGGGTGGAGGATTTGTATGCAGGATCTACGGCTTGTAGGCGTCCACGACGACGGGGAGCATCTCCTGTTGAGCGGCACCGGCGGCGAGATGTTCCAGCTGCCAATCGATGAAGCACTTCGAGTGGCAGCCAGCCGGACGTCGGCGAAGGGCGCTTCCGGCGCGGGCGCGCCGCCCGTTGCCATGTCTCCGCGCGATATCCAGGCGCGGATCCGCAGCGGGGCAACGGCCGCCGAGGTGGCGGAGCTCTCCGGCATTCCGCTGGCGAAGGTGCAGCGGTATGAAGGACCCGTCCTTGCCGAGCGCGAGTACATCGCCCAGCAGGCCCGCAAGGTCGAGGTCGCTTCGCCGGCCCCCGGCCACGACGTCTACCGGTCTGTCTTCGGCGACAACCCGGCGTCGCTCAGCGAAATGGTCGAGCACCGCCTGACAGCGCACGGGATTGCACCGTCGACTGTGGAGTGGGACTCCTGGCGCCGCCCTGACGGCAGCTGGAATGTCGTGGCCCGCTTCGAACCAAGGTCCGGCGGCCCGTCCGGCATCGGTGAAGAACCGCCCGCCATGTGGACGTTCAATCCCGCGAGGAAGTCACTGCAGAACGCGAACCGGTGGGCCCAGCAGCTCAGCGAGCTTGAGCCCCTGGACGGTCCCGTGCCGGCACGTCGGCTCTCCGCCGTCTCCGACCGGCCCTTCGACTTTGAAACCGACGCCGATGCCGCCGCCCGCACAGCGACCGCCCAGCACACTGTCATCCAGCAAATGCTGCTCCAGCAGGACCGGATCCACCAGGAGCAGGACGCCGACGGACTGCTGGACATGCTTCGCTCCCGGCGCGGGCAACGACTCGGACTGGACGAAGACGCCGACGACGCCCTTGCACTGCTCCTGACGAACGGCGTACCGGCCGCCCACCCCCGGCCCGCCGAAGTGGCCGAAGCAGCCGACGACGCGGCGCCCGCACCAGCCGAGGCCCGGCCGGGCACGACGGACGCCGAGGACGCCGCTGCACCTTCCGCGGAGACGGCGCCCCAGGCGGACCCCGATGCCTTTGCGCGACGGCGTGACGGCCGGCCCTCCATGCTGTCCCGGCTCACCCTGGCACCCCGCCAGCCGGAGGAGGACGACGCCCTGAAGCTGCACGACGGCGTCAGCACGGACACCCGCGAGATCACCATCACGGCGTCGAAGCTGCGCCCGGTCAACCAGGGTCCGACATCGAGCCCCGGACTGGACGAGCTCCTCGGCGGCGGAACGTCCCGGCGCCAGCTCCGCGACGGCGCCCCGGGAACCCGTGACGAAACCGAAGCAGAGCAACCGGAACGCCAGCCCGCCAAGCCGAAGCGCTCGAGCGTCCCGAGCTGGGACGACATCGTCTTCGGGACCCGCGGCGACTGAGGCCCCGCGGGTTCGGCCCCGCAGCAGGGTTCACCGGCGTTCAGCCGCACTCCCCGTTTGCTGGGAGGTCAGCCCCGCGGGGCCTTCGTGCCCTCGGCCCGGAAGCAGAGCAACGGGACTTCACGCTCCGCTTTCGTCAGCGAACCGTGCTGGCCCACGACGGCCAGCGCGGTAGGCCGGACCCGGCGCGTGTCATAGAGTGCCAGCGCGTCGCGGGCCGCGATCATGACGTCACCGATCCGCCCGGCCACCGCAGGGCGGACGTCACCGAACAGGCCGCCGGCAATCGCTTCGTCACGGGTGAAAGCCCAGATCCGGTCGCCGAAACGGGACCGCCACGCATCCAGCAGCCTTGCCCGTCCGGCGTCGCCCGCGCCGTCTTCGAGGTAGAGGTGGACCATCCGCGGCTCGCCGGCGGTGTGCCGCACGCCGGCGATGAGCTCCGCTTCGGCCGAATAGTCGATCCGCTGGGACTCGGGAACATCAACCATTCCGTGGTCCGCCGTGAGCAGCACGGTAGTGCCCGGCGGCAACGTGGCATTGAGGCGCTTGACGGTCGCGTCGAGTTCTTCGAGCTGGTGTTCCCACTGGGGCGACTGGCAGCCGTACCGGTGGCCGGCCTTGTCCAGTTCGTTGACGTAGAAGTACATCAGCGAGGGTCCGGAGCCGGCCATGGCCTCAGCGGCGGCGCCGGTCCTGGCATGCGAGGTGGTCCCGGTCACGAAGCGTCCGCCCCGGAGCGCGGCCTGGGTCATGGCCGAGCTGCTGAACTGGGGCAGGCTCACGGTGGTGACGTCCACGTGCCCGGCGGCCAGCTCAAATACCGTGGGGAACGGCTGCCACAGCCGCGGGTCCACGCCCGCGTCCCAGTTGCCGAGCATGTTCACCACCCGGTCCTGGTCCGGGTCCAGCACGTCGTAGCCAACCATGCCGTGCTGCCCGGCGGAAAGTCCCGTGCCGAAGCTGGCCAGCGATGCCGCAGTGGTGGACGGGAAGGCGGAGTCCAGGGACACGGGCACTTTTCCCTGGCCGGCCTGCATCACCGAGCGCAGGAAGGGGGTGTGGGCCGTCTTCTGCTTGAGCAGGTTGCGGCCGAGCCCGTCGGCAAGCACGACGCAGACGCGTTTGGCGGGAGGCAGGTCCAGCCGGTTGTCAAAGCCCGGGACGCCGAGGCTGGCCGCGGCGCTGGTGAGCACTTCGGCGATGGAGCGGCTGCCGAATGCCGGGGCCAGCGGCAAGGGCCAGGCACCCGCGGTGGCCGGGGCAGCGGAGGCGGACGGCGGCAGGACGGTGGCTGGCGCGGCTGCCGGACGGGCGGCGACGGGGGCGGAAGGCGGCACGGGCACGCGGACCGGCGCCATCTCAGCGCTGATGGCCGCGGCTGAGGCGGTTCCCGAAGACGCCCATCCGCGGGCGGGGCGGCAGGCCTGGACCGGCGTGCGGGGCCGCGGCGGAAGAACCGGTGTTCACGGCGCGGAGCGCGCGGGCGAAGAGCTTGGCGTCCTGCACGGCCTGCAGTCCGTCGGCTTCGGCGCTGATGCGCAACACGATGTCTTCCTGCGCGATGGTGCCGCTGTAACCGTGGTCGGCCTCGCACTGCGGGTCCCCGCAGCTGGCCGGGCCCATGTCGAGGCGTTGCCCGCCGGACCAGGCGATGGAGAGGGTGAGCTCCCGGACGGGATCGGAGGGCTTGTAATCCTGCGGCTGGGCGTACACATAGCTGAGCACCACGGAGCGGATCTGGGTGACAGGGACGGACTCGGTCGACACTTGGGCGACGGTCTGCTCTCCGGCCTCATCGAGCTGCTGGTCATCGACGTGCGTGATCACCAGCATGTCCTCCGTCAGCACAAGCACGGTGATGTGGCGGCGGACCTCGGCCCGGTCGAAGTGCGTCTCCAGATGCACCAGGTGCGCCACGCAGTCTCGCCCATCCAGCGCGTCCGCAACGACGTCGGCCACAAGCCGGGGGTAGAAACCGGCCTGCTGGAGGGCCCCTTCCAGGCTCTGGCCCTGCGCACTGTGGTCATGGAGGCCGTGGTGGTGCGCGACCTGGCGTCCCGGGACGGGCGCCTGGGGATTTGATGCTGGAGGCTGGAAGGTCATGGTTTCCATTTTCACAGATCGGCCATGGAGTTGCTAACTGCCGGGCCGCCCGCCCGAAGGCATGGCGCCGGCCCGATGCAATGGCGCCGGCCGGTGCCGGGCGGCAGGGGTTTAGCGGCAGGGGTTTAGCGGCGCATTGCGCGCCGGGCACTGTCGGTGCGCTGGGCGGCGTTGGCGATCCGGACGTCGGCCGCCAGGATCGAGGCGCCCTCGGGCCCGGCGAGGACCGGGTTGAATTCGACGAGGGCGATCTCAGGATGGTTGTCCTTGAGCCGGGTCAGCCGGGCCGCCAGGCCTTCCAGTGCCGCGGCATCCACGGCGGGCAGCCCCTGGTAGCCGAAGAGTTTCCGGGAGGCCCGCGGCGCCCGGATGAAGTCGTGGAGGTCGGAGCCGGACAGCGGCGGCACGCGGTGGGCCCAGTCGTCGAGCAGGTTGACGGCATCCCCTGCCAGGCCGAAGGAGACCACCGGCCCCAGCAGCGGGTCCTCTATGGCGCGGAAGGTGCAGGCCTGCCCCACCGGCACCATGGACTGCACCTCGAGGGACGGTGAGCCATAACGTTCCAGGGACTTGCGCATCTGCGCTATGTTGCGCCGCAGCGACGCTGCATCCTGGATGTCCAGCCGCACGCCGCCGAGGTCCAGCCGGTGCCGCAGGGCAGGGTCCGTTGTCTTCAATGCCACCGGCCAGCCGAGCCTGCCTGCCGCTGCCACGGCCTGCTCGGCCGTCTCGAACCCCTCGGACGGGACGACGCGGATGCCGTAACGGGCCAACAGCCCTGCCGCCGGCCCGGCGTCGAGCCGAACGAGCTGCTCGCCTCCCACGTGCTGGAGCAGCTGCTCCAGGTCGGCGCGGGCGGCGGCCGGCTGACAGCCGTCGGGTTCCACGAACAGGCCCTGGTCCCGGTCGAGCCACTGGGCGTAGCGGACGACGGCCGCGAGGGCTGCCACGGCCGCTCCCGGGTTTGAGTAGCACGGTACGGCAGCCGAGTGTGCCGCTGCGGCGTCGTCCGGTCCCACCATACCTTCGACACTGATGGAGGGGTCCAGGATGCCGCTGAAGGCCGCGACCACTGGTTTTCCGGCCGCAGCGGAGCACTCCGCCAGCACGCCGGCGATCTTCTCCACCGTGAGCCCGTGCGCGGGGAGCAACGCGACCACCACGGCGTGGACGGTGTCGATCGTCAGGGTCTCCTGCAGGCTCCGGCGCAGCGCCGGCAGCGCCGTGGACATGCCGGCGTCGAGGTCGACGTCGGAGACGATGCGCTCGACGCCGAGACCCTGCGCGGCCGCGCTGTCAGCGACTACCTTGCCGAGGGCGCGGGAGTTGCTGAAAACGGCGAGTCCCGGACCTGTGGGCAGCGGCTGGCTGGAGACGATCTGGGCGACGTCCATGAGTTGTTCGATCGTCTCGACGCGGATGACGCCGGCCTGGCGCATCATGGCGTCGAGGGCCTCCGGCGGCGCCTGCGTGGTGCGGACGGCGTGGCCGGGCGGAAGGTTCAGGCCCATGGCGTCGGATTTGGCGACGATGACGGGTTTGGTCCGGGCCAGCCGGCGGGCCAGGCGGGTGAACTTGCGCGGATTCCCGATGGACTCGAGGTACAGGCCGACCGCGGTGGTGTCGGCGTCGTCCTCCCAGTACTGCATCATGTCGTTGCCCGACACGTCGGCGCGGTTGCCGGCCGAGAGGAACGTGGAGATGCCTACCCGGCGTCGGCTCGAAGCGGCGTAGAGGGACACGCCGATCGCCGCCGACTGGCTGAAGAGCCCCAGGCCGCCGCGGCGGGCGAGGGAGGGCGCCATCGAGGCGTTGAGGGACACTGCCGTGTTGGTGTTCACAATCCCCAGCGAGGCCGGCCCGATCACCCGCATGCCGTTGGCACGGGCCTGCCTGACCAGTTCGCGCTGCCTCTGGAGTCCGCGGTCGCCGTCGTCCGCGTACCCGGCGGTGGCCACGACGATCCCCTTGACTCCCGCGGCGCCGCAGTCCTCCACGACCTTGGGGACCTCGTCGTACGGGACCGCAATGATGGCGAGCTTGACCGGGCCCGGCACCTCGGAAAGCTTGGCGAAGGACAGCATGCCGGCAAGTTCCAGGGCCTCCGGGTTGATCGCGTAGACCGGGCCGGTGAACCCGCCTTCGATGATGTGTTCGAGCAACTGGTAGCCCACGGTGCCCCATTTGCGGCTGGCTCCAATGACCGCCACGGAGGACGGGGCCAGCAGTTCCTGGATGCTGCGCGCCTCGGCGCGGTGTTCCCGGGACTCCATCACGGCCCGCGACTTGTCCGTGGGGTCGATGTTGAACTCGAGGCTGACGACGCCGTCGTCGAAGTGCCGTTTGACGTCATAGCCCGCGTCGGAGAACACCATGAGCATCTTGCGGTTTTCCGGGAGCACTTCGGCGCTGAATTTGCGGATCCCGTTTTCGCGGGCGGCGGCGGCGAGGTGTTCGAGCAGGATGGAACCGATTCCCCGGCCCTGGTGGGCGTCCGCGATGTTGAACGCGACTTCCGCTTCCTCGGGGTCATCCAGCCGGTCGTAGCGGCCAATCCCCATGATCTCCCCGCCGATGGTGATCACGAGGGCCACCCGGTCCTTGTAGTCCACCTCCGTGAAACGCTTGAGTTCCTTGCCCGAGAGCTTGGACTTGAAAGCGAAGAACCGCATGTAGATGGACTTTTGCGACTGGCCGATGTGGAAGGCCTGGACGGCCTCGGCGTCGGACGGGTGGATGGGGCGCAGATGAGCTGTGCCGCCGTCGCGCAGGACAACATCGGCTTCCCAATATTCCGGATATACGCCGTGCTCGGGCTGATCCACCATAGGCTTAGCCTAGTCATAAACGTACGCAGTACCCGTTCAGCACCCCCTAGAAGGACCTTCCAGCCTTATGGCCCGCCGCCAAACCACGTCCCCCGCAGGGGAAGCCAGCCAAGATTCCGCAGGAATATTCGTAGAAAACATCGTCGATATTGATGTCACTTCCGAGATGGAGGGCTCGTTCCTCGAGTACGCCTATTCGGTGATCTACTCCCGGGCGCTCCCCGACGCCCGCGACGGCCTGAAGCCCGTGCAGCGGCGGATCCTGTACATGATGAGCGAGATGGGCCTGCGCCCGGACCGGGGCCATGTCAAGAGCGCCCGTGTGGTGGGCGAGGTCATGGGCAAGCTGCACCCGCACGGCGACGCGGCGATCTACGACGCCATGGTCCGCATGGCCCAGGACTTCTCGCTCCGGCTGCCCCTCATTGACGGCCACGGCAACTTCGGCTCGCTCGACGACGGCCCGGCAGCACCGCGGTACACGGAAGCCAGGCTGGCGGCGGCGGCGCTGACGCTGACGGACCACCTGGACGAGGACGTCGTCGACTTCGTCCCCAACTACGACAACCAGCTGACCCAGCCCGACGTGCTGCCGGCAGCGTTCCCGAACCTGCTGGTCAACGGCGCCACCGGCATCGCCGTCGGCATGGCGACGAACATGGCCCCGCACAACCTCGTCGAAGTGATCTCCGCGGCGCGGCACCTGATCGAGCACCCGGACGCCACGCTCGAGGACGTCATGAAGCTCGTGCCCGGCCCTGACCTTCCCACCGGCGGCCGGATCGTGGGCCTGGACGGCATCCGGGACGCGTACGCCACCGGGCGCGGGTCCTTCAAGACCCGGGCCAAGGTCGAGATCGAGCAGCTCTCCGCACGGCGGACCGGCCTGGTGGTCACGGAACTGCCCTACATGGTTGGCCCGGAGAAGGTGATCGAGAAGATCAAGGACGCCGTCAACGGCAAGAAGCTGACCGGCATCAGCGACATCGTGGACCTGACCGACCGCAAGCACGGCCTGCGCCTGGTGATCGAGCTCAAGAACGGCTTCAACCCGAACGCCGTGCTCCAGCAGCTCTACCGCTACACCCCGATGGAGGATTCCTTCGGCATCAACAACGTCACCCTGGTGGACGGCCAGCCGCAGACCCTCGGCCTGCTGCAGCTGCTCTCCGTCTACGTGGACCACCGCATCACCGTGGTCCGGCGCCGCACCGCCTTCCGGCTGGGCAAGAAAAAGGACCGCCTGCACCTCGTGGAGGGTCTCCTGGTCGCGATCGTCGACATCGACGAAGTCATCCAGATCATCCGGTCCTCGGACGAGGCGGCCGCGGCCCGGACCCGGCTGATGTCCATTTACGACCTCTCCGAGATCCAGGCCAACTACATCCTGGAACTCCGGCTCCGGCAGCTGACCAAGTACTCCCGCATCGAGCTGGAGAAAGAGCAGGAGGAACTGCGCCGCGAGATCGCCGAACTCGAAGCCATCCTAGGCTCGGACGAACGGCTCCGCGCGCTGGTTTCCACCGAACTGGCCGACATCGCCGAGAAGTACGGCACGCCTCGGCGCACGGTGCTCCTCGAATCCGAGGCGGTCTCCCCCACGGTCGCTGCCGCCCTCGCCGCCGCACCCGGCGCCAAGGGCAAGGCCGCTCCCCTGGCGCTCGAGATCTCCGACGACCCCTGCTGGGCCATCTTGACCGCATCAGGCCAGATCGCCCGAACCGCCAACCAGGACAGCCTCGCCGAGACCGGGCCCCGGACCAGGCACGATGTCTTCTCCTCGGTCGTCAAGACGTCCGCCCGCGGCGAGATCGCGGCCATCACCTCCCAGGGCCGCATGTTGCGCCTGCAGGTGATGGACATGCCCGTCCTCCCGCCGACGTCCGGGACACCGAACATGGCCGGCGGCGTACCGGCCAAGGATTTCATCACGCTCCTGAAGGGCGAATCGCTCGTGGCGTTCGCGCCGCTGGACCAAATACTGGCGGTCGGCACCGCCCAGGGCGTGGTCAAGCGCATCCAGCCGGACTATCCGCTGAACCGCGAGGACTGGGAAGTCATCGCCCTCAAGGACAAGGACACCGTGGTGGGTGTTGCGCCCGCCGCTTCCGACGACGACGACCTCGTCTTCCTGACGCGCCAGGCGCAGCTGCTGCGCTTCAGCGCGGCTGCCGTCCGCCCGCAGGGCCGCACTGCCGGCGGCATGGCCGGCATCAAGCTCGCCGCCGGGGACCGCGTCCTGTTCTTCGGCGCGGCCGCACCGGCGGACACCGCGGCGGTCGTTGTGACCATCGCGGGCACCGAGGGCGCCCTTCCGGGTACAGCTCCTGGCGCCGCCAAAGTCACGGCGCTGGCGGAATATCCGGCCAAGGGCAGGGCCACGGCCGGGGTCCGGGCACACCGGTTCCTCAAGGGCGAGGACACGCTGCTCCTCGCCTGGGCCGGACACGGCCCGGCGAAAGCGTCCTCCCTGGCCGGCGTGGCAAGGTCACTGCCCGGCGAGCACGGGCGCCGGGACGGATCCGGCATCCCGCTTTCACAGGCCATCGACGCCATTGGCCCCAGCATGGCGTGGTTCGGGGAGCCGGGGTCCGGGACGGACGAGTAGCCCCCGGACGCACCTTGTCAGGGAGGGGAGGTCCGGGCGGCGGGTCCGGCCGGGCCCGGGGGGGCGGGTCCGGCCGGGCCCGGGGGGCGGGTCCGGCCGGGCCAGCATTCAGTGAACGGCCTGGCTAGGCCATGTGGTTGAGGTTCAAGATGTTGCCTTCGGTGTCCAGGAACCACGCGGCCAAGCTCCCGTCGGGAGTGGTGGCAATGCCGTCCTCGGTCTTCAGTCCCGGGAAATCGTATTCTTCGAAGACGACTCCACTGGCCCGGAGCTCCGCAACGGCAGCCGGCAGGTCGTCGACCAACCAGCCGATCTGCGTGTTCTTGGCGGTGCCCGCATTGGGTGTCTGATAGAGCAGGAACCCGGTTCCGCCGCCGCACTTGTACTGCAGGTTGTCCTCGGCATCCGGGTTCTCGGGTTCGAGCCCGAGTTTGTCGCGGTAGAAAGCACGCGCACGGGCGATGTCCGCCGCCGGCAGCACTGCGCCGACTTGCTGATCCTTGAGCATGGCTGTTCTCTCTCTTTCCAGGCCCGCCCCCCGGAAGGAATTTTACTCCTCCGACTGCCCGGCGTATCTGCAAAACTGGGCGCGGATTTCCGGCGGCGGCCAGCTGTATTGCGCTCATGGACTTCGCGTTGCCAGGCTTGGGCCAGTGCGCCGCAGCCACTCGATGGATCGGTGTCACTCCCGAGCCGTGGTCACTGTCTGCGGGCCACCACGTGGGAACGCTTTTGTGGAGACGCTGCGGTCATCCGTGGGGTCGTCCCTGCGGGCCGCGGTCACGCGGCCGCGCTGAGGCCGGCGGGTTTGAAGTAGTGGTTGCGGCGGGGGCGTTGCCGGGGGTCGATGTGGGGTGGCGGGATGAACCAGGGGATCCCGGTGCGGAGCTGGATGGTCCAGTGTTCCTTGTGGATCACGTGGTGGTGATGGGAACACAGCAGGGTGCCATTTTCTGTCCCGGAGGTGCCGCCGCGGGACCAGTAGGTGATGTGGTGGGCTTCGCACCACGGCGCGGGGATAGTGCAGCCGGGGAACGCGCAGCCCTGGTCCCGGGCGGTGAGGGCCTTGCGGATATGGGGCGGGAAGACCCTCGAGGCCCGGCCGATGTCCAGGATCCGGCCCCCGCCGCCGAGGACGACGGGGATGATGTCCGCGTCGCAGGCGATCTTCCGGACCGTGGAGGCCGTGACGGGCCCGGTGAACAGCAGGGTCCCCGTGTGCTCGAACGTCCGGCCTGCCTGCCCCGGGCCTGCCTGCTCCGGGCCGCCTGCC